>JAMPKV010000002.1:0-300000 GCA_039962225.1 Microcoleus sp. AS-A8
AGGCTATAACCTCGAAGGTTCACAAGCTTCATCAGATAGATTAGTCCGTTTAGTATTGTTAATTGCCCTCGCTATGTCTGCTGCTTGGTTGCAGGGTCAACACACCTCAACTGGAGGTCAATCTTCCTATATTTGTCGGCAAAAAGAAACCCACAGAACTCGCCGAAGACATAGCAACTTTTGGTATTGTTTGTATGGCTACAATTGGATAGCTGCTTTTCATGAGTGTCAAGATTGGGTGGAGGAATTAATCACTTCTGTTCGCAATAAGCAGGCATTTTATCAACGAGGGATAAGGGCGATAACGCTTATACAGGAAGCATTTTAGGGCGCTTGTCGCCCCCTGAACTATTTGGAATTACTGCTTTTCCGATAGGAGAGAATACCCAAGGTTCATACTTGGGGAGTGGTCGAATTGCCTTTCCCTAGGGGCAGTAAAAAAGGATGAAGTCTCAAAACTTTCTAATACTTCATCCTTGATAGTCTTTTGATTGGTTTTTGCTCTCTTACTCGCCTGGAATACTACTGACAAAATCAAACAAATGATGAGCGAGTTGCAATTTACTACAAGGTGAAATTTCTACCTGACGTCCCTGTTTATCGAGAAATATGGCTTGATTCGTATCGCTACCAAAACCACTGTTAGGTTTATCGATCGGATTAGCGGCGATCGCATCTAATTTCTTGTTCCGCAATTTCTCTAAGGCAGGCTTGACAATATCGCCAGTTTGTGCAGCAAATCCAATTAAGCGTTGATGCGGCTGTTTGCGGTGTCCCAACTCTGCCAAGATATCCGGCACAGGTTCTAAGCGTAAAGAATTGGGAAGTAATTTTTTCGGTAACTTCTCCGGGGCATATTCAGCGGGTTTTACATCTGCCACTGCTGCTGCCATCACAATCACATCTGCATCCGGGAAGCATTCCATCATCGCTTGTCCCATCTGGGCTGCACTCACCACCGCAATGGCTCGAATGCCTAACGGTACCTCCCAGGTGATGGGGGCGTGAACCAGGGTTACTGTGGCTCCTCGGTGCAATGCCGCTTGTGCCAACGCCAGCCCCATCTTACCCGTGGAAGGATTGCCAATGAAGCGAACCGGGTCAAGATATTCCTGGGTTCCGCCAGTGCTGATTAAAACTCGCTTGCCGACTAAATCGCGCTTACCGTTCGTATGCAGGAGCGATCGCACCGAGGCCAATATCTCATCGGGTTCTGCCATGCGTCCAGAACCCACGCGATCGCACGCCAACAATCCTGCCTCTGGCCCCACACGATGATATCGAGAGTCACTCAGCAATTGCTGCCAGTTTCGTTGCACCGACGGCTGTTCCCACATTTGGGTATTCATCGCCGGTGCCAACAGGACGGGACAACCAGAAGCGAGTACTGTATTCGTTAGCAAATTATCGGCTAAGCCATGGGCTAACTTGCCCAAAGTATTTGCCGTCAGGGGAGCAATCACAAACACCTCAGCCCATTCCCCTAACTCAATATGCACTGGGCGGGTGTGAGTGGGTTGCCAGAAAACTGAGTCTGTATAAGCTGGATGACGCGAAAGTGTGGTTAATGTTAAGGGAGTAATAAATTCTTGAGCCGATTGCGTGAGAATAACTCTCACGTCTACCCCTGATTTAAATAAGGTAGAAATCACCTGACAAACTTTATAGGCGGCGATGCCGCCGCCTACACCAACTAGAACTCGCCTGCCTTCCCAGCCTAGATTTTGGATTTGAGCTTTTGAAGTAGGGAGTGGCTCAGGCTTCATCGTAGCCTTCTAGATCGAGCAAGTAGAGATAGGGTTCGATTAGCTCTGGACGCTGAAATGCTAAGGCACGCAGTAAATGCCAATCGTCGAGTCCCTCAAAAGCATTCGTGTAATCATCCCGTTCTAAACGTCCAGCTAGCTCTGCAACGTCATCTGCCGTGAGAGCCATTAAATCGCGCTCCCGAATAGTTAAGGTTAAAGTTGCCATTGCTCACGCCTCCCTTGATTAGCCTCTATGTCCAATGCTAAATAGCTTTAACATCCGCTTATCCTATTATCCCTATTACTTGACAGGACTCGGTTGAAAACTACGAAGTATTAAGTGAAGGTGGTGTGAATTTTTAAGGCTGTCCTCACAAAAGTCAATCAAATCACCTTCGAGTTGGCTCGAAACTAAGCAGGAATGCGGTAACTGTTCTAGGTTTGGCGTGATTTAAGCTGGGGCGGAGCCAGTATTAACTAAAATAAACTCCCGCAGGATCTCCATGACATCGGGTCGAATTTCATGCCCCATCTCAAATTCTTTGTACTGCATGGGTGCCCCTAGGCTGAGTAAATAATCTCGTACTCTTTGAGCTGCTGTGATCGGCACAACCGTATCTTGTCTCCCATGCACAATTAAGACCGATGGTAAAGGAGGCTCAATATCTTGCGGTGTTCGATGCAGATAGCCGCTCATACAGATTAAACCCCCTAGCGGTAACATTAAGCCGACATCGAGGGTCATCGCGCCACCTTGGGAAAAGCCACTCAAAATCGTGGACTCCAGGGGAACGCCTGTCCTACTTTCTAAAGACTTGAGCCACTCTTCTAGCAGTTCTTGGCTGAGGGTTAAACCCTTATAATCTTCCCTGGCTAAGTCGTACCACATCTTGCCTCCGGCTACCTGAGGGTGAGAAAAAGGAGCATTAGGAAGCAGGAAGTGGTAATTGGGCAGGTTCAACATGGGCACGAGAGAAGCCAAATCTTGGGCGTTGGCTCCCCAGCCGTGTAAGATTACGATCAGTCCAGTGGGGGTCTGACCCGAAGCTGGGGGAATTGAAATAGCGTCGAGAGACAGAGCCTTACTCCTAAAGAATGCAACTCACTATTTGTAATAGATGTGAAGCTGATATTCTAAAGGATTTTTTCGTAAATGGCGCTCACCAATCCGCAATATTTTTGAAGCTGTCCGTCAGGATAATATGGCGATCGCGATCGATAGTAATTGCGCCTTCACGTTTCAGCTTGCTGAGGAGTCGTGTGACGGTTACTCGTGTGGTGCCGATAGCATTGGCTAAGTTCTGGTGAGTCAGACGCACTCTGAGACGAGTCCCTTCCGGCATCGGTTCACCCATTTCTTGCTTCATCAGCAAGAACAGTTGCTGCAAGCGTTCTTCAACCCGGCGCTGACCTGAAATCGCGAGCAACGCTTCTGTCTGCCGCATCCGACGTACCATCTGCGGTAAAACGATCTGAGACAGGCGTGCAGAAGCGTTGATTTCTGCTAAAGAAAACCAAATGAGATGAACATCAGACAGAGCTGTTGCTTGGTAAGAGTGCAGCAAGGAGAACCACTGACCAAAAAACATGGAAGGGTCTGCCCAACCCAGCCACACCTCTTCACCATTCAGGCATGGTGTACTTAACTGCACGAGTCCCTGGCACACCTGCCAGACACCCTGGGAAACGAGTGGGATGCCTTCGCCTTTGGCATAAAAATGTAAGCGGCGTCCTTCCCTTAACTCATTGTGTTCGAGTTCGAGAATTGCTCTGGTAGCTTGGGGCATGAGGTGCAACTCTTTTGGTGCTGTGTACAACTGGCGTAGATTGCCAGCCCTACTGTAAGCCACCCAGGTAAAGGCTGGGTAATCCCAAGATTAAGCACTTAGTCTGCCAGCCAGGGCAATTCCTCACTTGTCTTGAATCCTAAGGTGTTTTTGGAGCAACAGGTTTGAGCAAGGTCTGATGCAAATCTCTTCGGGTTTTGGGATTGAGATATCGCTGCTGTAAAGGCCGCCACTCCTGCCAAGCTTGGTAACGCGCTTCTGTGAACTGACTAGCCATCGTTGGCAGTTGAGCGATATTTCCTGAATCTAGGCTTGCTTTCAAAAATTCAGCTAATACGAAACTGTCTTGAATGTGCCCCAAAATGCTTTGGATATTTTTGATGTCTTTGACATAATCCTCATAAGTAGAGGGATAGAAGTCTGTAAAGAGTTCCATCTGATAGCGCACTCGCTTGGCTTGTTTCCGCAAGCTATGAAGACTATCTCCATGCGCGGTTAAAAGCTGCACCACGATTTCTGAATTCAGGCCGCTGGGAGCAGCAATCTCTCCATCCGTCAGCTTTACGCCGACGAGCCAAGCTGGATGAAGCAAAAATTGACTCACGAGGGGTAGGAGCAATTCTGGCAAAATCTCATCAATGGGAAATTCCGCAAATTCCCCATAACTCGGTTGGTTTAGCCAGTTTTGAAACCCCTGTTTGAGTTCCTCATAGCGTCCCTCTTTGAGAGTTGTTTGAACCAGCTCTAATGATTTTTGACGCTGCTTTTTGAGGGTTGCCAAAACTTTTTTGAGAGCGTCTTGTTCGGAGGGCGGTAGGGTCGGGAGGTACTGATTTTTCAGGGTGTCTTGCAGTACATCGATATCCCGTAACTCACCTAATTGTCGGGCAATTTTGGCAATTTTTTTCTCTTGAGCGGCTGTTGGGAGTGAGAGGGCGGGGGCAAAACCATGAACGGCTGTACGCAGACGGCGCATCCCGACGCGCATTTGATGTAAAGCTTCTGGGTCTTTGTCGGCGAGAACGTCGCTTTCGTATTTAAGCGTTTTTTGAAAGTGTTTTTCGATAGCTAGATACGCCCAATAACCTAATGTTTTTGGTGCTAACCCTGTAGTTTTTGTCATCGGCACAAGAGGCAGGCTTTCATGTGAACAAAATTGAAAGCCTTATTTCAGTAATTAAGTTTAAGCACTTCAGCTTAACATAAAGCTGAATATACGTTTGTGATATAGACTACTTGAGCCAAGAGGGTTGGGTAATGTCCATAGGACGGGCAACCCATAAGTCATAACGAGCTGAAGATATGCCCGAAGCTAGATGCTTTAAAAAGGGTTTTCCGGTCCAGATTTGACAACTACAAACCGTCTTTTGATTTTGCAGTTCAAACCCACCTAGAGTAGGGATAAGCTGCAAAAATTCAATATGCCAGTGTGCGGGTTCAACGGCAATATGAGAGGATTGAGAGTCTGTTTCATCAGAGTTGGAATGCCGAAAATCGTGCTTAATGGCCAGAGGCAGAAAGTCGATATCCAGCAAATAAGACTCGAATCCTTGCTGCTGAGCAAATTTGATCACATCTGGCCAGTCATGCATTGGGATTTGTTCACCATCACGGTGGCTGTCTTGAGTGAAGCAGAATCCTCCAAACAGCCAAATCAGTTGAGCGACGATGCTCTCTACACGGGGGAGATCACGAGCTAAGAGTTCCACATCTTCTGGTAAAAGCATACGACCGGGTACACACCACCAGTATTCCCAAAAGGTATCGGCATCAAAAAAAACAAGACGTTTGACGACTCCAGGAATGTGTTCTCGCCGCTGTATCTCCCGGATTTCTTGCACAGAAGCACTCCGATGATCAGGAATCGACAATTCCAAATTCTGCTCCAGGGGATGTGGGGGCGCAAGCAGTAGTTCCTCAGGAATCAAGGAATCAAAGTCAATCACAGGCTATCTCCTATGTCGCTAATAGAGTCCGTTCTTGGAGTTGAATAGCACAAAACGTTGAAAATGGTAACTGTAGCTTGCCGACGCTGACACGCAACCCTTATCTTTATAGAATAGGTTTTTTAGAATTGGCTTCTTGCCGTTCGAGGGCACATTCAATTGACCATGCCCACGATCTTTGCACTTAGAGTGCTTCTGTAGGATTGGAACGGATGAGTGCCAAACCTGGCGCTTTGTTTAAAGCACGTTATAGTTCTAAAGACAGATTATTCAGTAAGCACTAGCTAAACGGAACACAATCCTGATCCAACTGTATGACGCCGAGCCAAGACTTGGGAGCAGCAGTCAAGTCCACCGGGGCATTTAAGACAAGAGACTTTTCCAGTTTGATGCCGAGACCTGGCTGGAAGCAAAACCAGCTGTTCTGGGAAGGGTTTTTGTAGCGGTTGTGACAGCAGGCATTGGGTAAACCCAAATACAGACGGAAGTTCTTCTGTGATTCCGTCTGATCAAATTAGTGCAGGATATGAGGGAGGTGACATAAGCTGAGTCGCCTGAAAACAGCTTTCTTTGTTTCACAGAGGTTATGGACACCATCAATCATGACTCTATCGAGAGTCCCTATGGCTAGGGAAGATTTCCTGCGCTCAGCTTGAGATAACTCACTGATGTTCGAGCGGGAGATAACTCTTAGCCGTTGAGAGAGTGAAAAGGCTAGCTCTTAACTGAGCAAAAGTCTTTAAGTAAACTCTACTTTCTTAATAAAATCCTATTCGTTTTCCTCTGCTCTGATCATTTTTTCATTCATTGCATGGCTTGAGATTTTTAATTGAGCCATGAGTCAAAAACGATTGATAGTTCTTAGATTGCACAAAGAATCTAAAATCAACGTCTTGACACACTAATCTTCTTTTGGTCAAACATTACTCAATTACTCAACCTTAGTAAGTTCCAAGGAGTTATTAGCTAACCTTTGCCACCTGAGCGTTCTTTTAAGAAAATCAGGTCGAGCCTGGAGCTGATAAACAGCAAGGAAAATCAGGCAAAATTTATGAAAGCAAGCGAATTTTCAACTGAAAGCGAACTTTTGAGTCGGCACGAAACAGGAGAACGAAATTTTTCAGGTGCCAAACTCAGTGGAGTCGATTTAAGTGGCTCTAATCTCAATCGGATCAATCTCAGTTCAGCCCATCTGAATGGGGCTAATTTAACAAAGACTAAGCTAATTAGAGCGAATCTCAGCAATGCCGATTTGAGGGTAGCCAATTTCACAAAAGCACAACTCATTGAAACCACTCTCTCACGAGCAGACCTGACTCAGGCCATTTTGAGTGAAGCAGATTTGAGTGGAGCCATTTTATCGGGTGCATTGCTATCGGGAGCCGACTTGAAATGGGCTACTTTGATCGGTACCAGCCTGATTGGGGCCTTGATCAAAGGGGCAAAACTGACAAAAGTAAACTTGACTGGAGCAACATTAAGCCGAGCTATTCTCGTCCAAGCGGATTTGAAAAAGGCCATATTAAATCGAGCCATTCTTGGTGAAGCTGATTTGAGTGAAGCCAACCTGAGTGGAGCGAGTTTGATTCGGGCTTATTTGAATCGAGTGAACTTGCGTCGGGCTAATCTGGAAGAGGCTGATCTAAGTGAAGCCGATCTCAAAGGGGCGAATCTGAGTGGGGCGAATCTGAGTGGGGCGAATCTGAGTGGCGCTGATTTGCGGGAGGCCAATTTAAGCCATGCTGATTTGAGTGGCGCTGACTTGCAAGGAGCAAATCTAACGCGAGCGAACCTGGCTGAAGTGCTGCTGAAGAAGGCTAACTTACGAGGAGCAGAACTGAGTAAAGCCAACTTGCACAAAGCGAATTTGTCTAAAGCGAATTTGTCGGGTGCGAATCTGCTTGAGGCTAATTTGCTGGACGCCAACTTAAGCCAGGCCAATTTGCTGCGATCGGGTTTGTTACTCACTTATTTAACCAATGCTAATCTCAGTAGCACTAATCTGAATGAAGCCAATTTAATTGGAGCCAATTTAGAGGGAGCCAATTTAAGTGAAGCCTCCTTGGAAGGTGCAATCATGCCCAATGGTACAATCTATTGCCAAACTGACCGAGTATAGTTCCTGTTTCGGCTTAGGGCATAACCCAAAAGAAGTCTGTTAGGGGCATAAATGACCCGTAAGGTGGGCATGACCCACCTTACAAAAGACCGCATTATTTTTCCTGACGTAAAACTCAGATTTTGAACCTTAAAACCTACATTTTCCACTCGCCAAGTGTCACGTTACGTAATTTCTGGTAATGGCTAATGGCAAGATTTTTTGGGGATGCGTCACCTAAACATCTGCCTCCTTGTATAGCCAAAGGCACCGGAGCGACCGCCGGAGCTCATACGAGGACTTTAGTGAGGATGAGGAGGTATTGGAGTTCATACGAGGAGGCAGAAGGCAAATGGCAAAAGATTGACGGCTCAAGGTTTCAGTATTGGGTGAGAGTCAATCTTTTGCCTTGGCGACTGCTATAAAACTCAGGGACATCGCGCCGCGAAGTGAGATTCTTCTAGTAATTCTGAAAATTTTTGTGATAACCCTAGGGAGGACAAGGTTGCACTGTGCTGTAATTCTTCTTTCCTGGGTTGGCGAACAGGTATATTCTTACTGAGCCAATGCTGCTGACTTACTTGAGCGTCTTGCCAGTTAGCTAAGTCTGGCATTTCTTGGTGACAGTGGCTACAAAACCAGAAGCTTCTTTTGAAAGAAATATGTCTAAGTAAGGGTTGTGAACAACAAGGACATGAATGTTTTTTCAACATAATTATCTTTATTTCCTCTCATAAGTTAGAGGATATGCTCGTGGCTTTTATCAAAAAATCCTATTTCTATTCTTCCTTGTTTTTTGATAAAAATTAGTTTACTTTTTCAAAGATTGGTAAACAAATATTAATTCAAAAGATAAGTTAAAATCGGTAAAAAGTAAACGTAAAATTTAACAAAAAATTGGAGTCAATTCTTAATAAATTCGAGGACAGTGACTGACTCAAGTGGCTTCCTGTAAGGGGTAGAGGGCTGACTTCTTTTTTTACGCTACATTAGCTGTACTCATTAAGAAGGTATTGAATTGTTTCATTTTGTTCAAATTTGACCTAAATAAATAGATGATTGACCGCTCAATCTTTCAGAAGTAAAACATTAGCTTTCTGGAAAATCTTTTGACGGTTTCTAAATCCAACGATAAGTAGTGTCTTGCTATTTCTTAATGTAGCAGAACCTGCTATTTTATATTGATATTACTAGTCAAGGGATTCGACTACTCTGAGTAAGCCATGGCGCACACCGTAAAATACCCGATCAATCAGTGTCCGCTCTTGCTCATCAAGATCCTGTTGAGATACTAAAGCCCACCTGAGCATCTGCTGATCGGTATAAGTAACTCTTCGTTCCATCAAGATTTGGGCAACGCGCTCTTCGATGCTAATCGCAGAGCAAAAGAGTTGGGCTGACATATTATCTTTACCAAAGGGATTTTGTATGTAACTAATATGAACTTTTTAGCAAGATTTCACTGTGATCCCTAAGAGAGATAAAGTGTGACTCGGAAATACATCCTTTTGTGATATCTGTCACAGAGTTGCTTAAGAAAATGAAGGGAAGAGACTGGAGATGAGGAAGGTCGTGGAAGACTGGGGCCGGAGTTCATACGGGGATGGGACAAACACCTACAAAAAACGGGTGGATGATTTTCTGTGAGTCTGCACTAAGCTGCTCGTTATTTAGTGTTACAGGGCAATCTAAGGCAGCAAATGGTTTCAGGCGCTTGCATTATCACACTTTAGATGCGCGTCAGCTTAGTGCAAAAAGGAGTGAGCTAAAATGGCGGCCTGGGTGCGATCGCGCAAACCTAACTGATTGAGAATACGTGTCACATGATTTTTCACGGTTCCTTCGGAAATGTAGAGTGATTCTGCAATCTCGCGGTTACTAGCACCGGCGGCAATTAGCTTTAAGACTTCCTTTTCTCTCGGCGTTAACTGTTCCCAACCGGCTGGAGGACTAGTAGGAGGAGCAGGAACTTTTTGCATCGCCTTTTCAAACAATCCTGGCCCCAGTTGGGTGTAACCTTTGTAAACGGCTCGAATCGCTGCCGCTAACTCTTCAGAAGGAGTGTCTTTGAGCAAATAGCCTTTTGCCCCATAGTGCAGCGCCTGTGCGACATATTGCTCATCATCAAACGTGGTTAGCACTAAGACTTTTGTGTCAGTAAAGCGTTGACCAATTTCTCGCGTGACAGCAACTCCATCCATCACAGGCATCCGAATATCCAGGAGCAAGACATCTGGGTTTAAGGTTTCGACGAGCGCGATCGCACTTTGCCCGTTCTCTGCTTCTCCCACGACTTCTAAATCCGGCTCTAGTTCTAATAATGCTCTCAATCCTTGACGAATTAAACTCTGGTCATCTACAAGCAATATCCGAATCATGTTCATGAGTCAGTCGTCATTAATGGGTCAGGCAGCAGGGCTAACATAGCGCTATCGAGGATGAATTTTTTCTCTTTTATAGCTGGGGTAAGGGAAAATGAGCGCTAATTCGGCATCCAGCGCCGGGTTGACTATCAATCAGTAACTGACCCCCCAAGGCCAGAGTGCGTTCCCGCATACCTTGCAAGCCAAAACCCGTTGTATTGGTTTCGACATTAAATCCTCTGCCATTATCCTGAATGATTAAGTCCAGCTCGTCTGTGGTGGCTTTTAGCTGAATTTTGACTTCGCTTGCGCCTGCATATTTACAAATATTTGTCAATGATTCTTGGACAATTCGATAGACAGCCGTGTGCAGCTCAGCCGGGAGGGGACGGGCTACAAGCAGGCTACAACTGGCAGAGATACCCGTTGAGCGCTGAAGTTCTTCTGCTAAATAGGCGATCGCGTCTTCGAGGGGACGCCCTTGCACCGGGTCGGAGCGCATGGTAGAGACGGATTGTCGTACCTCTTGAAGCGATTGAGAACCGAGTTCTTTCGCCCGTGCCAAAAAGGTTTTTGCCTTGTCAGGATTGGATTGCCAAAGCTTCACGGCGGTTTCGAGCTGAATATTGAGGGCGGTTAGGGAGTGCCCTAAGGAATCATGAATGTCACGAGCAATGCGGTTCCGTTCTTGCAGGATCGCTTGGTTTTCAATGCGTAGGGCGTACTGTCGCAGTTTTTCATTGGCGATCGCTAGTTTTTCTCGGCTCTGACGCTCGGCAACCATTGAATTCATCGATAGTAAGACAAACACGAAGGTCAATCCAAATAAGAGCGCATACCCGAGAATAAAAAACTGCAATCGCTCCTGTAAAAGGGGTGAGGTGGGTATGCGTTGAAAGCGGCGGAGTAAGGTTAGCAAAAACAAAGAAAATGATAAACCTGTCACCCCCAAACGACCGGGCAGTTGAAAAATTAAGCAACTGCGAGTCACCACAATTAGGTAGAGTAAAGGAAAAAGTCGGACTGTTCTACCACCCGTAATTGACGTGAGTAAAATCAGGAAAACTTCTACAAGTGTGTAGAGAATCTTGTAACGTTGCTGACCCGTGGGTAATCTCAATCCCATCAACCCAAAGCCAATAATCAATGAAACGGTGAGTTCGGGTAAGCGGAAAAATCGTTGATGAGGCGAGGGAATCAGTTCAGTAAAAATAGCAACGAATAGCAGCATCCACTCTAGGTAGAGCAGAAACCGAAAGGGATGATTTTGGACTTGGATGGGGCGGCTCACAGGAATAGGTTAAAGACCTAACCCTACGTTAAATTGTCTGAGGATAAAACGGCTCGTCACTTTCTTCCCCAAGTTGTTTATGACAAAAGTCATGCTGGAATTCATGACTTTCTCCTCATGTGCTTCAAGTGTGCGAATTCCTATGATGAGGGCATCAAACTCAAGCGATACTCAACGAGGCCACAATGAAAATCAAACTGATGCCAATGCTAGCGGGAGTGCTTGTTCTTGGTGCTGTTGCAGCTCCCTTCGCTGTCAACGCCCAAGCTAACCCATCCGTGAAGCTATTAATGGCGCAAGCTCAACGCCAAGGTAAAGAAGGTAAATGGGCGAAGCTCAATCTAACCGATGCCCAAAAAGAGCAAATGCGTCAAATCAAGGAAGAGACTCGCGCCCAGATTCAAGAAGTCCTCACCCCAGAGCAACGCGCACAGATGGAAACGATGAAGCAAAACCGTCAAGGGCAAAACGGTCAAGAGCAAGCTCGTCAAGGACGGCGCGGGGGTAAGATGGCAGCCCTGAATCTGACAGCAGAGCAGGAAGCCAGCATCAAACAGATTATGGAATCACAAAAAGCCCGCATGGAGCAGGTTCTGACGCCTGAGCAGCGGCAACAAATGGAGCAAATGCGCTCCCAGTGGCAGCAACAACGGCAACAGCGTCTACAGGGTAACTAGTAATCAGGTAATGGCATCAACTTGATTCAAGGGGGCAACTATAGGTTAGTTAACCTACGGTTGCCCCAACCCAAACATAGTATGTGGGTGTTGCCGTCAAAAAGAAAATGAATAGCCAGTAACCAAACGCACCTCGCTACGTTCACCGTTGCCAGTCGCCAAGTTGCCTTTTAGACCAATATCGATAACACTCTGATAGCCTACCTGCTGGCGCAGTCCCACTCCAGCCGACACGATCGCTCCGTCTCCCTTTTCCTCACCAACACGCGCCCCCACTTCTGCTACCAAGGTACGGTCAAGGGACGGTTCGCATCAATTGGGTAACTAAACGGCTAATCACAGGTTACTTTAAACCGCCAGAAGGCTGGCCCCAAAAAAGTCCAATCTTGAGGAGTTCCCTCACTAGCTACCGCGTGCTTTGGTTATGTCACAAATATTTGGCCCCAAAATCTCGTGAGTATATCGATCAGGCTCAAAGCAGCAAAAGTGTTTATCACATTCGCTCGATTAAACATATTTCACAATTTATTAAATTAATGGAAAATGAAACTAACTTTAAAGATGGTGCATCAGCCTAACCATGTTGGATAGCATCCCCTCTTGATTAGGTTATATAGTAAGTTTAAAAGAAATCTAATTGCTTAAATTCCTTGAATAATTGGACAAATGGTTGCTTCCAGTGTTTCTGGTATGGTTTCCCATCCCGAAAGTAATCCGACTAACTCCAGCTTCAAAACCTGTAACTGTTGGATTTGGCGATCGATTTCGTCAATTTTATCGTTCAGCTTCACCTTAATGCGATCGCAAGGTAAGTCACCTTGGTCGTGAACAGCCAGAAATTCCTTGATTTCTGACAAACTCAATCCTAGACTCTGGGCACGTTTGATAAAACTTAAACGCGCAAAAACATCGGAGTTGAATAATCTAAATCCACCCTCCGTTCTTCCCGATGACTTCAGTAAACCTAGTTCCTCATAGTAGCGAATCGTTTTAATGGGGACGCCACTTTCCTTGGCGACTGAACCAATTTGTTTTAGTGTTTCTTGGGCTAACATCCTTAACGACTCTCATCCTCAATTTAATTTCTAAGTTTATCCTAAATTATCCAGTGGGCTGGAGAGACAAGAGGGTAGGCCATATCGAATAAAGCTACCGAAGGTACAAACAGCGCCCAGTATTTGAGAAATGATGAGTATTGCACACGAATGTATTTCTTTGCTAGCAACCAATCGCGGCAATCTGCTTATACTGGGCGCTTCCTTTTACCTCACTCACGCTGGGATTTGGGCGAAGAAGTTCTCTTTACTCGAACTATTGGATGCCTGTACTTCTAGGGCACCGCGAAACATATTCATACCGCAGGTAAAAACATAATCTCCTGCTTGTTCAGGCATGAACTCCACAGCCGTCACTTCATTAAGCGGTAAATGAACTGCGATGTGAAAATCGGGAATGAGTACCTGTTCCAAACAACTGCTTTTATCTTTACGGAAGAAGTTCAGCCGCACAAGTTGACCGGCTTGCACGACAATGCGACTCGGTTCATAACCGCCATCAACATTAACCGTCACTTCTTGAATTCCTCCACCTGCTAATTCAGCTTTCTGAGACTTCGGCTTACTCAGCAAGAACCACCAGAGTTCTAAACCAATTAATCCCAATCCACCCAGACTCACCGCAATTTTGTTGATTAAGGGTTGTTCGATATGTTGGAATTGAGTAGTTTTGGGAGTGGAGTGTTCAGTTGGCATTTCGGCGGCAATCGTCCCGGAAATTACCCCTAACAGAAATCCAAATCCTGCTAATGCCCCGAAAAACGTAACTTTCTTAAACATCGTTATTTCTCCTTTAATGAATGATGCACTTAACCCAGAATTTTGGGTTGAAAATTACGCAGACGCAGCGCATTTGCAACCACTGAAACCGAACTAAACGCCATTGCTGCACCTGCAATAATGGGACTTAAGAGCCAACCAAAGATAGGGAAGAGAATGCCAGCGGCGATTGGTATTCCTGCCACGTTGTAGATGAAGGCAAAGAACAAATTTTGTTTGATGTTTCGCATCGTGGCGCGAGACAGTTGAATCGCGGTAACAATGCCTTGTAAATCACCAGAAATCAGGGTAATATCACTAGCAGCGATCGCAACATCGGTTCCTGTTCCAATTGCCATACCAACATCGGCTTGTGCTAAAGCGGGTGCGTCATTAATACCATCCCCCACCATTGCTACGATCTTCCTTTCAGACTGAAGTGTCTCAACCGTTGCAGCTTTTTGCTCAGGACGAACTTCAGCAAAGACTCGTTTAATCCCAACCTCACGCGCAATTACGTTAGCAGTGCGGCTGTTGTCTCCAGTCAACATAACTACGGACAATCCCATGCGTTGTAAAGTACGAATGGCACTGACAGAAGAGGGTTTCACCGCATCGGCAATACCCATAATTGCTTGAATTTTGCCATTAACTGCCATCCAAATCACGGTTTTACCGAGATATTCCAGCTGCTCCCAAGGCGTTGGCAAAGCGCTTGTATCAATACCCAATTCAGTCATCCAACGGCGCGTCCCAATTTGTACGAATTGATTGGATACATATCCTTGTACACCGCTACCTGCTATTGCTTGAAATTCTTGGGTATCAGTTAATTCCACACCTTGGGATTGGGCATACTGCACTACCGCTTCAGCCAAGGGATGTTCTGAATTCCGCTCAACAGATGCTGCTAAGCACAAAAGTTGGAGTTCATTACGATTTGCCGTACCATTGACCGTCACAAAATCGGTGACAGTCGGCTTGCCTTGTGTAATGGTGCCCGTTTTGTCGAGGACAATGGTTTGCAATTGGTGTGCAAGTTCCAGACTTTCTGCACCTTTAATCAGGATGCCATTTTCTGCCCCTTTACCGGTACCCACCATGATGGAGGTTGGTGTGGCTAAACCTAGCGCACAAGGACAAGCAATAATTAAAACGCCCACGGTTGTGATTAACGCCATCGTGACATTCCCCATGATGTTGTACCAAATAATGAAAGTAGCGATCGCAATGGCAATCACGGCAGGTACAAACCATCCCGTTACTCGGTCTGCTAATCGTTGAATGGGTGCTTTAGAGCCTTGAGCTTGCTGGACTAGCTTCACAATTTGAGCCAGGAATGTATCTTTCCCAACTCGTGTGGCTTGGAACTTGAAGCTTCCAGTTTTGTTAATCGTAGCCCCAATGACTTCATCACCAGGCTGTTTTTTCACAGGCGCACTTTCGCCCGTCACCATTGCTTCATCAATCGTTGAGGAGCCATCAACAATTTTTCCATCCACCGGAATCTTTTCGCCAGGACGAACCAGAATCACATCTCCCACCACCACTTCAGCAATGGGAATGTCTACCTCTCTACCCTGGCGAATAATGCGAGCCGTTTTGGCTTGCAATCCCACAAGAGAGCGAATGGCTTGTGAGGTTTGTCCCTTGGCGCGATTCTCCAACAATCGTCCCAACAAAATCAGAGTGACGATGACTGTAGCTGCTTCGTAGTAGACATCAGCGCGTAATCCTCTACTTGTGAAATATTCAGCAAAGAACGTAGGAAAAAGAGAATAAAGATAGGCCGCACCGGTACCAATCGTTACCAATGTATCCATCGTTGCCGTGTGGCGTTTGAGAGCTTTCCAGGCATTAATAAAGAAAGATGCTCCACACCAAAACAATACTGGTGTTGTCAGCACTAACTGAAACAGGGGATTGTGCAGCCACGTTGGGAGCAAGGACAGACTCATTCCCGTCATCATCGGTAGTGAGCCAACAACTAGTAGTAGGCTGATGATGCCAGCGACCCAAAGCTTACGTGCCAAGGCACGCGATTCTGTTAGACGAGTTGCTTTTTCAGTATCATCGTCCCCACTCAAAAAGTCTTGTTCTTGGAGGGGATGAGCAGAGTATCCGGCTGCATCGACGGCATTCTGAATTTCCTCCAAATTAGTTGTTTGCGGGTCATAGATAACAGTGGCTTGTTCTGCACCAAAATTTACATAACATTCGTTGACACCGGGCACTGAACGAATAGCCTCTTCGATACTGTTGGCACAGGAGGCACAACCCATCCCTCGGAGTTTGAGCGTTGCGTTATCCATCGCGTCTCTCCTTATTTAAGACATCAATTTCTCAGCAAGGGTCTATCCCCTTTGCCTCTAAAAACTATGTTGCATTCTCCAGCCGACTGGAGAATCAAGAGGGAAATCGAAAATTTTGCTTAAGGAGAAAAGCGATCGCACTTTGGCGCTGACCGTGGTAGTCTAAGATGCCTTTGATGGGTGAAGCTGATGCTGTTGACAACCTCAACCATCGGATTGACGGGTTGTCGGGAAGGATCGAATCGCTTTTAGAGTTCAGGGCTATCGGGCTGGTAATCTTGACTAGGAGCATAAAAGTCGCTTCCAATTGACCCCCAGCTTAGATGTGTACCATGTCCGCAACGCGCGATCGCATCACGCAAATCTACCACCAGCCCCTACCCGACTTACTCTTCGAGGCTCAGCGCACCCACCGGGAACACCACGACCCCAACGCCGTTCAGCTTTGCACCCTCTGCAACATCAAAACCGGTGCCTGTCCCGAAGACTGCGCCTACTGCTCCCAGAGTGTTCGCAACAAAACAGGACTCATCCCGCAAGAATTGATGAGTGTTGAGGCGGTAGTCGCTGAGGCACAAGCCGCGAAAGCCAATGGTTCTACACGGTTTTGCATGGGTGCCGCTTGGCGAGAAGTCAAAGATGGCCCCCAGTTCGAGCGCGTTCTGGACATGGTGCGTCAAGTCGCCGCTCTCGACATGGAAGTTTGTTGTACTCTCGGTATGCTTAAGCCTCACCAAGCTGAACGTCTCAAAGCGGCTGGCTTAAAGGCTTACAATCACAACCTGGATACCTCGCCCTCCTACTACGATCAAATCATCACGACGCGCACCTATAAAGACCGCCTAGAAACGATCCAAGCGGTCAGTGCGGCTGGCATTTCCGTCTGCTGTGGTGGCATTCTAGGGATGGGAGAATCCCTGCAAGACCGCCTTGATTTACTCGAAGCCCTTGGTAGACTCGATCCGGTTCCAGAGTCCATTCCGATTAACTGCTTGATTCCGGTCAAAGGCACTCCCTTAGAAGATGCCCCACCCATCGATTCGATTGAACTAGTACGAACGATCGCAACGACTCGCATCTTATTTCCTAAAGCTATGGTGCGTCTTTCTGCCGGTCGGGTGCAGATGAGTGACGAATTGCAAGCTCTATGTATGCTTGCCGGTGCTAACTCGATCTTTACCGGCCCTGTCTTGCTGACGGCACCCAACCCAACTCGCTCTCACGATGAACAGATGTTAGAACGACTGGGTATGATTCCCAAACCTCTTGCATAGTCAATTGATTGTTGACACTCCCACTGCCTTTAAGCCCTGGGAGTGTCAAATTCCACCCTGAAAAGACGTGGGTTTTACAAAAAAGGCAGAGGGAAGATGGCAAAAGGAAGAAGGGAATAAAGACTTTAGTCGTGGGTTTAAAGCAAAGGAAAAGGAAAAAAGTTTGATTCAAGAGAGGAATATCATCTGTTGAATCAAACGTCTTTTGCCAATCCCACGCTTTTCTACCGTGGGTACATAATAGCCTTCTGCCTTCCCTATAAGAGCCTTCTGAGGGGCTTCTATAAAGTCTTAAACAGCGAGTAAAAAGGAGTGCAAATACTCGGATGAAAAATGTTCTGTTGTCGGGTTTGTTGCTGTTGTTGCTACCTTTAGCCGCTTGCTCACCGCAAACAAGCGGAACTTCAGGGACAACAGGCACCCATGAGGCAAAAACAAAAACCCTCTCCATGAGTGCCATTCCCGACCAAGACCCGCAGAAGTTGCAGCGCAAGTATGATAAGTTAGCCACCTACCTGGAGCAAGAACTGGGTGTACCCGTGAAATATAAGCCTGTGACCGACTACAGCGCGGCGGTAACGGCGTTTAAGGTGGGGGATTTGGAGTTAGTTTGGTTTGGGGGATTGACCGGGGTTCAGGCGCGCTTGCAGGTACCAGGTGCAGAAGCGATCGCACAACGTGATGTAGACGAGCAATTCCACAGCTTGTTCATTGCTAATAAAAAGAGTGGACTAAAACCGTTTAAAGATATATCGGGACTAAAACAGCTCAAAGGCCATACCTTCACTTTTGGGAGTGATTCCTCGACATCTGGGCGTTTGATGCCTCAATACTTTCTCCAACAAGCTGGACTTAAGTTAGAAGATTTTAAGGGTCAAGCTGGTTTTTCGGGCGACCATGATAAGACCATTAAACTGGTTGAATCAGGTACCTATGACGTGGGTGCTGTAAATGAAAAAGTCTGGGAAAAACGAACTCAATCCAAAGAAGTAGACCTGAACAAAGTAGAAGTCCTTTGGCGAACGCCAGCTTACTATGATTATCACTGGGTGATTCATCCAAGTGTCAAAAAAAAATACGGCGAGGATTTTGCTAAGAAAGTGCAGAATGCCTTCTTCAAACTAGACCCAAAGGTACCAGAACACCAAGAAATTCTTGACCTCTTAGAAGCTAAAAAATTTATTCCCAGCCAAAATTCAAATTATGGTCAAATTGAGGCCGTTGGTCGGAAAATTGGCAAGATTAAGTAAGGGCTAAGGCACTGATCTAGGGTGCATCCCAAAGTTGCATAAATAGTTTTGAAAAGGGGCAAGAAAGACAAGGGGGACAAGGGGGATTGTACTGAGACCAAAAAAGATATTTGCAAAGATGGGATGCTCCCCTGAGCTAAAACAGGGGAATCACTTTAATGACTCAATGGATCACCAACAAAACCGTCCAATTAACTCCATTGCACCGATTTTTGAACTGAAAAATGTTACCCATCGATTTGGTCACTTTCAATCGCTGACGGATATTAATTTAAAAATTCAGGCGGGAGAACGAGTTGCCCTCGTGGGTTCTAGTGGTGCAGGGAAAAGTACCCTGATTAGCTTACTCAATGGCACACTACTACCGACCTGCGGAGAAGTGTGGGTACTCGATCGCAATCTCGCTCAGCTTCGTCCGAAGTTGCAGCGTCAAGTTCAGCGTCAGATTGGCACAGTTTATCAACAATTTCATTTAGTAGAGAATCTGCGAGTGATTCACAATGTCAATGCTGGGCATTTAGGGCGTTGGTCGTTTTTAAAAGCTGCACTCTCCCTGATCTGGCCTCAGGAAGTCGAAACGGCGGCACAAGTTTTATCACAAGTGGGGATTCTGGATAAACTTTATTCTCGCACAGATCAACTTTCTGGCGGTCAACAGCAACGAGTGGCGATCGCCCGTGTCCTCGTGCAAAACCCGACAGCTATCCTGGCGGATGAACCCATCTCTAGCCTTGACCCAGAGCGATCGCGTGAAATTATGGACTTATTGCGCCATCTGAGCGACGAAACGGGCAAAACGTTGGTTACGAGTCTCCATGCGATCGAATTTGCTCGGAGCCATTACCAACGCATCATTGGTTTGCGGCAAGGACGTATTTTGTTTGATACATCGCCTGAATCCCTCTCCAAAGCGATGATTGAGGAATTATATAACCTGAACTCTATCTAGATTGCCTTGGCGACTGCTAGATCACGGAAAACCGCTATAGGGCTTTATGAGAAAAATCGAAACTTTTCTTTACAAATATGATTGAAACCCTCATTCTTTCGTTGAAAAAGAAAGGGGTATCAGCCCCTATAACTTTTTTCCATAAATATGTAACACACCCCTTGACCTGTAAGACAGATCCGTATTACAGTGTAAACACTGCGGACTGTGTCCAATAGGTTTGAGTCTTCCTCGGGTAATCATGGGCTTTACCTCCTCCATTACCTGAGGCTTTTTTTTTGGGTGCCTAGTACCGCGTCGCATCCGGTCAAAATCATTCCTGTGAGAGCCACGAAGGGTTCAGTCAAAATTCTTAGAGCGTATGGAGTTTAACCGCTTGTAAGCTGGTGAATGATTTCTGCCAGCTTGTACTCGAAGCATCTAGATGCTAATGCCTGCCTGTAAAAGCCTGATCTACGCTACATCCCTGGCAGCAAGAGAGCGTCCTTGGGTTTGATATGAGAAATACTCCACAGCACCAATTCCCTGCCCTGCCACAGCGCCCTTCACCGCTCAACACCAGAAGCTTGTGGGCCTTGTTGCTTGTAGCCTCTTTGGTCTGGTCGTTACATGCAGCAGGTCTATTCGAGCGCGAGTTGCTCAACGTTGGGGGCTGGACTCTCGTCTGGCGCTTTCTCGTTGCTGCGACTCATCCCGATCTTAGCCGGGAAATACTTCAGCTCACCTGGGATTCGACCCTCAAGACCTTAGCCTTCGCGGTGTGTGGCACCTTTTTTAGCGTGCTGATCGGTTTGGTGGGTGGCGTTCTGTCTTCTCAGGTATGGTGGCAGTCTGTGGCACGAGTCAGGAGTCAGGGTTCGGGCGTTAGGAGTCAAGCTCCCTGGCTAGGAATCAGAGCAGTTCTAGCCCTTCCTAGAGCGATGCACGAATTAATTTGGGGATTATTTTTGATCAATATTTTGGGTCTCGACCCACTGGTGGCCGTTTTAGCGATCGCTATTCCCTTTGGTGCCATCACCGCTAAAGTCTTCTCAGAGATTTTAGACGAAACACCCCGCCAGCCCTTGATGGCACTCCTCAATAGTGGTGTCTCCCCCCTCAACGCTTTCACTTATAGCCTGATTCCCCAAGCCTTTCTGAATCTGCTTTCTTACAGTTTCTATCGGTTTGAGTGTTCCATTCGTTCTGCCGCCGTGCTGGGGATTATTGGGGCGGGAGGGCTGGGCTATCAAATTCTTCTCAGTCTCCAGTCCTTACACTACGAGCAAGTCTGGACTTTTCTGATTGCCCTGATTGTCTTAAACGGACTTACCGATTTCTGGAGTGCACTGCTGCGTCACCGCTTGGGAGCACCCAGTCGCCTAGATTTGAACGTTCTAAATTTCAAGAAAGGTAACAAGCCTGATTACCAGAGTGATTTAGTCGTCAGAGGGTCGTTTCTGGGTATGGTTGTTTTAATTATTTTCTCCTTCTGGTACGTGCAAGCCGACTTCTCTAAACTCTGGGCACCCAGAACCGCCGAACTTTTAGCAGGAGTGGTTCGGGATATTTTCCCACCGGATGGGAGTCAGTTGAGTCAGCTATTCACGCTTTCGCTGCAAACCCTGGCTATGTCTATTCTGGCGATGGCTGGGGCTGGGTTAGGGGGTATTGTATTTTCTTTTGCGGCTGCTCATAACTTCTTGTTGCCCGGAGGGATTTTTGATACTGGCAACAATTCCCCCCGAAGTTCGGGCGGTTGGGGGGGTCAAAATCAGTGGTGGGGAACCGTTGTACTGATTTTTACCCGCTTCCTGCTACTGGTGGCGCGTGCTGTGCCCGAACCGATTTGGGCGTTATTGTTTCTGTTTGTCCTGTTTCCAGGGATTTTGCCGGGAGCGATCGCACTTGCCTTACACAACTTCGGTATCCTAGGGCGTCTCATGGCAGAAGTGACGGAAAATCTGGATGAACGTCCGTTGCGATCGCTCAAAGCTTTGGGTGCAACTCGTGCACAAGTCTTTCTCTATGGCGTCTTACCTGTGACTCTCCCCCGTTTTATCGCTTACATCCTCTACCGTTGGGAAGTCTGTATCCGCGCTACCGTGATTGTCGGGTTGGTCGGCGCTGGAGGATTAGGTCGTCTGCTCACAGAGCAACTAAGTAGTTTTGATTACCAAGGTCTTCTCACCACCTTAATTGTTTTTCTCGCACTCACCTTTGGAGTTGACCTAATCAGTGCTTCGGTAAGACGAGCGTTAAGGTAATAGACCTCTGTTAACTTAGTGACCAGAGAGCATAAAACACTTATAGAATGAAATGACCGTAAAACCCACGGATGAGAGCGACGCGGAGTCGTGGGAGTGCCAACTAAGTTGCTATAGTTACTTTGAAATACATCCTTGTTTGAACCTAAACCCTGAACATTGCTTTTATGCCACCATCTTCCGAGGCATCCTTTACTAAAGACTTCGTCCACTTTAAGCAGCATGTGGTCAAACTTTTCCAAACAGAAGGGTGGACGGTTGAAATCGTAAACCACGCTAGTTACGATTTGATTGTCAAAAAAGATAACCAACTGGGTGCTGTCCAGGTTAAATGGTTAAAAAGTCCTGTCCAAAAGCCGCAGCTTTCAAAATTTGTTGATTTTTTAGACACTAACGCGGGTCAAAAATTTAATCAGGGCTTTTTTATCACGACACAGGGTTATGGTGGGTCAGCACGCGCTTTAATCAGAAGTTGGGGACAGAATCCTAAACTCCTGTGTGGGATTGTTAGTCAAAGTGAAATTATTTGGATTAACGATAATCCAGATAGGTCTGCACCTGAACCGCCCAAGCCCGACAAGATTTATTTTGGTGTTTTTACCTGCAAAGGTGGAGTCGGAAAAACCACTGTCGCTGCCCATTTAGCTGGAGCATTTGCGCTTCAAGGATTCAATGTAGCGCTGGTGGATTTAGACCCGGAAAAAAATCTTCAGAAGTTGATTGGGGATGGCGTTTATCTTCCTAAACCCCAAAGTGTGGGTGAGAGTATAGAAGTTTATGATAAGGAAGCTTGGGACGAAGATGCCGCCCGTGACAGCAAAATAGTGATTTGTGATTGCTCACCCGCCTTCGATCGCAATCCCGAAGAGTTAGTCAAGAAGTTCGACTATTGTATTATTCCCACAACGTTTAATCCGTTGGGAATTAATAAGCACGGTCAGGTGATTAAAGATACGGTTACAGATATCCGAAAAGTTAACACGAATGCTCACCTTTTTGTGTTAATTAATAACTTTAGACCGACAACTAAGCGGCAAATGCAGATTCTTAAGGGTGTTTTTTTCGACGCTTTTGCAGACATAAAAGCCATGGATGAAAAATTCCACTGCATTGAACCGGAACAAGTCTGTATTCGCTCTAGCGATCAACTTTATTATTGGGGCATTCATTGTCTGGAAAACCCAGAAGTACCGCGAAGTGAGTTAGCCTTCAAACTGATTGGAGGTAAGTGTAAGCCACGGGAAGATTTTATTGATTTAGCAGATTATATTGAACGAGTCGCTGGCTTAGGAATTTTGCGGCATGAATAAGATGGATTCTACCCCCTAACTCCCCTGATTCATGGGGGGAGCCAAAAAAGTATTTGTAGCCAGCATTTAGCAAATTGGTATAAGTGTTTACATAAGGAACACTTTCTAGCTGAGCAACGTCTCATTAGAGGCGCTGCTCTTCTAAGTTAACTACAATAAAGAACAATCGCTTTTGCCGATGTGCGTTTGCGCCCCAGCTTTAGTGAGAACATGGTGCGTAAGCAGCAAAGCGCAATCGCTTGGACAGAGCTAAAATACGAGACGATACTCTTGAGGGTGCTATCGCCGTGATGCCCTATTGACTACGGAGACCAAAAGAGTGAGTTCAATGAATTTAACCAAGACACGCTACGAAGTTTCTCTCAGCCCAGAGGCATGGGATGGAGTTGAAACCATTGCCAGAAAGTTTAATCTATCGGTGTCTGAGCTTTTTGAGCAAGTTGGCTGTGGACTTCTGGCGATTGTTGACCCTGAAGACTTAGAAGACATTGAAGATTTTCTGGATGTGCAGATGTCATTGGAAGCCGAACCCGTTCTCGAAAGCCAAGAGTAAATTCCAGGCGGTGCGTTACACTGCGTTAACGCACCCGACAGATTGCCGATTTACTTTTTGTAAATCAAGAAGACTGACCCAACAGGATGAGTATTTTCCACATAAATTTTATTATCAAAAAAAAGACCTGTAGAAAATCCGCCATCAAACAACATCCCGTCTTGAATGTTGCCTAAACAGTAATTTGAAGCAATTCCTTCAAGAACATCATCAAACATCGATGGATAAAGGGATTGCTTCAAATTGGCGTTGTTGACTAACAAAATTACATATCCTTTAGAAGTCGTGGCTACCAGAGAGCGACTTGTTTCACCAGCACAGACATAGTCACCTAAGTCCGGGCAAATATTTTTAAATTTTCCATTCTGATAAAATCTTCCATTTCCACCGACTACGTTGTAATTCAGTAGTTCCTCGTTTCTTTTGCCAATTTGGATCGTAGCTGTTCGCTTTTGAGGCTTACCGCCTGAAATCCCAAAAGAAGACCGCTTATCTTTAAATTTACCTGAATATTCCACTCCTTTAGAAATATTCAGTCCTTGGGGCTGATTATCAACCCCGATGTAATCAGCATTAATGGCAGCAATTGGTGGTTTACCATTCAGGGTTGAATTCTCATCACTGATGAGTTCAGAAAACCGTTTGGAGATATATTTTTGACGGGTTTTACCGTCATCATTTTTCAGATAGAGTTTATGAGATAGACCCACATTCACTTTAAAATCTAGGTCTTTAGATTTTGGGTCAAAAATAATAACGTAATTGACCCCCTGCTCATCACCATTACCCTTATTATCAGTTGCGGTCAGCTCAATATTTTTAATGATTGGGCACTCTTGAATTTTGGCTCTATTGAGTGATAGTAAGTTTCTTAGGCTTAATTTTGACCCCTCTCCCCAACCAGAATATAGTTTAACTAAAATAGCTAAAACGATGGTTAATAAAAATATTCTTTCTTGTACCTGCATAAAGAGATTCCAACACCCAATGTTCTACGTCAGGTCTTGCGCCCAAGCAGAAAGAGTTTTGTTGCGATCGCAAGCAATCTCTCATCACCGACTGGCGCAACGGCAGTTAGACCTAACTATCAGAGGTGCAATCATCGTCAGGATAGCGTATTTTGGCGCTGGTCTCCCAAATCTTCAGCAGATCAGATTACGCTGATCGCAAGGACTGGGTTTGCCAGTGACGCTGTTGTAATTGGTGCATGTGGTTAAATAACTTCCATACATAAGGTTCACTTAGCCCACAAGTCACGGCACCCCGAAGTACAACATTGAAATACCAATCATTGGGAGCTAATTCTTCGGCTAATTTATTGACGACAACATAGGTACGAACATTCTTATACAAACGCCCATGAGCGCGAACTTCAATCAGTTCTCGTCGATAGCCACCGCGAGGGACTTCTTCTCGCTCATCAAGAGCATCACTTAACCGCATGGGTAAGCGATACAACACACCTTCAATAGATGACGTTGAATCAGGTACCACATCCAATACGCCGCAGTTACGAAGCACTGATTTGCGGTTAAAACCCAGCCGATAACCCTTGAGCGTGGCGGGGCCAATTACATATTTGTGAGTTTTCTCGCCGAGCGAGCGCTTCAAATCCACCGGACACATGCAAGAACCATAAGCGAAATAGTAAAACGTTGCCTCCTTGTGCAGCGGCTGATGGATAGAAACAGCCCCCTGAAAATGCTGTAACAACTGTGTCGGTGAATTTTGACTATCGCTAGACGGAGTACTCATGGTTCAAAAAAACCGATGTATATTCTCAATAAGCAGGATATCAAACCTGCTTATTGAAAGCAACATATTCCGATAAATTAACCGTAGTTTAGAAATGTTAAGTGCAACCCAGTAGGGGCACGACCATATCGTGCCCTCACCTGTTGTGTACTATCTGCGGTTAGCGATTTGCCTCCAAGCTTGAACTACAGCCTGCAAAGGCTCAGGTAAACGGTCTTGACCCATATCCGCGTAGCTGGTGGTACCCATTTGACTCGTGAGGGTAACTGTGATGAAGTCGGCGGCACCTCTGGGCGCGGGGTAAACCAGTCGGTTGAACTGCCCAAAATTGTGTTGCTCTAGTAATTCCTGAAACCGCCGCAGTTCTTGGCGAGAAATTTGATACATTTCTGCCGGAGCATTAATTCTCGAATCCATCAAGCGCCGAATCACTCGTCCATCATTCGTGAGGAGCGTTTCAGTTGTGCGACCGGTGAAACCGCCCCCTTCGATCGCACGAAACACCACACCCCGCCCCAGTGGCGCAGGGTACTCACTCTCAGACATGGGAACAGCTCCACTATTCCCTTGAACGGCTCCATTCTCCAACTTGATGACAGAACCTGATGCGTTGGTGCGATAGACAAAAGTTTGCCCCTCGTCTTCCACCAGTACTCGCCAACCGGGAACAATGGCCTGCGTGCAGAGTATCCCCCGTTCCGCCAAACCCAAACAGCCATCAGGCCAATCTTGCGGTTCACCCTGGACAATACGCAAACCCCTGCCAACATTTGGCTGGCGAGAGGCGTTCTCTAAAACCGCCTGGGCAACAGCCTTGGGCAAATTGCCCTCAATCGGCAGTTGTCCAACGATGGCTTCTGAGCGGATGCGGGAACCAGAATCATCGGTACGATAAACTTGGGTTCTTTGTCTACCTTCTATGGTCACCTGCCAACCCGGTGTCGGAGTGCCCATACATCGTTCTGTAGGGCGAGGAAGACCCAAACAGCTATCAGACCAAGTCTGCTGTTGGGCTTGTGTGATTCTCAGTTGGGAACTGGACACGCCCCAATCCTGGGAGGCAAACTGTAAAACGGCATCAGCAACGGCTCGTGGCACGTTGCCATTCCCGACGTTGCTCGCTTGTTCATTCAGCCGAATCCGGGAACCGTTCATCGTGGTGTGATAAACCAAGCGTTGTTGCCCAGCTTCTACCGTGACTTGCCATAGCGACGCTAGATCTCTTGTACAAGCTTCACCAGAAGGGGAAGAAATACCTAGACAACTACTGCTTCCCTGAATCTGTTGGGACTGAACAATCCGCAGAGCAGAAGGGCGTAACCCAGTGTCTTGGGACGCGGCCTTTAAAACAGCATCAACAACGGATTGAGGCACATTCGCGTCACCGACACCTTCGGCTGATTGATTGAGCCTGAGTAGGGAACCCGTGGCGTCAGTATGATAGACCAAGCGTTGTTGCTGACCTTCAACAAGCACTCGCCAACCCGGTGTGAGAGCACTTTCACACAGTTCTACAGGGCTACCAAGACCGAGACAGCGATCGCTCCAAGTCTGCTGCTGGGCCTCGATAATCCGGAGTTGGGAACGTGGCGTTCCTAATTGCCCCGCGGCTGTTCGTAAAACAGCATTAGTGACTGAATTGGGCAACTGACTATTATTATTTCTGGGCTTATCTTGATTTTCTAGGCGTACCAAACGTCCAGTGCCATCAGTACGAATGACCCACGTTTGGGCACCGTCAGACATGACAACACGCCAACCGTTCTCGATAAATACTTCACCGCAAGCTTCATTGGGTTTTCTAAGACCTAAGCAGCTATCAGACCAACTTTGTTGAGTGGCACTCACCACTTTAAGTTGACCGGGAGAAATTCTGTAGGTACGAGCGATTTCGCGGCGAACAGCATTGACGACTGAACGAGGTATTTCACGATTGCGTTGCTTTAAACCAGCAACACCTTGGGGGCTTTCGATCGACTTAGCGGCGGCGGGATTAACAACGGTTCCACCAGCACCCAAGGACAAAATACTCGTTAAAATTAAAGCAGTGAAAATCTGTTGTGTTTGCCGATTTTTTGGAGAAAACAGTTTCATAATAGTAGCTACGACCTAATTGTTCGCGTTATGAATGTACACCACGCGAATGTATAGAGGGATTACAGATATCTGGGACGAATAGGCGGGGGTGAGAAGTTCCGCAATCAACACGACCTGATCAATCTCTGTACTACTTAAACCTTAAGCGAAGTAGATAGAAAGCGACCTCACCTGTTCGATTCACCCAACTCGGTGATATTGCACAATCAATCTGTTTTGAGCTGATCAGGCAATAATATTGGATCTAACTTTGTGAATCAAGAAAAACGTACATGCCAAATTTTGATCGTTTCATCCCAACTCCCACTGGCAAAAGCTTGTCCATCCGGACTAAATGCCACAGACCAGACACCGCCTAGGTGTCCCGTAAGGGAGGAAAGTAGTTTTCCACTTGCTGGATGCCACAGTTTGATGGTTTTGTCCTGACTCCCACTCGCAAGGGTTTTTCCATTGGGACTGAAAACCACACAATTCACGGCACCGGAGTGTTCCGTCAAGGTGTGTAATAATTCTCCACTGCCAATCTCCCAGATTTTGATGGTGCCGTCAGCACTCGCACTGGCTAGGAGTTGACCCATGGGGTTAATCGTAATGGACAAAACGTCATCCGTATGTCCGGTCAAAATTCGACTAGGCCCTTTACTATACAAAGGCCACAGCCTGATGTTTTGATCTTTACTGCCACTCGCGAGGAGCTGTCCATTTGGACTAAATGCCACAGTAAGCACCCAGTGTGCGTGTCCTGTTAAGGTGTGAAGCGGTTGGTCTGCGTTAGGATGCCACAACTTAATGGTTTTGTCATGAGAACCACTGGCAATGAGGCGTCCATCCGTACTAAAGGTAATGGCTCGCACCCAGCCAGAGTGTCCTGTAAGGTTCTTTAAGAGTTTCCCTGTTTGAAGATGCCAGAGTTTGATGGTTTGATCGTTACTGGTACTGGCAACAATCTGTCCCTTAGGGCTGATGGCAAGCGATCGCACCCAGCTCGTATGGCCTGTAAGAGTGTGGAGAAGTATGCTTTTTTTGAAATCCCAAACCTTAACCGTTTTATCCCCACTGCCACTGGCTAAAAATTGCCCATCAGGACTAATATCCACTGACCGCACCCAACTTCTATGGTGTGTTAGGGTTTGCACACATACCCAAGTAGGAGCTTGCGGTTGGGATGCAGACATATAGCTATTGTTAAGTTTTTGGGAATGCCTGTATTTTACCTCTTACGCTGAGTATCTCCAGTCGATGGAACACCCTGTGTTTCATCAAGTCTAAGGATGAGTAAGGTATACTATCCGTTTGGGTTCAGGCACCCCCTGACTGATTTAATAAATTGCTATAGTTCACTCAAAGGAGCCATTCTCTCTGAGGCTAGGTACAATGGCGGATTCGCAAGCAGCTTTAACGGAGGAAGAACTGATGAGAATGAGTTTAGAGAATCCAGAGCTGCGGTTTGAGCGCAAGCCGGACGGAACACTGGTAAGTATATCGTCAACTGGAGGAATTTCTGGCAATCGAGAAGCCAAAGCCGTCGCTTATCTGCTCAACTGGGTGGAAACTTACGATTTGGGTGAAGTTTTTGGCTCTGGCACTGGGTTTATATTGGGCTGTGATACGGTGCAAAGCTCCAAGCTAGTCACTTTGCTCATGCCTGATGCGGCTTTCGTGGCTAAAGGGCGCTTACCAGAGGGATGGGATCAGGGAGAAGATACATTTCTCAACCTGGCACCGGATTTTGTGATTGAGATTTGTTCCAAGATCGACGATTTGGAAGCGAGCAAAGCCAAGATGCAAGAGTCGGTTTCTTATGGCGTACAGTTGGGATGGTTGATTGACCATCAGAATGAGCAAGCCTTGGTTTATCGTGCGGATGGTCACATTACGCAGTATCCAGCCACAGCCATATTGAGCGGTGAAGATGTTGTGCCTGGGTTCAAGTTGGCACTCAAGTATTTGCTTTAATCAGCAATTGAAGCATCAGCTTTCAGGCGGCACAGAAATGACAGTGTGCTTTGGGAAGCGGGAACGGTTGCTCATCAGACTGGCGCACCAGCGTCAAGACTTAGGCATTTTCTGCCTTAATACACCATCTTCGTAGGGGCAAGACATGCCTCGCCCCTACCTGTAGCTCTCCCTGTCCGTGAGAACAGCAAACCAAAGCCATCTCCCATCTAAAAGCTAAACTTTACAAGGGGCGATAGACTCGATAGTTGATTTCAGGGAAGATGTTGTCGATTTCCTCGACTTTTTCCAGCCAACCACTGTCAATTTTGCCAATCTTGATATCGTCGTAGAGCTTATTGAAGCGCATTAAGTGCGATCGCGTCCTGCGTACCGCATAAGGTACCATCGTCCCAGTACGCATAATAAACGCCCAGTCGGAAGATTGTGCGAGCAGGACTTCTCGTGCGGCTTGGTTAAGAGCCTTCCACACCAACTCATCTTCGGGTTCCCGATAAGCGAGTTCAATCATCCGTTCTGCGGCTTTGTGCAGGTGAGGATAAATCCAGGCGTTTGTCTCATTTAACCAGTACTCGTGGAACCCCTTGTAGCCCCAACTAGACTGAGAAGGCTTACACACTTGTTGAGTCGGATGTGCCTGTAAATAATCCGCCAAGTGGGTCATGGCGTAGGTACCTTGGTCATACCAAGACTTGCGGAACAAGTAATCGATGAACCAAGGGCCTTCGTACCACCAGTGACCAAATAGTTCTGCATCATAGGGAGAAACGATAATCGGTGGTCGGTGCATAATACCAGCCAGATGCCTCGTCTGTTGCTCCCGGTTGAACATGAAGTTATCCGCATGTTCCGCCGCCTTTTCCCGCGCCCAATAGGGGTCATACAGAGCCTTATCCCCTAGCCCCAAACCACGACCTGTAATCTTGTGATACTTAATACCTGTATTCTTCCGCTGCCCATTGGGCATGATGTAAGGCTTAATGTATTCGTATTCCGCTTCCCAGCCTAAATCTTTGTAAAATTCCCGATATTCAGCGGCTCCAGGATACCCAACTTCCGATGACCAAACCTGCTGAGAGGACTCATGATCCCGACCAAATGCCGCCACCCCTGTTTCTGTAAAGATTGGGGCATAGGTGCCAAAACGCGGACGGGGACGAGCATACAACAGTCCATGTCCATCGGTGAGGAAGTAGCGCAATCCAGCATCCGCCAGCATCCGCTCGACGCCTTCATAGTAAGCACATTCCGGTAACCAAATCCCTTTGGGGGGACGCCCAAAGTTTTGCTCGTAATGTTCGCAAGCGACCTGAATTTGCGCCCAAACTGCCTGGGGATACATCTTCATTAGCGGAAAATAGCCATGGGTGGCACCGCAAGTGATGATTTCCAGGTTGTTGCTATCTAAGAACTGCTTGAACGCCGTTACCAAGTCGCCTTTATAGTTCTCCCAGGTTTGGCGAATTTGGTTAAACTCTGTGGCGTAATGTTCAGCTAGATAACGGATATGACCGTTACGCTGGTTGTGTTCGATCTCCTTTTCCGCGAGTTCTTCCAGTAGGGATAAGTGTTCGTCATACCGCTCCTGTAACAATGGGTCACGTAGCATTGACACCAAAGGGGGTGTCATGCTCATAGTCATTTTGAAATCAACGCCATCTCGCTTTAAGCCTTCAAAAACATGCAGGAGAGGAATGTATGTTTCAGTAATAGCTTCAAATAACCACTCTTCTTCGAGAACATAATCACTTTCCGGATGGCGGACAAAGGGCAGATGGGCGTGAAGGACAAGAGCGACGTAACCTGTAACCATAGTGAATTAGGAGACGTGTGTCGATGAATAACGAAAACTGACCCAATCGGAGGAAGATTTTACAGTCTGTTAAGATTTTAGGACGAAAGGGCTGGAGAGAACGTAACACAGAATCGGGTTATGTATAGGCAGTTTTCACTTGGTATCAAATCTAACCCCAATTAGCGTAAGTAGTGCCGAAAATCTAAAATAGATATTAAATTGTAAGGAAGCTCAAACCTCCAGGAAACCTACAGTCACTCTTAATCTGTTGTCAAAGTATTACTTGTTTCTCCCACGTGCTAACACCCAATTGCATGCAGGCAGCTCTTGAAAAGTACGTCGATTCGGAACAACCATTACAGTTGCTGCTGTTTGTGGATCACCGGATCAGTTCTCGAAAACATATCCAACGAATCCAGAGTTATCTCAAAACCTTGAGGGCAGATTATCCTTTTGAACTCAAGGTTGTAGATGTTGGAGAACAGCCTTATTTGGCTGAACACTATAAGCTTGTGGCAACCCCAGCGCTGATTAAGGTTCATCCCAAACCCAGACAAACCCTTGCGGGTAGTAATTTAGTCGCTCAACTCAAGAACTGGTGGCCCCGTTGGCAGCGCTCTGTGGAGGAACATCAATCAACGATTGCCCAAGCGGTTCCCCTACAATCATCTCTTAGCTCATCGAACGCCTTACAGAGAGTGCCAGCAGCAGCCAGTTCCATTACGTCTTCGATCGAGCTAATTAGACTCTCTGACGAAATCTTCCGCCTTAAACAAGAAAAAGAAGAACTCCTAGAACAGCTACGTTTCAAAGAGCATGTGATATCCATGTTGGCACATGACCTGCGGAGTCCTTTGACGGCAGCCTCCATTGCCCTGGAAACCCTGGAATTAGAGCATAAACCCAAAGAGGGTTATACCTCTGAGTTGACACCTGCCCTAAAAGCGCGTCTGCTTAAGCAAGCTAGGAGTCAATTTCGCAGTATGGAGCGGATGATTACGGATCTTTTGCAATCGGCCAGGGGAAACACCTCTGAATTCAATCTCCGGCCTAAAAAATTGCACATGGGAAAACTGTGTGAGGATGTTCTGGCTCAGATGAAAGAGCAGTTTCAGCTTAAGTCTCAACAGGTGGAAACCGACATCCCACAAGACTTGCCCTGTGTCTATGCAGATGAAGAGTTGGTACGACAGGTACTGGTTAACTTGCTGGATAATGCTAACAAGTACACTCCTGTAGACGGCAAAATACACGTTTCAATCTTGCATCGAACCACTCAAAAAATTCAGGTGAGTGTTTGCGATAATGGCCCTGGTATCCCGGAAGAAAATCGCGATCGCATTTTTGAAGGCCACTTTCGCCTCAAACGAGACGAAGCCAAAGAGGGCTATGGCTTGGGTTTATCTCTCTGCCAAAAAGTGATTCGTGCCCATTACGGTCGGATTTGGGTCGAATGCGCTCCCAAAGGTGGGGGCTGCTTTCACTTCACGTTACCGATTTATTTATAGATAGTTTCTGTTGACACTCTCCGCCCTAAAAGTGCGGAGATTCTTTGTTCATAGACCCAACTTGCTTGTGCAGGATTGCTCCAATCAAAGTAGAGGTCGAATCTCCCAAAGCGTTCGGGTCTTGAACCCAAGTTCCTACATGCCCTGTGGTACTCAAGGCTGATTTCAGAATATTAATCGCAGCATTCTAGTCTCTGTCTAAGACGAACCCACACTTGCAGACATGGCTTCTCATAGACAGAGATTTTTTGACTATAGCGCCACAGCTAGAGCATTCCTGGGATGTATAGACCGGGTTAACTGCAACAGTATGACCGTTGCTATCTGTATAAAACTTTTTGAGTCCTATATCTAAGCCAACAAGTTTACCTGTCGGTTGAATGTCTATTTTTTCTCCCTCAACTTTAATGAGGAATTGAACATAGTAGCCATCTGCCCGACGCACTAACCTAACCCGTTTTATCTGGTCTAACTGGTAGAAATTTAAGTCCCACGTTCCTTTGAGCTTGAGCTTACCTATGCTTTTTTTATCAACGAAGTTGATTGAGCGTCTATCGGCAGAAAGCTTCCATCCACAACTATCCTACCAGAAAGAAAAGCCGTCCTGGAAGGACAGCGGAGCAATAGTTACGCAGCTTGTATCCCATTATTTTCGGTCAAAAGTCAAAAATCAACAATGGAAATCTAGTCCCTGCAAGACTCTTCAGAAAGGGAAAGTAGAAAAGAAAAGGGAAAAAAATAAAACTTTTCTTGTTTTGCCTTTTCACTGTTTCCTTTGGTTATGAATCTGGGTCGTCTGTGTTCGATTGTTGCATTGAGTTTCGTCAATTAAGTTTTTACCTCGCCAAAGTGTTGATGCCGAGAAAGTCAGAAAGTCGAACCATGAATAATTTTCATATATAACGAAATGTTACAAAGATCTGATTTTTCTCCTGCCAAAGGTGAGGTTAAAAAAGTGTCATTGTTTCGGAAATAGAAGCAAAAAGTTACCATCTTGCCCAAGGAAAGTTTAACTAATGTTTAAATTTCTCTCATCTCTAGGAAAGAATAAACCTTGGCATCGGTTGCCGACTCCCTTAGCGCTCTTAAAACTAATCGGATTCCGCGATGAACTGCGGCAACACAACCTCCAGGATACGTCGCAATTACCAACGAAAGAAGGGCTGCCTAAACCTGTACCTAGCCCAGATAATCGCCATCTGGTTGCCCGCACAATAGATGGAAGCTTTAATGACCTCGACCATCCAGAAATGGGTATGGTTGGTACTCGCTTCGGGCGCAACGTACCACTCAAAGAGACCTACCCGGATCAAAACAATTTACTCAAACCTAATCCCCGCTCGATTAGTCGGGCGTTGATGACGCGAGATGAATTTAAACCCGCCGAAACCTTGAACCTGCTGGCTGCGGCCTGGATTCAGTTCCAGAACCATGAATGGTTCTTTCATGGCGACGGTCAGCCGAATAATAAAATTGAAATTCCTTTAGAAAAAGACGACCCTTGGCCTGCGGAGCATCGACCGTTAGCGATCAATAAAACCTTAGAAGATCCGACCCGCCCAGAAGGAGATCAATCAGGCCCCCCGACTTTTTTGAGTCACTCGACTCACTGGTGGGACGCTTCACAAATCTATGGTCATACCCAGGAAACCATTGATAAGCTGCGATCGCATGTCGATGGCAAGTTAATGATCGGCGACGATGGTCTTTTACCCTGCGATCCAGAAACTGGCATTGATATGACAGGCTTCAACGACAACTGGTGGTTGGGGTTGGCATTATTGCATACTCTGTTTGTCAAAGAACATAACATCCTGTGCGATCGCCTTAAGCAGGAATATCCGGATTGGAAAGACGACGATTTGTTTGACCACGCACGCCTGATTAATGCGGCGTTGATGGCTAAAATTCATACAGTCGAATGGACTCCCGGCATTCTCGGACATCCCGCCTTGCAAATTGCCATGAACGCCAACTGGTGGGGAATGTTAGGTCAGCATGTCAAACAAATCTGGGGACGGGTTAGCGACAGCGAGGCGATTAGCGGCATTATGGGGTCACCGACCGATCACCATACCGCGCCCTATTACCTCACAGAAGAATTCGTATCTGTATATCGAATGCATCCTCTGATTCCGGATGATTTGGCTGTTTATTCAATCGAAAATGACCAATTGCGTCTGGAGAAAAATTTCTTTGAAGTCTCTGGGAAACGCACGCGGGCGTTGGTGGAAGAGGTAGGAATGCAGGATTTGTTCTACTCCTTTGGAATTGCCCATCCTGGAGCCATTACATTGCACAATTACCCTCGCTTTTTGCAGCATTTGGTAAGGGATAACGGTGAAGTTTTCGATCTAGCGGCCGTCGATATTATCCGTGATCGCGAACGTGGTGTTCCCCGCTACAACCGTTTTCGCGAACTCATCGGTCGCGGCAAGGTTAAATCTTTTGAAGAGATTACCAGTAACCCAGTCTGGGTAAAGGAACTGCGCGAAGTATATAACAATGACCTGGAAAGTGTGGATTTGATGGTTGGCATGTTCGCTGAAGACCTGCCAGAGGGCTTTGGGTTTAGCGATACAGCCTTTCGCGTATTCATCCTTATGGCTTCTCGACGGCTAAAGAGCGATCGCTTCTTTACCAAAGATTATAGAGCTGAAATTTACACCCAATTCGGTCTGGATTGGATTGACAACAACAATTTGTTGACAGTTCTGCGCCGCCACTACCCAACACTAAATCCCGCTTTAGTCGGCGTCCAAAACGGTTTTGCTCCCTGGCGTCGTGTGGGCGTAATAGGTCATTAATTGCTTTACTCAATAGGGTAGGGGGCATAGCCGTGCCCCCTACCCCTACAGTTATTGATTAAGAATTCATCAACTAGAGCCAGTCTCAATAAACCGTAAAAATCTCTCTTCTCTTTCCCGGTGTTCTCTGTACCGCTGTGTAGTTTGTTACTGTTCATCTATTCCATAGAACGGCTATATGAAAGATATTCGTCGATTTTGGCATGGAGCTTGTGAGCTGAATCCCTTGCCTACAGAGTATGAATCTTGGGCTGCACAGCAAAAGCAGGAATTTCTTTGGCAGCAGAAAATCTTAGCATCTCAATACGATGAATGGCCTCCTCTAGAAAAAATTGATGTTCCTGGTTTATTTTTTAGCATCCTCAAAATTAAGATGGATCGCTTATCTGATGAAGCTCCTTCTAACTGGAAAAAGGCGATTCATGCTCACGGTAGCGTCGCCAAAGTCAAGTTTTTGCCTACACCCAATAGTCCTTTTACAGGTTTATTTAAGGGCGCTGATTACGGTTTTTTGCGCTTATCCTTAACAGGCGAACCAGCAGATCGAGGGTTTGCTCCCGGTTTGGCACTGAAGTTATTTGTGGATGGTAAGCCTTCAGAAAACGTTTCAGCCTTAGTTTCGTTATCAGGTCAGGGGAAAAACTATAATTTCTTTGCCCATGAATTTTCCAACATTGTTCCAGAAGACAAGAGTGTGGGACCTAAATTAATTAATTTAATCTTTCGTCGGGTGAGCAAATATCCGAGAAGACTCTATTTACGAGGGTTTGGAGAAATCGATCAAAAAGGTCACAAGGAAAGTGTGCCTTATTATCCAGAGCGAATTTTTCTCGTCCCAAATCCCAAGATTCAGTTTGCTGAAAGTCCGCCTCATGATTTTAGACACGACCTCGCCACAATAGAACTTGGAACATTATTTTCTGTTTATGGGGTCGCTCCTAACCAACGGGGAGATGAGGTTACGCATGCTACTACAGATGATATTGAACAGCCAGTATATCGCCAAAAATCTCAGCTCATCGGAACTCTGGAAACAACGTCTGAGTTTGTTTCATCATTCTATGGCGATAGTCGGCTTTTCTTTAGACATCAGCGCTTTGCTCATCAATAGTAACCCGTGACCGAGATACTGATAATGCTCAGTAGAAGTGAGAATCAACCCCCTCTATAGGCGAGGAGTTTTAGCTATTCATTCAGCATTCTGTCGTAGAGCAGCGATAATCTGGATGTTGGCTTTTGGAAAAGGAAATTGATCAATTTCCTCTAACGTCACCCAGCGAATTTCATCACATTCAACGGGTTGCGGAATACCTGAAAGGTGACGGCAGTGATGCACGTTGAGGGTAATGCTAAAGTGGCTGTAGGCGTGATCGATAATAATCAAGCGATCGCCCACCTCAATCTCAATGTCCAGTTCTTCCTGAATTTCGCGTTTAATACATTCTTCAATCGTTTCACCTGGCTCAATCTTGCCGCCGGGAAACTCCCACAGACCCCCCAGCAGTCCCTCAGGACGTCGGCGGTCAATTAAAATATGCCCCTGTTCGTTCCAAATCACGGCAACGCCAATCGTTTTGTGGGGCAACGGAGAAGAAAGTTCACGCATGGGTAGCTGGGATTGAATACCTAAATTGTATGCCTGACACAGGTCTTTCCAAGGGCAACTTGTGCAATTCGGGTTTTTGGGTGTGCAGACGGTTGCCCCCAAATCCATCAGCGCTTGATTGAACTCTCTGGGATGTTCTTTGTCAAGCAAGGCTTCAGAAATTTGCCATAGCTGTTTCATCGCTTTAGCAGGTGGTACAGTTAAAGCCACTAATCGCGTCAGAACTCGCTTAACATTACCATCCAGAATCGCTACGGGCTGATTAAATGCCGCGCTGAGAATTCCACCGGCTGTTGTTTGACCAATCCCTGGTAAAGCCAAGACTTCTGGCAACTGTCTGGGAAAGACACCACCGTATTCTTGCACAATTTTTTGTGCCGCCCGATGTAAATTACGTGCACGGCTGTAATATCCTAATCCTTCCCAAGCTTTGAGTACCTGTTGTAAGTTAGCGGCTGCTAAGGATTCAATGCTGGGAAATTGCTCGAACCAACGGTGATAGTATGGGATAACGGTTTTGACTTGGGTTTGCTGAAGCATAATCTCAGACACCCAGATCCGATAAGGGTCGCCACAGTGCCGCCACGGTAAGTCTCTACCTGCTTGTGCATACCAAGTTAGGAGCGAGTGTCTCTGGAAAGGGACTCCAAAAGAACCCGCATTTGTAAGTGTAAATTTTTCTTCCCCCTCCCTAATCGAAACCGACAGATCAGAAATTGACGCTGTCGGTGTTCGCTGTTGTTGCACTTACCGTGGTTCCCTGAAACTTAATGAAGTATTAAATATTAACTGACCAACCCACTTACTGAGCAGAATCTGAAGGATGAGCTTCTAGCGTGTGCAAAGACTTTTCAAAAACCATGCGCTGTTCAGCATTACGCAGAAAATATCCACTAATCATGGCTGAAGCGAGGAGACGCCCTAAATTTTCACGGCTGGTATTGATCGTTACCCCAAAGTGCTCTGAGGGTAGGTTTCCCATCATGCCTACAATATTTCGCTCCATTACCTGAAAGACTTCTGGAGACATGGGCTTAGAGAGATGAGCAATCGTTTCTGGACTCATCGACTGCACATATTCCCACAGTAAGTTGGCGTTAGCCTCACTTCCAAAGAACTCAGACCCCTGATTGGATGTATTTTTCACCTTGTACCTCCTAAAAATTGTTCGCTCTCCTGTTTCCACTCAGGGAGAAACGAGTTGTTACTTTTATCTCTACATTTGTATGTCTGTGTCAATTAATGTAACAAGAGCGAACGAATTACACAGGGGGTGGAACCGAACCAAATACATCGGATTCTTTTACCTGTTGGGATTGCAGGTGACAGGTTCATCAGGGAGTTTAAGCCTTTAAAGTTCCAACCTCAACCTTTAACTGGCTAGCTAGCCGCGATATACTCTCGCATATCCCCTTTGCGCTTACGAAGTTTAGAGAGTGCTTCCCGTTCGATTTGTCGGACTCGCTCCCGGCTGATATTCAGGCGATCGCCAATTTTGGCTAAAGTCATGGGTTGTCCATCTTCTAAGCCAAACCGGAGCGCCAGCACTTCCCGTTGCTGAGGCGTTAAATCTGCCATCAGCTTCTCCAAGTCCACTTGCATCGCGGAATGAGTCACGAAATCTTCTGGCGAGGGGCCAGTGTCTTCCAGTAACTCGACCAATTCTGTATCCTGATTATCACCGACACGCAGATCCAAGGACAGGGGTTGACGTGCGCGTTCCAGATACTCTCGCACTTGTTTGGGCGTCAAATCCAGTTCTTGGGCTAACTCGGCGACAGTCGCGGCTCGTCCCAGATTTTGGGCCAGATAGCGCTGAGCCTTTTTGATTTTGTTAAGTTTCTCGGTAATATGAATTGGCAGCCGGATCGTGCGACCTTTTTCCGCGATCGCTCTGGTAATCGCCTGCCGAATCCACCAATAAGCATAAGTGGAAAACCGATAGCCCTTGGTGGGGTCAAATTTCTCCACACCTCGTTGCATACCAATCGTGCCTTCCTGAATCAAGTCCAGTAGGTCTACATTGCGCTTGATATACTTTTTGGCCACTGAAACCACCAGCCGCAAATTTGCCTCCACCATCTTGCGCTTGGCTATTTCACCAGCATTAATGTAAGAGTCTAACTCGCTTGGAGAAAGTGCCGTGGCTGTTGCCCATTCCTCCATCGTTGGCTCATGACCGAGATCTTGCCATAGGGATTCTTTCACGTCCTGCAAGGCCGTTAACCGCTGCACCTGCTTTCCATAAAGAATTTCCTGCTCATGGGTCAGCAACGGTACACGCCCAATTTCTCGCAGGTAAGTACGGACTAGGTCTGTAGAGGTCTGAGCAGTTTTCATAGAGCTCGATCTAGTATAGATGGATGTAAAACAAACAGGTTGACTTTGAGGCTCGGTTCACTCAAGGAACTAGTGAACTTTAATCTCTATGAGAAAAAAATTAATTTATGTTTCATGATTGGCTACGGCTTGCCTAGGGTAACTTGACAGGCATTATAGCCAGCATTCTTTCGATGCAACAAATCTGCTGCTAAGGCGAACACATCAGTTTTCGCCTTTCCCGGCATGAGCTTTGTCATAAAACTTTTTGATTGAGCCGCACAACCTTAATTATTGTAACATTTATTAAGGGAAACAGAAGAGCTATGTTAAATCAGCCGCAGGTACTGTTTTAGGAAGACCAGGCTTTGTATAAGGGTACCCAGGCAAGAGGCAAAAGATTGCATCCTGGAAAACAAAATGAGAGCAAGGTGACAAGCAGCACCCTAATCTTAATATCTCAGCCTCCGCAGTATAGAGCTTAAGTGCAAGGCAGCGAAAGTTTCCCAGCAACGAGGTGAAAGGAGTGGGAGACGCGGGGAGTGAGGAAGAGTGGGAGTGGGAGCCGGAACTCATACGAGGATGGGACAAACAACTAGAAAAAAACTGGTGGATTATTTGCTGCTAGTCTGCATTAAGGAGCATCCAAATCACTCTGTCACGGCAACTGATACTGATATGCTAATGCCAGTGACTTAGTATTGTGACCGACCAAACCGAGGTTGTGCAGACACAGGCTCCCCCATCGGGTCGGAAGCCGGATTTGAATGAGCCAACGAAATTCATGAGCCAAACCATCTGGATAGCGAGACACGGAAACCGCCTCGACTTTGTGAACCCCGAATGGTTTAACACCGCCGAGCGACCTTACGATCCCCCCCTTTCCGAGGATGGCATTGAACAAGCCAAACAACTGGGTCAACGCCTTGTTGGGGAAGGCATCGTGTCTATTTTCGCCTCACCCTTTTTGCGAACCGTGCAAACAGCTAATGAAGTAGCGAATATCCTGGATTTACCCATTCAGCTAGAGTCAGGTCTTAGTGAATGGCTCAATCCAGAATGGATGTCAACTGTGCCCGAACGGCTGCCTATTGCTGAACTGCAAGAGCGCTTTCCGCGTATTAATCCCAGTTATACTTCCCGCGTGATGGCTCACTATCCCGAAACCAATGAGATGGTGCTGCAACGAACGGCTCAAACCGTACAACGTCTGACGGCTGAATTCTCAGAAGATATCCTACTGGTCGGTCACGGCGCTTCAGTGGTGGGCTGTACACAGGGACTCGTGGGTGGAACCCCTGAAGTGAAAGCCTCTTTGTGCTGCCTGGTTAAACTTGTGCGCCAAGAACAACAATGGGTTATGGAACTCAACGGTGATACTTCTCACCTCAGTCAACAGGAACAAGTTATCCGATTTCATTGAACCTTTCTTGCGGCGGACTTTACAAATTTCTGTTACATGGCAAAATGCCTGTGGTAAGGGAACACAGGGGGAGAATCTCCATAAATGACATTACTATTGGCAGGAGATATCGGTGGCACTAAAACGATTCTGCGTTTGGTAGAAAAGTCCTCAGGGTCATCCTGGCAAACTCTTCATGAGTCGCGTTATCTCAGCCGCGACTTTCCGGACTTAGTGCCAATCGTGCAACAGTTCTTGTTGGCAGTGAAGCAAAAGTTGGGCATGGTAGTTCGCCCGGAAAAAGCTTGTTTTGCGATCGCAGGCCCTGTGGTCAACGATACCTGTGTCCTGACTAACCTGGCTTGGTTCTTGGACGCTAGACGCTTGGAACAAGAACTCGACATTGCCACAATCCACTTAATCAATGATTTTGCGGCTGTGGGTTACGGTATCCTCGGTTTAGAAGACAAAGACCTGTGTACGCTACAAGCGGCAACCGATCAAACCGATGCTCCTATTGCAGTGATTGGTGCGGGTACAGGTTTGGGAGAGGGATTTCTGATTCAACAGGCGGGAGGTTATCAAGTCTTTGCCTCCGAAGGCGGTCATGCTGACTTTGCTCCCCGCAATGAGCTAGAATTTCAGCTTTTGCAATACTTACGAGATAAGTATGATATTCAGCGCATTTCCGTAGAGCGAGTTGTGTCAGGTCAGGGGATAGTCGCACTTTACCAGTTTCTCAGAGACCGTCAGGTGGCTCATGAATCGCCAGAAATTGGGGAGATAATTAGAACCTGGGAACGGGAGACAGGGCGCACGGAGAAAAGTGTAGACCCCGCCGCCGTGATCGCTCAAGCGGCTTTAGAAAAGCGCGATCGCCTCTGTGAGCAAACGTTACAAATGTTTGTTGAAGCTTATGGTGCTGAGGCGGGTAATCTCGCATTGAAACTACTGCCCTATGGGGGTCTGTATGTAGCTGGAGGGATTGCAGCCAAAATCTTACCCTTGATTCAAGAGGGTAATTTCTTGCGGGCATTTGGTCAAAAAGGTCGGGTAAGTCCTTTACTGGAAAAGGTGTCAGTCCGTGTCGTCTTGAACCCCCAGGTTGGGTTAATTGGCGCGGCTATTTGTGCCTCTAGAATTTGACAGATACTGGCTTTAGCCCAGTAGAGTGTGATTCAAAATAATGTAGATGAACCTCTGATTGGGCTATTTCTTAAGCTGCCATGTTGGGTTCTCGATCAGGAACCGCAAACTCACCCGGCAAGTCTGACAATTCATGAGAAAGAATATTTTTAGTCTCTAAATCTAAGCCTAGAGGAAAGACGAAAATTTCTTTGTCATGCCGCATTGCCTTACGGTAAAGCGAGATCGCTTCATTCAAGCAGAAACAGGTCATGGGAATCCATAGATCGCTATGAAAGTAGACCACAACTCGATTTTTTGCCTCTTCTCCTACGGGGAGCGGATTTTGCCAAGGTGAACTCATGAACACAAGATCTTAAAGGTTAAGTATTTTATCGGTATCTTTATTTACCTTTATGACCGTAATACTTATGTATTACCACCTATCCTTCGTCATATGTCGGAAGTTAGATTTTTTTGGGGTGGTTTTGTAGCTAAGGATACAAACTAATGCTTCTAGAAGTAGGGAAGGAAAATTTCGCATCTGCTATTAGCAGAGGACTGGAGCGTCTAATCTCAGTAACTTACAGGTAGAGGTCAGTGTTATTACCCGTATTGGCTTAGCGGAAAATTAGGTTTAACTGTCGCTGGGCTTTTTCGAGTGCCTGCTTGGGAGAAGTTTTACCCAAGAGTACAGCCTCGATCGCACGTCCTAAATGCTCAGAAATCCGAGGGTAGCCCTTCAAGATGGGACGCGATCGCCCAAATCCCGCTTGCTCCAGAAACACCTTGGCGATCGGTTGCTGCTCCACAAAGGTTTGATAAGTCTCACTTTGACGTGCCCTGAGATTTACAGGCAAATAGCCCGTCCTCATCGCCCACTGCGTCTGAAACTCTTGTCCCATCACATATTCAGCAAACGTAAATGCCGCCCGTTCACGTTCAGGGGTTGTTTTAAACAAAAATAAATTCTCACCGCCGATCACCGTAGCCTGCTGTGCCGCAGATGGCATGGGAAAAACGCTGAAATCAACACCTGTCGCTTGTAGCTGTCCCAACGTCCAAGGGCCAGAAAACTGCATGGCTACCTTACCTGCAAGGAAGCCATCCATCTCATATCCTCGTTCTGGCAGCGACAATACGGCTGAGCCATCCTTGATTAAATCCTGCCAGAATTGCAGCGCCGCGATCGCCCCCTCATTCACTAAATTGACTCCTGAAAGGACTGGAAACTGAGGGACGTTTTGGATTGCGTTGTTGGATTTGATCCCGTTTTCCTCAATCGGCTCAATAGATGTCGAGGTCATCTTTCTCCCCCCCTTTTTAAGGGGGGGATCTGAATGTGTAGCCAGTTGAAGAGACATGGGTTGGAGGAGATCATCTCTCTCCATTCCCCCTGCAATCAACTCACCGCCACCACTCCACATAAACGGTAGCCACATAAATACCGTCCACTCACCCTTACCCAAAGGCAAGAGTATTCCATGCCGATCCACCCGACCATCACCATCAAAATCACCCGTGAGTTTTTTCGCCACCTGCCGCAACTCCTCCCAAGTCTTGGGCAGTTGGGTAATCCCTGCGGCCTTAAACAAAGAGGGTCGGTAAAAAATTCCCGCATTATTTGTCCCAAACGGCAGCGACCAGATATGACCCGAAAACTCCATGGATTCAAACAAGGCTGGATCAATTTCGCCTTTGACTGATGAAGTCGCCAATAGATCATCGAGGGGACGAATGGCATTCAGTTCCACCAACTGTCCCGTAAGCGTGGGGTTAAACCACAGCATATCTGGAGGGACATTGCCGACAACACTGGCTAGAATTTTGGGTGTCTGCTGGTCTTCTTGCCCTACGTAGAGTGATGTCACCTGAATCTTGGGATGCTGACGATTAAACTGAGCGACTAACTCCTCTAAAACATCACGATTATGAGGAGGGTTCACCCCATGCCACAACGTTAGGTGCATCCTACCCGGATCATCCGGACGTCCCTGTAGCTGACATCCTGCCAAGATCAATAGACAAATCCCCAAGGCTAACCATTGGGAGATACGGAACCCAAAATTTTCCGTTTTTTTTGCAAAAGTTTGAGCTTTCTCGCCTGCCATAGCTATAGATAGACAAATCGCGACTAAATTCAAGCGTAAATTTACTGAGAACTCGTCAGCCAGAAAAGCACATACCCCCGTATTTTCCACGAGGGATTGTAATACGTGGCTATGCAACAATTTACAAGAAGCCATTCATAAGCAGAGGGCGATCGCTGTTCACGCCTTACAAAATTGCCGGAATAGAGCGAGTGCGTGTAGGCATGATGTTTCGCTTCCCACGGGCAATCGCACGACTAACGACCAATGGAGGAAACGAATGACAAAGATTTTGGTCATTGAGGATGAGGAAAGCGTCCGGGAGAACATTTTGGAATTGCTAGACACGGAAGGGTTTGAGGCACTAGCCGCGAAAAATGGTCGCATAGGTTTGTTTGTAGCCCACCAAGAACTTCCCGATCTCATCTTGTGCGATGTCCGAATGCCAGAACTCGACGGCTATGGTGTTCTCACAGGATTACGAGCCGAACCGAAGACAGCGTCAATTCCGTTCATCTTTCTGACCGCCAAAGCCGCCAAAACAGACTTGAGCCTAGGTCTGGAATTGGGCGCTCATGCTTATATTACCAAGCCGTTTACCCTTGTGGAACTGCTAGACACGATCAAGCAAGTACTCCTGGACGCGCCATCGCCAGCCGCTCAAATCGAGAGCAGATAAGTACCTAGAACTGAAGACGTATGGGGATTAGGCCGATAGGACAGAAATTTACGAAATTAATCCCTAATACTTCTGTTAAGTCTCCACTCTCCTTCGTGACCGATAGCCCAATCGCCTATCCCGCTTATCTTTCAGTCCTCGCTCGCTCTCCATCTGTTGCGACTTATGGCTACCTCATCTAACCCTCTACCGATCCATTCGACCCTGGAGCAGGGGGCGATTGCTTCTGATCTTGTCACCGTTCAGGCGGCAATGATTAACCAAATTGCTCAAGCGGCACTGGGGAAGCTGGTTCTCGATGACGTGCTACACTCCATCACTCAACAGCTACAAGATACTTTGTCAGTGAGTGGCTGTTTAATCGTTCAATTTGACGCTACCCCAGGTAGGGCGGTAGAGGACGAGTTCGGACAGGGTGTAGCGGCGCGATCAGTGAAGGTTGCAATAGCTCAACAAAATACTAAAGTCATTTCGGCTGAACGTCTCTCTCGTATATGCGATCAGTTTTACCAGTACTATCATTCCTGGCTGACTCAGGGAAAATCGGTCAGTTTCCCTGGCACGGGTCAACCAATCTCCGCCACGATTCAGGACGCGCTCCAGGAAAATAGTCTTTGTGGAATCTTGATTGTGCCCTTATTGCATTCCTCAACTTACCTGGGTGGAATTACCCTGTATCAGTGTGAGTATCAACGGGAATGGACTGATCAGGAAATTGCCTTTGTGCAAGCTATTGCTGATCAGTGTGCGATCGCCTTAGTCCTTACGACGCTAGTGCAGCGATCTGCAACGGAACTCACACACCGGCAAGAGAGCGAAAGAGCCTTGTACGAGAGTCAGAGACTATTACAAGCCAGTGTTGCCCGAAACCATGCCCTATTAGAAGCTATACCCGATGCCATATTTCGCGTGACGCGAGATGGCATTTATTTAGATTGGAAAGCTGCCAAACAGGATACTCTATCGGTTTCTACGACTGAAATCATTGGGCGACATTTGCATCAAGTCTTGCCGACTGAGGTGGCAGGGCTGATTTGGCATCATGTTGAGCTAGCCCTTGAAACCAATGAAACGCAACTCGTTGAGTATCATCTTTGGGTAAATGGCAAATCCCATCACTTTGAAGCTCGCATTGTTAAAAGTGGAGCTGATGAAGTTGCTGTGATTGTACAGGATATCACCGAGCGTGTAGAAGTACGAGTTGCCCTAGAACAACTCAATGATGCCTTAGAAATCCGAGTGGCAGAGCGCACAGCCGCCTTAAGGGAGGCGAACCGCATCCTTAGAGCCGAGATTATCGAGCGTTACAGGGCACAGGAGCAACTCAAGCAGAGTGAAGAACGGTTTCGCAATTTAGTCGAAACCAGCAGTGATTGGGTATGGGAAGCCGATGAAAATGCTGTTTATACCTATGCCAGCCCTAAGGTTGAGAGCTTGTTAGGTTACAAAGCTTCAGAAGTTTTAGGCAAAACGACCTTTGACTTCATGCCACCCCAAGAACGTCAGCGTGTTACTGACTTTTTTGCTCAACTTTCCGCCTCGCGCCAACCCTTCACCTGTTTGGAAAATACCAACATCCATAAGGACGGTTATCTGGTGGTTCTCGAACGCAGTGGCGTTCCGATTTTTGATGCCAAAGGTATATTTCGGGGTTATCGCGGGATTGATCGAGACATCACTAAACGCAAGGAATCAGAGAAGGAAGTCCAGTTCTTGCACTCTATTACGCGGGCAATCTTTGAGTCACGAGACTTTTATGCAGCTCTTGGTGTGGCACTCCAGAAAGTCTGTGAAGCCACAGGGTGGGATTTTGGCGAAGCTTGGGTGCCGAAAGCCGATGGGACTGTGCTGGAATGCAGTCCTGCCTGGTTCAGCAAGACCAAAAGTCTAGAGCGATTCCGCAACGCCAGCGAGTCGTTGACATTTGCCCCCGATGTGGGTTTACCAGGACGGGTCTGGGTCGCCAAAAACCCTGAGTGGCGACGTGATGTGTCAGCCGAATCCAATCAAATTTATCTGCGTGCTCAGATCGCCAAGGAAGCAGGTCTTAAAGCTGCATTGGGAATTCCCTTGCTGACCACTGATGGAGTCCTGGCGGTTCTCGTCTTTTATATGTTTGAATCCAAGGACGAAGACCAACGGTTAATTGAACTCATTGCGGCTTCAACAGAATTAGGTTTAATGATTCAACGCAAGCAAGCAGAAGGGGAAATTCGCAAAGCGTTGGAGAAGGAGAAGGAACTGAGGGAACTCAAATCTCGCTTTATCAGCATGACATCTCACGAGTTTCGGACACCTCTGACCACGATTCACTCTTCAGCTGAATTATTGGAACATTACGGCTATAAATGGACAGAGGAGAGGAAGCTTACTCATCTGTATCGCATTCAATCCTCGGTCAAATATATGACCAAGCTATTGAATGATGTTTTAATCTTGGGGAAGGCAGAAGCAGACAAAATTAAGTTACACTTAGTTCCCTTAAATTTAGAAAATTTCTGCCATAATTTGGTGGAAGAATTGCAACTCAATGACAACAGTCAGCACAAAATTATTTTTACTTGTGACTGGAGATTAGGGGCTGCTCAAGGTAAAGTAGGTCAGGGAGAAAATGAGGCCGGAGTGCATCCGGGGACGGCAGCGATGGAGAAGGCCTCAACTCAATGTCAGGAGGAGAACCACAGCCTCACTATTGGACTACATCCCGCTACGCTAACACCTCGTCAGCTCTACATGGATGAAAAGCTGTTGCGGCAAATTTTAGAGAATTTGCTGAGCAATGCCATGAAGTACTCTTCTAGCGGTAGCCGTGTTGAGTTTACACTCAGCTACTTGGAAACGCAGGTTGTTTTTCAAATTCGTGATCGCGGTATCGGAATTCCGAACGAAGATCAACAGAGATTATTTGAAACCTTCCATCGGGCAACGAATGTTGGCACCATTGCAGGGACAGGTCTGGGTCTGGCAATCGTTAAAAAGTGTGTTGATATCCACCAAGGTCAGATTGCCGTGGAGAGTGAAATCGGGGTAGGCACTATGTTTACAGTCACACTACCAATCTACAACTTGGAACCCGCTCATGAAAAAAATTCTTGTGATTGAAGACGAAGATTTCGTCCGGGAAAACATCCTAGAACTTCTCGATGTGGAAGGATTTGAGGCCATTGGCGCAGAAAATGGTCAAGTCGGACTCAATTTAGCCAAAGGCATCATTCCTGATTTGATTGTGTGCGATGTGATGATGCCTGGATTAGACGGTTACGGCGTTCTGAGAGCGATACGTCAAGACGCACTCACGGCTTCGATTCCTTTTATCTTTTTAACGGCGAAAGCGGCGAAAGCGGATTTTCGTCAGGGAATGGAATTAGGAGCTGATGATTATATTACCAAACCGTTTACGAGAGCAGAACTCTTAGGTGCGATCACCAGCCGATTGAAAAAACAAGCTACTCTCGAAACCCTCTACAACTCCGAACTCCAACAAGCCAAAGCAGAAATCAATTACTTAATTCACCATGACAGTTTGACTCACTTACCGAATCAACTGTCCTTGCGAGAGCAGTTTAAGCAGGTACAATCCCAAGATATCAGCAATGAAAAATTAGTAACCGTTCTGTCTCTCGATTTAGACCGATTTAACCAGATTAACGATAACCTGGGTCAGGCTGTAGCTGATGTATTGCTCAAAGCCGTCGCTGAACGGATCAAGACTTGTGTTGGCAGCCTAGGTATAGTGGCTCGCTTAAATACCACTCAATTTGCCATTATCCTAGCGTTCGCTCAGCAAGATGCCTGTTCTACACAGTATAAAAGAGAGGTAGGTAATCTTGCCCAAACTCTCCTGAACAGCCTCTCCCAAACCTTTGAGTTAGCGAATCAAGAACTGTTTATCACCGCTAGTATTGGCATCGCTCTTTATCCCCGTGATGGTACAGAGATTGAACAATTACTCAATCATGCCAATACAGCATTGACTCAAGCCAAGCAACATGGAGGCAATCAATATCAGTTTTACTCCACTGCCTTTAACATCGGCTCTTCGGATCGTCTTGCTTTACAAAGCAGTCTCCGACATGCCTTAGAACGCCAAGAACTCTTGCTCTACTATCAACCTCAAGTAAATTTGAAAACGGGGCAAATTGTCGGTGCAGAAGCGCTCGTGCGTTGGCAGCATCCAGATCGGGGTCTTATATCACCCGATAAGTTTATCCCGATCGCGGAAGAAACGGGGCTGATTGTACCGATTGGAGAATGGGTGTTGAAGACCGCTTGCCAGCAAACCAAAGTCTGGCAAAATGCGGGTTTTAGTCATTTACGAATAGCCGTAAACTTATCAAGCCGTCAATTCAGTCAAATTGACTTGCGCCATCAGTTAGTTGCTATCCTCATGGAAACAGGACTAGACCCTAAATATATCGAATTAGAACTCACTGAAAGCATGTTGGTACACAATACAGAGGTGGCAATCCGGAGGTTAAATGCCTTAAAGTCTCTCGGTGTGGAAATCGCCATTGATGATTTTGGCACCGGATATTCTTCTTTAAGTTACTTGCAGCAATTTCCCTTCGATATCTTAAAAATTGACCGTTGCTTCATCCAGAATATTACGGACAATCCCAACAATGCAGCCATTACTAAAGCCATTATTGAAATGGCCAAAACTCTAAATCTTAAATTGATGGCAGAGGGCGTCGAAACCGAAGCAGAACTTTCTTTTGTTTGCCAAAATCACTGTGATGGAATGCAAGGTTATTTGTTCAGTCGCCCCTTGCCTAGCCATGATTTTGAACAATTACTAAAGAAGAATAAGCGTTTACCACTCCCCATTAACTCAAGCAAGTAGAGGATTGTGAAAAGATAAAGCGATGAAGAAGATTTTGGTGATTGAGGACGAGCAATCCGTGCGAGAGAATCTCCTGGACTTGCTGGATGCTGAAGATTTCGAGGCAATTGGTGCGGCAGATGGCAAAGTAGGTGTTGAGTTAGCGAATACTCATCTGCCCGATTTGATTATTTGTGATGTGATGATGCCCGAACTGGATGGTTTTGGGGTCTTGACTGCCTTGCGCTCTTCCCCAGTTACCGAAACGATTCCCTTTATTTTTCTCACGGCAAAATCGGACAAAATGGATCTACGTCAGGGGATGTCTCTGGGTGCAGATGATTACCTGACGAAGCCATTTACTAGAACGGAATTACTGGGAGCTATTTCGGTTCGTTTTGAAAAAAAAGCCACGTTGGAGAAGCATTCTCAGAAAAAATTAGATGAGTTACGTAACAGCATTACCTTATCCCTGCCTCACGAACTACGAACTCCCTTAAATGTTATTCTTGGTCTTTCCGAACTTTTGGTAGAGGAATCGGATATTTTGGAACGCCAAGAAGTTGGGGAAATGGCGCAAGGAATTCATAAATCGGCTGAACGTTTATTAAGGCTGATTCAAAATTTTCTATTGTATGCAGAACTGGAACTCATGACTACAGATTCTGAGCAAATCCAGGCATTGCAAAACGGTCAGGTTAGTTCAGCAGCTTCAGTTATCGAAGAGATTAGTATTCGTCAAGCGCATCAGGCCGGTAGAGAAGCCGATTTACAGTTGGAATTGCAAGATTCTAGCGTTCAGATTGCCAAAGTTAGACTAGAAAAAATTATTGAAGAACTAGTTAATAATGCCTTTAAGTATTCTTTGGCAGGCACACCCGTTCGCATCTTTGCCGCTCCAATGGAGCAGATGTTTACTTTATCCGTAACCGATTGCGGCAGAGGAATGACAGCCGCGCAAATTGCTCAAGTAGGAGCGTATATGCAATTTGAGCGTAAACTTTACGAACAACAAGGTTCAGGCTTAGGACTGGCGATTGCTAAACGCCTGACTCAACTGCTAGGTGGAGAATTAACCCTGGAGAGCATACCCGAAAAACAAACCACGGTGAGAGTTGTGCTGCCGATTTGATCGGTGAGTCATCAGACACAGGGTTGAAGGTTAGAAGGTTAAGTAAATACTCCAAATTCGGTAAACTCGGAAATGTACCGTCAGACACAGGCGGAATATTTATCGTTTGCCGAGAACCTCGATTTAGTTTTGAAGCTATGGCAGGACACAGTAAATGGGCGAATATTAAGCGTCAGAAAGCGAGAGTGGATGCAGTAAAGGGGAAAACCTTTGCTAAACTCTCACGGGAGATTATTGTTGCGGCTCGCATGGGTGTTCCTGATCCGGAAGGTAATTTCCGGCTACGTACCGCTATTGACAAAGCCAAGGCGGCGGGAATCCCCAACGACAATATTGATCGGGCGATTGCTAAAGGTTCTGGACAACTGGGCAACGATAACGACAATCTGGAAGAAATTCGCTACGAAGGTTATGGCCCTAGCGGTGTCGCTATTTTAATTGAGGCGCTGACAGATAATCGCAATCGCACGGCGGCTGATTTGCGGGCGGCGTTCACGAAAAATGGGGGTAATCTCGGTGAGACTGGTTGCGTCTCCTGGATGTTTGAGCAAAAAGGCGTCGTTGTTCTGGCTGGTGCTGTGGCGGAAGAGCAGTTGTTGGAAGCGTCTTTGGAAGGGGGTGCCCAGACTTATGAGCTATCGGAGGAGGAGGACACCCCGGTAGCGGAGGTGTTTACTGAAGTCAGCAATCTGGAAATCCTGAATCAAACATTGAAGGAAAAAGGCTTGCCGGTGCGTGAGGCAGAGTTGCGTTGGATACCGAGCAATACGATAGAAGTAACTGAGCCAGATTTAGCGCGATCGCTCCTCAAGTTGATGGATGCTTTGGAAGATTTGGATGATGTGCAAAGTGTGACTGCAAACTTTGAGATGGCAGATGAGTTGATGTCGCTGACGATGGTGTAGCGGCTGGAATATACTCCATTGAAGCTGTCCTCTACGCAGTGGGTTCATCTTGGTTCCCGTCTCGATAGAGGAAAGCTTTTTGTTCTCTGAAGCTTTCACTCAAGATAGACACTTTCCCTAGCAATTTTGATATAGTCGTATAAAAAGAGAGTATTGTGTCAACCGTCTTAAGATGAATTTATTTTGCGTTTCAATTTGTGTTGAAACGCTTGAGCTTTTTTTGTGCGATATCTCAATCGGACAAAGGTGCATCCTTAACAACAATACAACCCAAGCCAATCTGTGAATCTTATACTCTCGTTCCTTTGGGGAGTACCTTTGCCAAATCGAGATCGTTTACATGAAAAATTTGTTTAATGCCTTCATCTCCTACGGGAGAGCAGATAGTAAAGCGTTTGCTACAAAACTTTATGCCCGCTTGCTGGAACAAGGGTTAAAAGTTTGGTTTGACCAAAATGATATTCCCCTTGGGGTCGATTTTCAAAACCAAATTGATGATGGCATTGAGAAGGCGCATAACTTCCTATTTATCATTGCACCACATTCGATTAATTCGCCCTATTGCGGCAAAGAAATTGAGCTAGCAATTAAGCTGAATAAACGCATTATTCCACTGTTGCACGTTGAACAAATTAATCAGGAAACTTGGCAGCAGAGATTTCCTAAAGGGACGATTCAAGAGTGGGAAGCTTATAAAGCGAAGGGATTACATTCGAGTTTTCCCAATATGCATCCAGCGATTGGGAAGATTAACTGGGTATATTTTCGAGAGGGGATAGATGATTTTGAGGCTTCTTTTACAGGCTTAATGAATCTGTTGGGCAGACATCACGATTATGTCGAGCAGCATACCCAATTTTTAGCCAAAGCCTTGGAGTGGGAGAGGTATCAAAAACAAACGAGCTATCTGTTAGTTGGGGAAGAACGACAACAAGCAGAAGCTTGGCTAAAGATACACTTTAAAGACGAGCAACCGCCTTGTATTCCTACTGATTTGCATTGCGAATACATTACCGAAAGTATCAAGAATGCGAATAACTTGATGACGCAGGTGTTTATCTCCTACGCCGAAGAGGATAGGGCGACGATGGAGAAGCTTCGCAATAGCTTGAGGCGGGAGAGTATCACAGTTTGGACGAATAAGACGGATATTCAAACGGGGGAAGCATTTGAGGAGGCGATTAAGCGGGGGATTGAACAAGCAGATAATGTGGTTTATCTGCTTTCAACGGACTCGATAAATTCAGATTTTTGTCAGCAAGAATTGGACTTAGCATTGTCACTGCACAAGCGGATTATTCCTGTGTTGGTGCAAGAAACTGAAGCAAATCAGGTGCCGATTGCGTTGCGTTCTTTGCAGTATATCGACCTCACAGACAATGTGTTGGAAGACGATTACTTGCTCGATGAAAGTCAATTGTTGAAGATTTTTCATCAGGATGCGGCTTACTACAATGAACATAAAATTCTGTTGACTAAAGCGCTGAAGTGGAAGCGACAGCATGAGAATCCCAGCATTCTGCTGCGAGGGTATAACTTGCGGAGTGCTGAAACTTGGTTAAAGGTTGCACAGAAAAGGACACAGCATCCACCCACGCCCTTACAGGAAGAATTTATTGCCGAAAGTCTGCGGCAACCGCCTGCTGAGTCTCTGGATGTGTTTGTCTCCTATTCCCGTGCTGACGCGGATTTTGCTCGAAAGCTGAATGATAGCTTACAGATTCAGGGCAAGACAACTTGGTTTGACCAAGAAAGTATTGCATCGGGAAGTGATTTTCAGCAGGAGATTTATCGCGGAATTAAAGTATGTGACAACTTTTTGTTTATTCTGTCACCGCGATCGGTGAATTCACCTTATTGTAAGGACGAGGTGGAGTATGCAGCTTCGTTAAATAAACGGTTCGTGACGTTGCTGCATCGGGAGGTAAATCCCAGCGATTTGCATCCAGAATTAGCCAAGGTACAGTGGATTGATTTTAATCAGAATGAGCGGGATTTTAATGCCAATTTCAATCAGTTGGTGAGAACGCTTGATACTGATCGGGAACACGTTCACAATCATACGAAATGGTTGCAACGAGCGATCGAATGGCAGGAGAAAGATAAAAGTGCTGATTTGCTGTTGCGGGGTAATGAATTTGCCATTGCTCAAAATTGGTTGCAGGAAGCGGAAAAACAAAAGAAGCAACCCGTCGCGACTCGATTACAAAAAGAATATATAACAGCCAGTTGGAAGGCAATTGAAGCATCCAGAAAAAGAGAAAAATGGCGGATCATTATCTTACGATCGCTACTCGGATTGGTGAGTGTTGTAGCGGGAGTTGCTGTTGTCGCAGGTGTGGAAGCTGGTAATCAGGGGAGACAAGCCAAAATAGCTCAAATAAATTCTTTGGGGCAGTATTCATTGTTATTCTCTAAATCAAATCGGCAATTCGAGGGTTTGATTGAAGCGATTAGGGCTGGAGAGCAGCTTCAACAGATTCAGAAACAAAAGATAACCGACAAGAAAACCGAGAGTATAGTTTTAAGAGCGCTTCAGGAAGCAATTTATGGAACTACGCTCAGAGAACACAATCGCTTGGTAGGACAAGGACATTTGACTGATGTCAACGCTGCGGTGTTTAGCCCTGACGGTAAGACGATTGCTTCTATTAGTGATGACAACACTATAAAACTCTGGAATCTTCAAGGTAAGTTACTCCAAACCCTCGACAAGCATACCGATCGTGTGCGGGGAACAGCGTTTAGTCCCGACGGTAAGACAATTGCTTCTGCTAGTGCTGACAAAACTATCAAACTCTGGAATATTCAAGGTCAGTTACTGAGAACTATCAATGCACATAGTGATTGGGCAAGAGACGTAGCATTCAGTCCCGATGGTAAGACGATTGTCTCTGCTAGTAGTGACAAAACTATCAAACTCTGGAGTACTCAAGGTAAACTACTGAGAACTCTCAAAGGACATGATAAGGAGGTCAGAGGCGTAGTGTTCAGCCCGGACGGTAAGACAATTGCCTCTGCTAGTGCTGACAAAACTATCAAACTCTGGAGTACTCAAGGTAAGCTACTGAGAACTCTCAAGGGACATAATGATGAGGTCATTAGCTTAGTGTTCAGCCCTGATGGTAAAACGATTGCCTCTGCTAGTGATGACAACACTATCAAACTCTGGAGTACTCAAGGTAAGTTACTGAGAACTCTCAAGGAACATACCGAATGGGTGTGGGGTGTAGCATTTAGTCCGGATGGTAAAACGATTGCCTCTGCTAGTGATGACAATACGATCAAACTCTGGAGTACTCAAGGTAAGCTACTCCAAACCCTCAAGGGACATAGTGATGGGGTCAGAGGCGTAGCATTCAGTCCCGATGGTAAGACGATTGTTTCTGCTGGTGGGGACAGCACTATTAGACTATGGAGTTCTGAAGGAAAGGTACTTCCAACTCTCAAGGGACATAAGAAGAGAGTGTGGCGCGTAGCATTCAGTCCTGATGGTAAAACGATTGCCTCTGCTAGTGATGACACAACTATCAAACTCTGGAGTACTCAAGGTAAGCTACTCCAAACCCTCAAGGGACACAAGGATAGAGTCAAAGGCTTAGCGTTGAGTCCTGACGGTAAGACGATTGCCTCTGCTAGTGATGACACAACTATCAAACTCTGGAGTCTTGAAGGTCAGCTACTGAGAACTCTGTCTAGGCATGGCGCTGCGGTATCGGGGGTAGCATTCAGTCCCGATGGTCAGACAATTGCCTCTGCTAGTAATGACAGAACTATCAAACTCTGGAGTACTCAAGGTAAACTACTGAGAACTTTCAAGGGTCATGCTGAATGGGTCAAAAACGTAGTGTTCAGTCCCGATGGTCAGACGATTGCCTCTGCTAGTAATGACAAAACTATCAAACTCTGGAGTCTTGAAGGTCAGCTACTGAAAACTTTCAAGGGTCATGTTGATACAGTGTGGGCGGTAGCATTTAGTCCAGATGGTCAGACGATTGCCTCTGCTAGTCGGGACGGCACCATCAAGCTGTGGAACACTGAGGGGAAAGCCCTGCAAACCCTCACAGGGCATGAGGCTGCGGTCATTAGCGTAGCGTTTGACCCCGACGGCAAGACGATTGCATCTGCTAGCAATGACAGCACTGTCAAACTCTGGAGCATTGAAGGGAAAGAGTGGAAAGAACAGCAAACCCTCACAGGGCATACTAAAGGAGTCAATAGCGTAGTGTTCAACCCTGTCAGCAAGATGCCTGCCTCTGCTAGTGATGACAAAACTGTAATTCTGTGGAATTTAGAAGATTTAACTCTAGCTCCACTCATGCAGGATGCTTGTGCTTGGGTGGAGGATTATTTGAAGTACAACGCCCCAGAGAACGATAAGCAGCTTTGCAACGGTATCAGCACTCACAAATAGCAGGAGTGACAGATACATCCTGGTGAGGATACGGAAGCCTTAGCCCCTACCGTTCACCATCATCAACCAAATCACCTAAATACAATTCAATAAACTTCTCGGCGGCGGCAGGATTGATTTCGTTAAGCGCTTTGACAATATCTGCAACTGTCTCAGCCGTGGGGTCTATTTGCTCATGAAACCAGCGAAAAACTTTGTTTCGCTCCACGCCTAAAGCTACTGCCAACTTATTCTGGCTGATGCCATAAGAGTTCAATGTTTGCTTGAGGGCTTGCCCTGCTCTTCCCATGCCTCTGTTCGCGCTTTGCGTCCAAAGGACATCGTGTCAGAGGAGTATGACACAGTAAATGTTACCAATATTGGTAACATCGGGTATGCTATTAGCAGTTACCAAATTTGGTAACACTGTCTTTAGCTACAAATCAGGTGAACCCCCATGACAGAAGAATTTGTCCCCGATGCCACCGAAACGCCTGCCATTCCCGTCTCCCCGTCACCCTCGTCTGAACCCACCTCAAACCGAGAACCTGTCAAAATCCTGCTCATTGGCTCTCCCAAAGGAGTCAACAACATCATTCAAACCTTGTATCGTCTCAGGTTTGCCGAGGTACGTGAGTGGAGTCCTTTGCAACCCACAACCAATCCCGGTGAAGTGGTGAGTATCCTCAAGCGCCAGCTTTCTATCAGATAAACAACAGACCTCTTCTGGATTACCCCCTCAGCCCCTTTTGACCCTCCTAGCCCTCCTTATCAAGGGAGGAATATAAGGAGCAGCTTTTATTCTTGGGGGAAGCAAGAAAACTCAGGCTCCCTCCCTTTACCAAGGGGAGGGCTGGGGAGGGGTTCTTTCCCCAACCATTAAGTAGCTCTGAGTTGCCCGCTCTAGCTGCCCGCGTCACAATAAAGAAAAGTAAATATTCCTATTGGTGACAAAATTTCGGGAAAATGGCGCTGGAACAGCTCACTCAAACCCCCCCTCTACCCCATACAAACTTCGATTATGACCTAGCGATCGCAGGTGGCGGAATCGTTGGTGCAACACTAGCCTGTGCTTTAAAAAACTCCGGGCTGAGTGTGCTGTTAATTGAAGCCCAACCTCCGTCTGTAGCTGTAGCAAGGCGACAAGCTTACGCCCTTTCTCTACTATCGGGACGCATATTGCAGGGAATTGGAGTTTGGGATAAGATACTGCCCCAAATTACAACCTATCAGCAAATTCGCCTCTCCGATGCCGATCATCCTGGTATCGTACAGTTCCATCCCAGTGATTTAGGGATGGATGATTTGGGTTATGTAGGAGAACATCGTCCCCTGCTGCAATCCTTATATGAGTTTTTGGCAGACTGTCCCAATGTTAGCTGGCTGTGTCCGGCTGAAGTGGTGAACGTTGAGTATCAACCGTCTGGCGTAGAAATCAAGGTTAGGGTAGATGGAGAGATTCGTCAGTTGCGATCGCGTTTAATTGTAGCCGCAGATGGGGCGCGATCGCACATTCGCACAGCCGCCGGGATTGGCACTCACGGCTGGAAGTACTGGCAATCTTGCGTGACAGTAAGAATTAAACCTGAAAAATCACACAATAACACAGCTTTTGAACGCTTCTGGCCTAGTGGCCCAATGGGAGTGTTACCACTACCTGATAATCGCTGCCAAGTCGTGTGGACGGCACCCCACGCGGAAGCACAAGCTTTAAAAGAGTTGGATGAAAAAGAGTTTCTAGCCTTACTGGAACACCGCACGGGAGGGCTGTTGGGGCATTTGGAATTAGATAGCGATCGCCTCCTGTTTCCGGTACAGTTGATGCAGAGCGATCGCTACACCCAATCCCGACTTGCACTCATTGGTGATGCGGCTCATTGTTGTCATCCCGTCGGCGGACAAGGAATGAACCTCGGTATCCGAGATGCTGCGGCTTTAGCCCAAGTGCTACACGACGCTCATCAGCGGGGTGAAGATATTGGAGACATTCGGATATTAAAGCGCTACGAACGTTGGCGGAAAACAGAAAACCTGGTAATTTTAGGATTTACTGATTTTTTGGATCGCTTATTTTCCAATCGCTGGTTGCCCGTGGTAGCGGTTCGGCGGCTGGGTTTATGGGGGCTGCGAACGGTTCAACCGTTGAAGGTTCTAGCTTTGCGGTTGATGACCGGTCTATTGGGACGCCATCCCCAGGTGGCTCAACACTAACGATGCCATTGGGCTGGAACGGAATCGCGGGTGCGGCTTGATTACTCTGATGAAGCCCACTAGTAATTTGCTGGGTTAAGGACATTAAATCCGACGGCATCATAATCACCGTCGTGGTGTTATTTTCTGCCCCAATTTCGGTGAGCATTTGCAGACGCCGCAATTCTAAGACAGCGGGGTTTTGCACAATCAGCTTAGAGGCTTCGGCTAACTTAATTGAAGCTTCCTGCTCTGCGGCGGCTTTAATAAGACGAGCACGCTTTTCCCGAATAGCTTCGGCTTCCTTCGCCATCGCCCGTTGCATACTGGTAGGAATTTCCACATCTTTCATTTCCACCCGCTCAATTACAACGCCCCAAGGTTCAGTGATTTCATCAACGATTTCTTGAACTTTGGTGTTAATTTTGTCGCGGTTTTGCAGAACATCATCTAGGATATTTTGACCGACGACATTTCGTAAGGTTGTTAAAGCGGCTTGATAAACGGCTAATTGGTAATTCTCAACCTTCGTGATCGCCTTAGAAGGGTCAATAATGCGATAGTAGAGAACAGCATTGACTTTAATGGTGACACTGTCAGCCGTCACCGTTTCTTGGGGTTCAATACTGACTGTTTTGGTGCGGACATCGACTTGAGCTTTTTGGTCAAACACAGGAATAACCCAGTACATTCCCGGTCCCTTAACGCCACTTAAGCGACCCAATCGAAAGATAACACCTCGCTCGTATTCCCGGTCGATTTTGAGTCCGGCAGCGCCCAGAATGATTAAAGCAGCGACGGTACCTACAAGAGCTTCCATATCTTGCTCAACCCAATCTTGGATAACTCTATTCTAGGCATCTAAGAAGATGGGTTGCGATCGCCAAGCGCACTGAAGCGTCTATCCCCGACTTCTTAAAGAAGCCGGGGAGCTAAATCTATTCAATTAAGCGGGCTGCATGACTTGTAAGTTTTGCAACTCACTCGGCGTAACCACACCCTTTTCGGTAATAATTCCCGTGATTAACTTAGCCGGAGTAACATCAAAAGCCGGGTTATAAAACTCGACTCCAGGGGGGCAAACTAACGTCTCGCCAATTTGATAAATCTCCGAAGGATGGCGCTCTTCAATCGGAATTTCCATTCCATTGGATAATTCAAAATCTACGGTAGAGAGGGGAGCTGCTACATAGAAGGGGATATTATGAGCTTTGGCAACGATCGCTAAACTGTAAGTCCCGATTTTGTTAGCCGTATCCCCATTCGCCGCAATCCGATCTGCACCCACAACAACAGCATCAATCATTCCCCGGTTCATGCAATGAGCTGCCATGTTATCGGTAATCACGGTAACGGGTATCCCTTCATGGACACATTCCCAGGAGGTGAGCTTTGCCCCTTGCTGACGAGGACGGGTTTCTGAAGCATAGACTCTTGCTAAGCGTCCTTCCCGCCATGCCGATCGTACCACACCCAATGCTGTACCATATCCAGCCGTAGCTAGCGCTCCAGTATTACAGTAGGTGAGAAGACATAACTGCTGCGGGTTCTTGGGCAACACTTCCAAACCGCGATCGCCAATCATCTGACAAGTTTGTAAGTCTTCCAACTGAATCGCTTGAGCCGTTTTCAGCAACGAAGCTTTTAGGTGTTCCACTGAGCCAATTGTCTCATAGGCCGTTTTGAGCATTCGTGCGATCGCCCAAAACAAATTCACAGCAGTGGGGCGAGTTAAGCGCAACACCTGAGCCACGTCTTCTAGCTGACTTAAGAAAGCTTCGCGCTCTTGTGTCTGAATTTCCCGTGCGCCCAAATACATGCCGTAGGCGGCTGCCACACCAATGGCAGGAGCTCCCCGGACAATCATGGTTTTAATGGCTTCTGCCATATCCTCATAGCGACTGATTTCCACAATCGCGTACTTGGCTGGCAATCGGGTTTGGTCAATCAGTAAAACATGGTCTTCGTGCCAGATTACTGGGTACACGGGGCTTTTAGACATCATCACAAAGTATAAGGTTTTATATGGATGGAACCCACTCTATGAATACTGTATTCTTTATCTTTTAGGTTTGCAGGATTCGTTAACCCCTTTTATTGTTGATTTCCTCTCATTCTCTTCTCGGCGAAGTCTGTGCCTGGAGTGGTTTGTTGCCTCAAATCTAAAAGGGAAGGGGGCTAATCTCAAAGCCTCTCTTCTAGGAGAGATTTTAAAACTGTACCGTACACAACTGAGGACCTCTATAGCTAATAGAGGCGCGATGTATCGCGCCTCTACAAAACTTACCAACAGTTTCTAGACTCAGTGATGAACTACTGACTCATCGCTGCCATCTGGGGAATGAAGGTATTCCGCACACGTTCCGCAATTTGTGATGGTGTCAGCCCCAATTCTGCCTTCGATTCCTCCGGTTTGGCGTGCTCGACTAAGAGATCGGGAACACCCAGCCGCATGACGGGCACTACAACATTATGATCCAGCAACGTTTCGGCTAAACCCGAACCAAAGCCGCCCATGATACAACCTTCTTCTAAAGTCACCACTCGACCAATCCGCTGTGCTAAGGGCAGAATTAATTCGGTATCCAGAGGCTTGGCAAAACGGGCATTAATTACCGTGGCTTCAATCCCATGTTCGCTCAAAATTTCGGCGGTTTGCATCGCGGTATGAACCATCGCCCCATAACCCACGATCAACACATCATCCCCGTTCCGCAAGATTTCTCCCTTGCCAATGGGTAGCGCTTCCCATCCTTCCTCCATCAGGGGAACACCATAGCCATTGCCACGAGGGAAACGCATGGCGATGGGGCCATCTGTGTAGTTGACACCCGTGACGAGCATTCGCTGGAGTTCAGCTTCGTCTTTGGGTGCCATCAACACCATGTTGGGCAAGCAGCGCAGGTAGGCGATGTCGTACATACCTTGATGGGTGGGACCATCCGCACCGACAATTCCTGCCCGATCCAAGCAGAAGAAGACGGGGAGGTTTTGGATACACACGTCGTGAACGATTTGGTCGTAGGCGCGTTGCAGGAAGGTGGAATAGATAGCGACAATGGGGCGTATGCCTTCACAAGCCAAACCTGCCGCCAGTGTAACGGCGTGCTGTTCGGCAATACCTACATCAATGTATTGTTTGGGGAGTTTGGCATGGAGTTTGTCTAAACCCGTGCCTGTTGCCATTGCTGCCGTAATGCCGACAATCTTGGGATTGTTTTCGGCAAGCTTGACGAGGGTGTGGGCAAAAACTTTGGAGTAGCTAGGAGGCTTAGGTGAATTGGCAGGGATGGCTTTGCCGGTGGCGAGGTCGAAGGGACTTTGGGCATGGTAGCCGACTTGGTCTTTTTCTGCGATCGCATATCCTTTGCCTTTTACGGTTGCCACATGCACCAGTACGGGGCCATTGTGGCTGTGTGCGGCCTTGAAGGTAGAAATCAAATCTTCCAGATTGTGACCATCCACGGGTCCCATATAGGTAAAGCCGAGTTCCTCAATTACCGCCCCCACCTTCGGTACCGCCAGACGCTTCATTCCTTCCTTGACGCGTGCCAACTCTGGGGACAATGATTCGCCGACAAAGGGCAGATGCTTAAACTGCTCTTCCAAATTGTCCGTCAGGAACTGTATTTGTGGGCTTAAGCGCACCTTATTCAGGTAGCGGGAAATCGCCCCGACGTTGGGGGAAATCGACATTTCATTGTCGTTGAGAACCACCAAAACATTGGTGTTGGGCATATGTCCAGCATGGTTAATCGCTTCGAGTGCCATACCTCCTGTTAGGGCACCATCACCAATCACAGCTACGACTTTGAAGTTCTCACCCTTGATGTCTCGCGCCATCGCCATTCCCAGCGCCGCAGAAATACTGGTAGAGGCATGGCCCGCACCGAAGTGATCGAATTTATTCTCGCAACGCTTCAAGTAACCGGCTACCCCATCCTTTTGCCGCAGGGTATGGAAGTTGTGGTACCGCCCTGTGAGCATTTTGTGGGGGTAGGCTTGGTGTCCAACATCCCAGAGTACCTTATCGTTCTCTAAGTCCAACGTTTGATACAGAGCAATGGTGAGTTCCACAACCCCTAACCCTGGGCCCAAGTGACCGCCAGTTGCTGCTACTGTTTGCAGATGCTTCTCGCGAATTTGGCGAGCAATTTGCTCTAGTTGACGAATCGACAGGCCGTGCAACTGGTTGGGATGAGTAATTTCACTTATATGCATACTGAGGTACTTTTTGAGTTGCTATTGGAGTTTTTTATCCGTTTTCCACTCTAAAGTATCTAATAGTTTGGCTAACAAGCGTCAAGCTTATTTTCTCGTTGATTTAGGTTTCCTTGCCTCCTTGGCCTTGTCTTTGAGATTCTGGTTACAATGCAAAGAAGTCTCCCTGTCCCCAGAGAGGCTCTGTTCAAGAGTATCAATTAAACCTTCTAACTACATTTTACCTTTTTGCATCACTTCCTGAAGGTGTTGGCGCACTTCTTGAGCTTGCTGCATGTCCTGCTGCTGTAACTTCTTGAATAGAGCAACCCAGGGTTGAGAACCTATGGATTCTGCATCTTCCATATACTTAATCGTATGCCTTAAGTGCTTCCGACTTGCTTTGCAACACGGTGAGCAAATCGTACTCAAGGTTACTGATGGCTTGTGAATTTCCGTTCGTTGCCATTAAAATTCCTCCAATCTAGTTATATAAACCACCTAAGATTGAGTAGTTCTCCCCTGTCTTTCATCTATCTAAAAGAAGAGGAAAACTCAAACGATGGAGGATTTTATCAGCGTCAAAAAATAAATTATTTAACCAAAAATGATCAACTTTATCATTACCGAATGGCGCGGCTACATAGTGGGCATAGCCAACGCCTTGCTTTAGTACAACCGCTTAAACTCTTTCAAGTTTAGCTTTACTCTTTGGGATAGTTGACATCCCTCCAACAGAGCGGTAAATCCTCCCCAGAGGGGAATTTTAATTGTGCTTTATCAAACGTTTCAGGATTCTGCTCTTCTTGTCCAGCTTGAGTTTGTCCAGAAATACTATTTTTATTGGGGTCAATCAAAGCTTGCATGTCAAGAATTTCGACAAGAGTTCCGTCAGTTTTATCTTTGAGAAACATAGGATTTTCCTCCTTGGGTGAGTTGAGATGCCACAAAAGTTAATGGGCTGTTTTTTTAGATTATCGAGATTAGATCATCGAGATTTTAGGAAGTAGCCTGAAATTCCCAAAACCATTACCTTTCCTGACCTGAGAATAAAGAGGATTATTGACCTGATGACTCAACAAGTTTTTTGAGACGCAGGTAAGCTTCCTCTGGCGTATAAGGATCGGTTTTCTTTTCATCAGGAATATAAAATTGCTGGCTATCCGAGAAATAACGCACAACAAAACTCGGAATTAGCCCTAAATCCATTGCTCGTTTACCCAGTTTTACGGCTGTTTCTGATAGAGTAAATTCATCATGAAATGGAGGCTTATCCATTTTTGTTATCTCCCGAAAAGTCAGTAATTATATTCCTAATTAAACATCTCGGTTGAGAATTATGGCTCGACATTGAACGGCAAAAAAGAAAATTTCCGCCGAAGGTGAGGTCTATAGTCTTGCAGGGAGAATCGAACTGAGCAAATAATGCCTCACTGGAGGTTACACACTCTGAGCTATTTACCCAATAAAGCTATGAAAACCTCTTCCCCGTCTCCAGTCCCCAGTTTTAATTAAAATTGGGTCTTTGCCTGATTTTTGAGCCTCAACCGGATTAGGAAAGCGATCGCATTGTAGTCCTGATTGCTTTTCTTAAACCTCTATCTAGAGACATTCGTTTGCCAACCCCTTCCATAAAACGGATGCTCAGGAGCGCAAAAGGCGTAAATTCAAGAGTCTATACAAGCTAGCTCTACTCAAAAAAACTCTTGTACGAAAATCCCCCTTAGCGAACATCTCTCTAAAGTTACGTTCTCCAGTTGGGCGGGACTGTCCAATTGGGAGGAATTTCGAGAGTTTTTGAGAAGATTTTGAGCCAAATCCGTACAATAGATCAATTAAACCAATCACACTTAGGTTGATGTGGGGTGTATGTCTACCAAGTTCTTCAAAGCAATAAGTCCGCCTATGGCGGGTATGACCTTATTGGCTTTGATGGATGCATCTTGGTCTTCCTTGGCTATTACTCAGTTGCCCACCTTAGCTCCAAAGCAACTCCAGCAAGCTCTTGTGAGTAACTCTACCCCATTCCAGACCGCTGACATTTTAGGCGGAGGCGATCGCACTCAAGATTTAAGCTTACGCGATGGAGATACCATCTTTATCCCCAGCGTAACCGCCGTGAATCTTACCCAAACCCTTCAATTATCAACCGTCAGCTTTGCTGCTGCTCCCAATCGAGTACGCCGGACAAATGTCGAACTGATTGGTCTTAACCCGAATGGGGCAATTTCTAGGGAGAACGTATCCGTTGATTTCGCCCAAGGGGCGAATACTGGCAATAATCCCATCCTGTACGATAACGATATAGTTGTGGTAAGCCGCTCTAATACTGCCAGGGTTGCGGATGCTGTGAATTTATATTTAAGTCCTGGTGCTGGGATTATTACCTTGTTTTCGATCCTAGGAATTACAGAATTAGAGTAAGCCTTTGTTGCCAGGGATATGAAAAAAGTATGGACGCCGAAAACGATTATCAAAGGTTTTCACAAAAGCCTGGGGGAAACTTACCGGAGCCTTGGTCTCGCAGCGATGTCCAAGAGCTGGAACCGGAGGATGGCAATACCCTGGATTTAGCTTGGCTGTTCGCTGTGGTGCGTCGCAGAGCTCCAATCATGGCAGCAGCAGCAATCGCCTTGGGGGGAATGGCTGGCGGCTATATCATTTGGCAGGCCAAAAAAACTCCCCCCACCTATAGAGGAGCTTTTAGTGTGCTGGTCGAACCGATCACGGCGGAAGGTAGGCTGGCGAAATTATCCTTATCGGCTCAAACCGGTGCCAATACGGGTGTGGCAGAAGCCTCTCGCGTGGGAATCGAAAACTCTGATTTGATGGATTATGAAACTCAAATCCGGGTGTTGAGAAGTCCCAAATTGATGGAACCCGTCATCAAAGAGTTGCAAGTTCGATATCCCGATATTTCTTACAACTCACTCATGGAGCAACTGGAAATTTCCCGCGTCAGTTATGAAAAAGATGGGAAACAGCAAGGCACCAAAATTTTAAACATTAGTTATCACGATCAAGATGGAAATAAAATTAAATATGTTTTAGAACAACTGGCAAAAACGTATTTAAATTATAGTGTTGATGAGCGTGTAAACAGCTTACGCCAAGGCGTACAGTATATTGATGATCAATTGCCGAGTCTCCAGAAGCGAGTGGATAACCTCCAAGCACAACTGCAAAAACTTCGGCAGCAATACACACTCAATGAGCCAGAATCAACGGGGAAATCCCTGACTGAACAAGCGCAATATCTGAAGTCACAGCGTGTGGATCTGCAAGCCCAACTGGCGCAGGCGAAAGTGACTCTTGCTACTCGACAAAGACAGCTCAGTGAAGGTGATACGACTTCCGTTCTGACCAGTGAAACCAATCAGGTTGGTGCTTACGAGAGACTGATCGGGGAGCTGCAAAAGGTTGAAGCGGACATGGCACTTCAGTCCGCTCGGTTTCGAGAAGATAGTCCATCGATTCGAGATTTACGGGAAAAGCAGCGAAATTTACGAACACTCTTGGCTCAAGAAGCGAAAAAAAGTCTCGATAATGTGGCGAGTCGCATCCGGGAATTAGAGGCTCGCGATCGCTCTCTAGCCGAAGCGGAAAGCCAAATTAATGAAAAAATTAGAGTTTTTCCTGCGGTTATCCGTCAGTACACCGATCTCCAGCGGGAATTACAAGTCGCTACAGATAGCCTCAAGCAATTTTTAGAGAAGCGGGAAACCTTACAGTTAGATGCATCCCAACGGAAAACCCCTTGGCAAATTATTGCTGCACCCGAACTACCCCGTAACAGAAACGGACAATTGATCCCAGCTTCGGCGAGGAAAACCAAGCGGCAATTAGCGATCGCCGGTGTTTTAAGTTTGCTCATGGGAATCGGCATCGGTTTCATTGTCGAAATTCTGCATACGGTATTTCATACCCCTGACGAAATCAAAGCTGCAACCCGACTGCGATTGTTGGGGGTGATTCCCTTTGCCAGAAAGCTCAAAAAACTGGATCGAAATACCCCAAAACTCGCTCCAGCGTTTATGGAGGAAGTCAGTTCCCATGCCTTGCTTCCTTTTGCAGCATCGGCTCACGATGAGCGTTCTGCCGCCTTTCTAGAGGCATTCCGCTCCTTCTATACCAATATCCGTCTCCTCAGCGCCCGTAAACCGATTCACTCCTTAGTGATTGGTTCCGCTGTTCCGGGCGATGGTAAGTCTACCGTAGCAATCCACCTGGCACAAACCGCCGCTTCCATTGGACAGCGCGTTTTGCTCGTCGATGCCGACCTGCGTCGTCCTCAACTCCATCTCCGCTTAGGGTTGCCGAACGAACAGGGACTCAGTGATGTGATCACCACAGACTTGAGTTTGAATGATGCGATTGTGCGCTCCTCTGTGGAGGAAAATTTGTTTGTCCTCACGGCCGGTCATCCTACCTCCGACTCGATCAAACTGCTTTCCTCCGCCAAGATGCAATATCTCATGGAGCAATTTCAAGCCTTTTTCGATTTGGTGATTTATGACACCCCTCCCCTGCTGGGTCTAGCCGACGGCAACATTTTAGCCGCCAATACAGATGGTATTGTTCTGGTGGTTGGACTCCAGAAAACAGACCGTTCTTTACTCACCAAGTCCTTAGATGGCTTAAAGATCTCCGGTGCTTCGGTTCTGGGCGTTGTTGCCAACGGCATCAAGGGGTATATGCCGGACTCCTACATGTCCTATCACCGACAATATCAAACGATCGAGCGGTAGTAGCAGGCGTCTACTCTTGGCTCGATCGCTTCTTCCTGTGGCAGCGCCGCTGTTTTCGCGGTGTCCCACAAGGTCTTTTACCATCCAAACTCTCGACCGCTGATCATCTCACCCCAGTGTTGGGTGAGGCATTCGGTTTTTGACTGGGTGGGGTAAACCTGATCCGAGAGGTTTCCCCAGGCGCAGGAGTGGTGTTGGCGGAGAACTGTTCTATGCGCTGATCTAACTTCCGTGCCAAATCGCCTACCCCGACCAGTGGCTGTTCTCCAGTGGCGTACATAATGCCCGTCAATGCTCCCGTGGCGTTGCGACGGAAGGCTGCTAAATCAAGCCGTAGGGGTTGACCTTGCATCTCTATCCCCAACGTCATCCCTGTTGAAGCATTTGCCAAGTTATTCAGGTCAGGAATCGGACGATATTCTGTAACCTTGATTTCTCCAAAGGATTTTAGCTTCTCCTGCAACACACTCAAGGTTTGTTGTTGAACATCTGGCTGCTTGACCTTGTCGAGACTGGCATCAAAGCTGGTCTGTTCAGATTGATTGGGAAGCTTGCCTGTAAATCCCAAAACAATTTGGAAATTTTTAGGATTAACGAAGGCAAAAAAGTTTTCCGGCTTCATGTTACCTTGTCCCAGCTCTTGTTTGAGCATCTCTAACCGGGAGGCCAGCATTGTGGCTAATTCTGGAGGAAGTTCTGTGAATCCAGGCGGTAAATCTTCAAGAGTCAGAGTGGCTGGTGTGGGTGCCAATTGCTCAGCTGCCATCAGAAGAACCGTTTTTACGGTACCGTGCTTGGCGGTCAGAGGTGGCTGTGATAAAGTCTGTGCTGTAGTGATCGCGGCTTGGGCAGGAACCCCAGCAACGATGACGCCAGCCAACAGGCATAAGCTTACGGAGATTCTCTTTGCCATGTCAGTTAAGAAACAAGCTTTTTGGGTCTTAGGCTATTCGCTCATCCTACTACTGTCTTCTTCGGTGTGACCACGTATAAAATAGGACAAATGTTTTAAAATCTTGCTGGACGATACATTGACCACTCCCAGGTTGGCAAACTAGATGTTCGATGTAGCAAAAGCACACTGCTTTTCATCAGGGAACCATCAGGCTGAGGTTTCACGATCCCAGCGTTTACTCCGTAACAGCTTCAAGCTAAAGTGCATAGGGTTGGAACTCAAGGGTGTTTGTAAAAAACACACACACAGCCCGGACGAGTGGCGATTGCGCCAGTAACTTGCAACAGGATCATCAGCCTTAGAACGAATTCCGATGTCACGTTCAGTCATGGCCTGCTCGTGTACCTTGATATAAAAATGTTTGCCTCCAGCATTTGAGGGGCAGTGGTCGAAACAGAGATTTGCCGTAAAACAGCTTCTCCTCTGTTGGGAGTCATCCTTAACCCCTGCCCATCAAAGCGCCGAGGAATAACAATTGTGACTTGCCGCCTTTGTGTATGAGGAGTGAAGGAGAATTAACGTGGCAGACCGTCACCTATCTATTGGACAGCACAGCCTCTCGCGGGTTGTCTTTGTCGCTGCTCTGACTTTTCTATCGGGCTGTACTTTGCCAGCCGCTCGCTCTGCTAGTCCGAGACATCTTTTGCTGGACATGACACCGAGTCTAAATCGCAAATCCAGCTCACACCCTTCGGAAGAAAAAGTTTTAGTTGCCCAATCTAATCAAGCTTACAAAAAAGTTGTTGCTAAATTAGCCCACCAACAAAAAATAGCACGGCTCAACAAACCGCTCCCAGCTCAGTTCCAAGGGAAAACCTTTAAAAATGTCAAGATAAAGAACCCGATTAAAACCGTTGCTCAAGGAGCATCAGATAAGCGGATTGGGCAAAGTGCAGTGGGAAAACCCATCGCTCTCACCTTTGACGATGGACCCTGGCCTAATACGACAGGACAGGTACTTGATTTCCTTAAGAAAAACAACGTTAAAGCGACTTTTTTTGTAGTAGGAAGACAGGTGCAACACTATCCGCAGATAACTAAGCGGATAGTGACTGAGGGTCACGCGATTGCTAACCATACCTGGAGCCATCAGTATCATCGGTATAACCCAGCGGGTGCGGCTAGTGAAATTGATAAAACAACCGAGTTAGTTTACAAACTCACCGGTGTTAAAACCAATCTTTTCAGGCCGCCGGGTGGCATTTTGAACAATGGGTTAGCTGCCTACGCTCAGCAGAAAAAGTATGGGGTCGTGATGTGGTCGGCGGATTCCCTAGACTGGCGCTATAACAGTCCCCAGATTCTGCGCGACCGCATACTCAGGGAAGCCTCAGCCGGTGGGATCGTCTTGATGCACGACGGGGGCGGCAATCGCGCCAAAACAGTTCAAGCTTTACCGCTAGTGGTTGCTGAATTAAAAAAGCGCGGCTACAAATTTGTAACCGTGCCAGAACTGATGGAAATGCAAGAAAAGAATCAAGAAGTCATGGCGAGCAAGGGTTAGGTTTCAAAGGGTTGAAGGTTCCGAAGACAGCCTGCAACCCCCGAACCACCTTTCAGCGTTCTACTGCACTGAACTCAACACTCTCTCTTCCACAACATCAGGATTGGCTTCTGGAGTATCCGCCTCGGAAGGGGGTACAACTTGCCAGAATTGCGGCAGATACTCAGACCAGTGAGCTAAGATGGTCTTCGCTTTAGGGCTGCCGGTTCGCTCCGCATGAGATTGAATCAGCTCTTTGAGTTGCTGCTCACCGGCTGGCGTCATGACCCGTTGAATCTTGACAATTTCCCGATTGACTTTGTCCTTAAAACTACCTTCTTCATCCAGGAAGTAAGCCAGACCCCCTGTCATACCAGCACCGACATTGCGGCCTACATGACCTAAGACCACAATCACGCCTCCAGTCATGTACTCACAACAGTGGTCGCCGGCTCCTTCAATCACCGCCTGACCTTTAGAATTGCGGACGCCAAACCGCTCACCGGCACCGCCATTAGCAAACAGTACACCGCCCGTCGATCCATAGAGGCAGGTGTTGCCCACAATCACGTTTTGGGCAGGGTCGCAGGCTGCATCTGCGGGTGGCTTAATGATAATTTCACCGCCGTGCATCCCCTTACCCACGTAATCATTGGCTTCACCCTCTAAGACGAGTGTCATGCCCGGAAGGTTGAACGCGCCAAAGCTTTGACCCGCTGCACCTTGGAAGGTTAAGGTAATTTGCCCCTCAAAGCCTGTATCACCATATTGCTTTGCGATCACACCGGCAACGCGTGTTCCTACGCTTCTGTCCGTGTTTACAACACCAACATTTCTGGTTACAGTCCCTTGGTTGCGAATCGCAGCCTGAATCTCAGCATCGGCAAGCAGTTGGTCGTCGAGTACAGGGCCATTACTATGAACAGATTCATGATTGAGCCAGCTACGATTACTCTTGGTATCCGGTAACTGAGTTAGGCAATTCAAGTTCAGGGCATCCGTCTTCGCCAACTTGATCCCCTCCCGTACCTTCAATAAATCAGCCCGACCGATCACTTCTGCCAATGAGCGATAACCCAGGCGTGCTAAGAGCGATCGCACTTCCTCCGCGACAAAGTAGAAGAAGTTGACCACATGCTCTGGGATTCCGGAAAAGCGCTTACGCAGTTGTTCCTGCTGCGTAGCCACACCCACAGGGCAGTTATTGGTATGGCAAATTCGCGCCATGATACACCCTTCAGCAATCATGGCTACAGAGCCAAAACCATATTCTTCAGCGCCCATCAAGGCTGCCATGAGTACATCCCACCCGGATTTCAAGCCACCATCGGCTCTCAGGAGGACGCGATCGCGCAGTTGATTTTCCATCAATACCCGATGCACTTCCGTCACCCCTAATTCCCAAGGAGCGCCCGCATGTTTAATCGAACTTAGGGGAGATGCACCCGTGCCACCGTCATGCCCAGAAATTTGGATGATATCCGCATTCGCCTTAGCTACGCCAGCGGCTACCGTGCCAATCCCAATTTCCGCCACAAGCTTCACTGATACTTGGGCTTGAGGATTAATTTGGTGTAGGTCAAAAATGAGCTGAGCCAAGTCCTCAATCGAATAAATATCGTGGTGAGGCGGCGGCGAAATCAAGGTGACTCCTGGCTTAGAGCGCCGCAGCATGGCAATGTAAGGACTAACCTTCTTACCCGGTAGCTGTCCCCCTTCTCCTGGCTTAGCGCCTTGAGCCATTTTGATCTCGATTTGCTTGCCATTCACCAAATACTCCGGTGTCACCCCAAAGCGACCGGAGGCTACCTGCTTAATCGTTGAACTCGCCGTATCCCCATTCCGTAACCCTTTGAGGTGAGGCAGGGTGGGAGACAGTCCGGCTTGATCAACATCATCCAGAACTTTGTAGCGAATCGGGTCTTCTCCGCCTTCGCCAGAGTTGGATTTCCCGCCGATGCGATTCATGGCGATCGCTAAAACTTCATGGGCTTCCCGTGACAGTGCGCCCAGAGACATCGCCCCTGTACAGAAGCGCTTGACAATTTCCTCGACAGGTTGTACTTCTTCAAGCGGAATTGGAGCGCGATCGCTCGTGAAGTCCAGCAAATCCCGCAGTGCCGTCACTGGACGCCCTGCCAAAGACTGCTTATACATCTCGTAATGGTCGTAGTCCCTGGTGGCTACTGCCTTGTGCAGTGCCTTCGACATTTCGGGACTGTTCATGTGATATTCCCCACCCGGACGGTACTGGACAAAACCAAAGTTTTCCAGTTTCTTCCCTGTCAATTCCGGGAAGGCTCGGCTGTGGAACGAGATGACTTCCTGCGCCAATTCAGCAATGCTTAAGCCACCCAAGCGTGAGGTTGTGCCTCTAAAGCCCAGATTCAATAAATCTGTGCCAATTCCAATCGCCTCAAAAATTTGAGCGCCCTGGTAAGACGACAGCAGCGAAATCCCCATTTTAGAGAGGATTTTCAACAATCCCCCTTCTACAGCCTTACGATAATTTTTCTGGGCTTGTTGTATCGTGAGGCTCTGGATTTTACCCCGTTCCATCAGTTTTTGAGTCTTCGGATCGGCCCACCACTGACGCACAGATTCCAACGCCAGATACGGACAAACGGCTGCCGCGCCATAGCCAATCAAGCAGGCGAAGTGATGGGTACTCCAACACTGTGCCGTATCCACAACTAGGGATGCCTTCATCCGCAGCCCTTGGTGAATCAGATGATGGTGGACGGCACCCACGGCTAGCATCGGGGGAATGTAGCTGTAATTTTCGCCAATTGAACCGCCGACTCTGTCGCTTAAAATCAGAATCTTCTTCCCAGAAGCAACGGCTTGGGCGGCGTGATCGCATAAATTCCGCACAGCCACCTCCAGCCCTTGAGGGCCAGCCGTAATTTCAAATAAGGTTGAGAGTTCAGCCGTTTCAAACCCCGAAGCTTTCACCGCCTCTAAGTCCACCTCGTTGAGCATGGGCGTCTCCAGCTTTAACCTCCGGGCATACTCCGGCTTGGCATCTAAGAGATTCCCTCGTTCACCTAGGTGCATACTCAACGACATCACCAAACTTTCCCGCAGGGGGTCAATCGGTGGGTTAGTCACCTGGGCAAAGCGCTGCTTGAAGTAGTCATAGAGCAATCTGGGCTTATCCGATAGCACGGCTAAGGGAGTATCATCGCCCATGCAGAACGTGGGTTCCTTTGCTTCGATACTCATCGGCTCGATGATCAGATCAACATCCTCTGCCGTGTAGCCAAAGGCGGTTTGCTGGCGCAGTAATACCGATGTCTCTAACCGAGGGCTTTCGACGAAAGGTTGTGGCTGTAAAACAACACGGTGTTGTTGCAACCACTCTCCATAAGGCTTCCGAGTCGCAACCCGTTGCTTAATGTCCCAGTTTTTCAAAATCTCGTGGCTTTCTAAGTCCACAGCAATCATCTGCCCTGGCCCTAGTCTCCCCTTTTCCACAATCTCGGCTTCGGGCAAGTCTACTACCCCGGCTTCTGAGGCGACGACCACATAGCCATCCCGTGTGATGCTGTAACGCGCAGGCCGCAGTCCGTTGCGATCCAGAGTGGCTCCCACAACATTGCCATCACTGAACACTAACAGCGCTGGGCCGTCCCACGCCTCCTGAATTCCTCTGTAGTATTCGTAAAAATCAACAATTTCCGGATATTTCTCCAAATCCGGCTGATTTTGGTACGCTTCTGGTACCATCATCATTAACGCTTCCATCGGGCTGCGCCCGGATTGCACCAATAACTCCAGTACGTTATCTAGCGTCGCGGAGTCACTGTTGTCGGGATTGACAATGGGCTTGAGGTCATCCAATTCGCTGGCTAATTCAGCGGGCGTGCTGAGTGCTGCCTCTTGAGCCTTGATTTCATCCTCCGTCGTTCTCACGCCCCACAGCGGATGAGTTAAGTCAGCCTCACGAGCCATCATCCAGTTGATATTGCCCAACAGCGTATTAATTTCGCCGTTGTGTCCCAACAGCCGCATGGGCTGAGCCAGGGGCCATTTGGGCAGAGTGTTCGTACTAAAGCGTCGATGGTAGACGGCAAAGGGACTTTTGTAAGCTGGATTTTTCAAGTCCGTATAAAACTCGCCCAGTACCTCTGAGCGCACCATCCCTTTGTAGACAATGGTGCGGCTGGAGAACGAACACACATAGAAATTGTCAGACCCTTTCACCGTATCGTCTGACTCTAACGCCTTACTAATGCGACGCATGGCCTTGAACAGAGCACGCTCCAGTTCATCTCCCTGCTTCGTTGGGGATAGAACAATCATCTGTTCAATTCGAGGTTCGTTCTCTTGTGCTTGTAAACCCAGAACCGAGTCTTTCACGGGTACGACTCGCCAGCCCAAAACGGTCAACCCCTCTTGCCCCAACACCTCTTCAACAGTGGCACGGGCTTTGTTGAGCAGAGCCGTATCTTTGGGCAGAAACAACATCCCTACTCCCAACTGTTCCTTGGGCGGCATATCTAGGTTTTGCTCGGCAAACCAAGGCTGCAATACCTCCCAGGGAATAGCGCTCATTAAACCCGCACCATCCCCAGAATCTTGATCGGCGCTACATCCTCCCCGGTGCTCTAAACAACTGAGGGCAGACAAAGCCTGCTCAATCAGTTCGTGGGTGGCACTGCCGCCACAAGAGGCAATGAAGCCAACACCACACGCATCCCGTTCTTCTACCAACCACCGTTGACCTGAATAGGGTTGAGCGCCCTGATTGCCTGAGTAACCTTGTTGATTGACCTTGATGCTCCTGTTATTCATCTGATGATTCACGATTTTTAGGGATACAAATTTACGGATTGAATGCTGTTGAGTTGGTAGTTGATTCTTAGTTCACTTTTACAAAGCCTATTGAAAAATTAGAAACATTGGCCTTAGTGGGTCAATCTACTGACTCTATGGGGAAGCCTACAGGAATACTCTTGGGGTGAGGAGTTGATGAACTCTAGGTTGGCGGCTAACATCAACGCTGAATCCTCAACTTTACAATCGAGGCAATTCAACCTAGAGGCTTGACGAGCAGACCGATCTGAGTGCTTCAATGGTCTAAGGAGTGTAACCCACTTACCGAATGGCGAGAGGGGAGAGCGGAGTTAGCGCTTCGAGAAATACTCTTAAAACCTCATGGAGACACCGACATCTGCCTTTCTTGACAGAGTAGAAATCTTACTAGGAAATCCTCTACTCTAGCAATCCCCGATTTTAGGCCGCGCTATTGTAACTTTAACTACAGAATTTTCCAGGAATTTCTGTAATACGGCTCAACGCGATTGAGCCAGCAGCGATTAAAGGTTTTTGGGCAACGCTGTGTCACTAGCCGTCCCTGTGCCGGAAATATAGTGTCCTCTCCTGTATTGGTAAAGACAACAAGACAACAGGAACGCGAATCTTCCCTGTTGCGTGAGCAATTTCCCACTTGGAGCAGTAAAGTTCAACCCCAGTTGGGGCCTCACTTCTTATTATGAGGCTCAACCTCAGAAGGTGAGCGCCCTAAAGTCATTATTTCTTGATATGCTGCCCAAGACTTCACTTCAATGATTGACTTCTACAGACCCCAATCTTGGTCAAAGAGGCTAGTGGATGAGCAAAAGAGCAAGACCCGAAAAGAGACGTACCGAGTACATCGTTTGGACAACGATTTCTAAGCGCACCCTTGTCCTTTTTATACTATCCCTTGTTGGCTCATCTCTCGCCTTCGCCAGTACCAGCCTCGAAACTCGTGATCCGTCACTCTTACACAGCCATGAAACGAGGCTCAACCCGCCTGCCGTTGTTGCTAAGGCCACACTCCCTCCTCCTCAGGTGGATTTTTTGTCTGAGGGTTCGCCTTTGGTCACCCCGCACAACATCCGCTCTGTTGTGGATAAGCCGCCGTTGAGCGAGCTTTCACCTGTTTCTGAGAAGGCCGTTACGGTTCGTACACCGGAAACGCCGATCGCTGCCCGCTCAGTTTCAATTTTATCACAAGGGGCATCGAAGGGCGCTCGCCAGGGTACTCAGGTGTCTTTAAATGGTCGGGTCTATAAAGTGGCCTGGAGGCAGTGGCAAGTGGGTGCATCGGTTCGCACGGCTATCAGCGATGTAGGTGTGATGCAAAGCTTGGGGCTGGAATTGTTAAGTACTAAGGATTGGACACGACAACCGATACAGTGGTTTTCAGACCCAACCCGAACACCACTGGTTCTGGTCACGCAACGGGATGCGGTTTATCGTTATCTCGATGTGAGCGATTTTGCCAAAATTGCCGGTTTGCGACTAAAAGTAACGGGCGATCAGCTACAGATTACTTCGGTGCCTGCGCGATTAAAAAATATTCAACAAGGAACTCAGGCTTGGGGTTCGCGGATTGTCATCGATCTAGACCGCCCAACGCCCTGGCAAGTCAGCGATGGCGTCACCGAAGGGGTGATTACCCTAGATGCCTCAACTGACCCTTCCCTAATCGAGCGCTTTCAGGCTCCTCCACCTCAGCCACCTCAGCTACCTCAGCCGATGCAAGAGGTTGAGGATATAGCTCCTGTGCCTGTTCAGCCTCCCAGCAATTTGCCTGTTTTTCGCGTGGAAAACGGTCAAAACCAAACCACAATTCGCGTTCAGATTCCAGCCGGTCAGCGAATACAAGTTTTCAGTGTTCCTAAGCCTAATCGCTTAGTGATCGACCTTCGACCCGATGCCCTAATGGAGAAAGAAATCCTTTGGGCACCAGGAATCCGGTGGCGTCAGCAATATGTGAATTTAGGCGACTCCCGATTTCCCGTCGTATGCCTAGAAGTTGACCCAAAAGCTAACCGGATGAGCTTTAGACCGATCTGGAGCAATCGCATGACCCAGGTGGGAACCACTCCACTGATCCAAATGGCTCCTTCGTGGCAAGCTGCTGCGGCAATTAACGCTGGCTTTTTCAATCGCAAAACTCAATTCCCCTTGGGAGGCATTCGTCGCGATGGTCGTTGGTTTTCTGGACCGATTCTCAATCGAGGTGCGATCGCTTGGAACGATCAGGGGCAATTCAAAATTGGGCGTCTCAGCCTGCAAGAAATTTTGGCAACCTCAACGGGGATGAATCTACCCGTCCTTTTCCTCAATAGTGGCTACGTCAAAGCGGGCATTTCCCGTTATACCCCGGAGTGGGGACCGACCTACACGCCGCTTACGGATAATGAAATCCTTGTTTATGTGCAAAACAACCAAGTTACAGGTCAGCTTCCAGGAGGGATGACGGGTCAAACCGCTTTTCCTATCCCCAGCGATGGCTACCTCTTGACTTTAAGGGGCGATGGCACTGCTGCGGCTGGTTTTCTCAACGTGGGAGAACCCGTGAGCCTTGGGCAGGGGACTAGCCCCACTGACTTCGCGACTTACCCCCAAATCTTAGGGGCTGGCCCTGTGCTTTTAGAAAATCGACAAATTGTCTTGGATGCCAAAGCGGAGCAATTTAGTGATGCTTTTAGTCAACAAATGGCGATTCGGAGTGCGATCGGCACCACCGCATCTGGCACTGTGATCATTGCGGCTATCCATAGTCGGGTCGGTGGACGAGGTCCTTCTTTAGCCGAAACAGCTCAGTTGATGCAGCAGATGGGAGCGATCGATGCCCTCAATCTCGACGGTGGCAGCTCTACTGGACTTTATCTAGGAGGTCAACTTCTGGATCGGTCTCCTTCTACAGCCGCCCGTGTTCACAATGCCTTAGGACTTTTTCTTGCGCCCGCACCCTAGTGGTCTTCGCATCAGTGTTGATGGATAGCAATATTCAAAAGCTTTAAACAATTAAAGCTTATTTAAAGTCAACGCTTTATATTGTGAAGACTTGTTATAAATTAACCCCAAAGAGCCGCTTATAGATGACCAGAACCAGAAGGCATTTGCTATGTTGGATTGTGATTGGGTCGCTCTGTTTTTACTAATCTGGCAATAGTGCAATAGTAGTACCCGACAAACAAGTTTTCCCCCGACTTTATAGCCGTTCTCAGGAGAAAAAAGTATGGTTCAGTCTCAAGACGTTTCTCAAGTCCCGGCACTTCCCTTACCCACCTCAATAACGGCTGAACGTGTTGCCGCGACAGAGCTGCGACCTTGGGGTTCATTCACGGTTCTGGAAGAAGGACGAGGCTACAAAATTAAGCGAATTGAAGTCAAGCCCGGTCATCGACTCAGTTTGCAAATGCATTACCATCGGAGTGAACACTGGATTGTCGTTAGCGGTACCGCTAAGGTCATCTGTGGAGATGACGAATTGGTTATTCACCAAAATCAGTCTACCTATGTCCCCCAAGGTAATATGCACCGACTTGAGAATCCAGGGGTTATTCCCTTAGTCTTAATCGAGGTTCAAAATGGAGAATATCTCGGAGAAGACGATATTACGCGATTTGAAGATGACTACGCCCGTAGTAAGGCTCAACAGCAATAGTTAGTGTGCCAGAGTGGACAACCAATAAGTAGGCTAGAACTTGTGGATGTTTGCTGATGTTCACTGACGGCTTAGGGCAGGTTTGTCAACCGACAACTGAATGTAAAATTCAGCTCAACTGAGAATTGATGACTCTTAGATAGGTAGTGTTAAAGAGAGGGGGCTTAATGTCCCCTCTTTTTACGTGATAATATGTCAACCTTACGGCAATAGGACTTACACGGTGTAACGATAGCTCAAGAGTTTGAGAGGCTTCACGCTCACTGTGAATAAGTCCAGGGCTATAGGCTTATCTGCGATGTAGGTGTTACCTGATGATTAATCTGAGTGAAGCGGCTATTGGTGAAATAAAACGTTTACAGTTGAGGCGTCACAAACCAGAAGCACGATTACGCCTGGGTGTTCAAAAAGGAGGGTGTACTGATCTGTACTACACGATTGACTTTGAGGAAGCACCCAAGTCTGGCGATCGCGTCTATGAGTGTGGCGATATTTCTATAGTGGTCGATGAAGTAAGCTTTAACTACATCAGTGAGCTAACACTGGATTACTCAGAAGATCTGATGGGAGGTGGGTTTCGCTTTCATAATCCGAACGCTGTAGAAAGCTGTGGTTGTGGCAACTCCTTTCGAGTCGCGTCAGACGTGTCCACACAACCCTAACCTTCCCAATTTAGGGTTGTCTCCCACATTGAGGAAAAGCAAAGGAAGACTTGCTTCCCAAATTTTGCGGCTTTCGTTGACATTACACTCGAAAGTTAGATATAGTTAGAATTTGTCAATACTTAAACAGTTAAACCGTTTAAGGGAGCTGTACACGCCTTAACTCATGCCCACTATCCAACAGCTCATTCGGAGCGAACGCGCCAAAGCTAAGAAGAAAACTAAGTCGCCTGCACTCAAACAATGCCCGCAGCGTCGTGGTGTTTGCACCAGAGTCTATACGACAACACCGAAGAAACCCAACTCAGCCTTGCGGAAAGTGGCAAGAGTCCGTCTGACTTCGGGTTTTGAAGTGACTGCTTATATTCCAGGGATCGGTCACAACCTACAAGAACACTCGGTTGTGATGATTCGGGGCGGTCGTGTTAAAGATTTGCCTGGAGTGAGATACCACATTATTCGAGGAACCTTAGATACCGCAGGCGTTAAAGATCGGCGTCAAGGACGTTCTAAGTACGGAACTAAACGTCCTAAGGCTAAGTAAGATAAAAGTCTATCTTTCCTGAATAACTCGTGAAAATAGTTTGAACGTTCTCCAACCTCATTAGAGGTTTCAGCTATCCTGAATAAGGAGAGCTTTTTTTCCTGCCGTAGGAGTACTTGATAGAAGTAAAACCTTGGCAAGATGGGGAAAATTCAGCAGGTCAAAGATATTGACGACTTCAAGCTGAAAAAACCCGAAACTTGAGAATTTTGGAGTACCTTGCACCTTCAAGGTATGATTCTGTCCCTGTGTAACTCTTCAACTATCGCTATTATTTCTTAAGGGCTTACTATGTCTCGTCGCACAGTTATCAAAAAGCGTCCTATCCCTCCTGACCCGGTCTACAATAATCGCTTGATCAGTATGATGGTGCGGCGGATCATGCGTCATGGCAAGAAATCTATTGCCAATCGAATTATTTATGACGCCATGAAAATCATTGAGGAACGGACGGGTAACGATCCTCTGGATACATTTGAAAGCGCCGTGAAAAATGTAACACCGTTGGTTGAGGTGAAAGCTCGCCGGGTAGGCGGAGCAACTTATCAAGTGCCGATGGAAGTTCGCTCTGAACGGGGAACAACTTTGGCGTTACGTTGGTTGATCCGATTTTCCAGGGAAAGAGGGGGTCGTTCCATGGCTAGTAAGTTAGCCAATGAATTGATGGATGCCGCTAACGGAACCGGAAATGCGATTCGCAAGCGTGAAGAAACACATAGGATGGCAGAGGCCAATAAAGCTTTCGCCCACTATCGGTACTAATTACTGAACTCTGGCAACAGGCTTGTGATGCCTGTTCGACAGCGTGGGGGGCGGGTTTGTCGGCGACTCAAGTCCGCAAATCACTAAAAATTTAATCAAAGTATAGAATTGTAAAGAGATAGCAACGTGTTAAAGACTGGCGGCAGAGAGGAAGGAGGTAGCTGTGGCACGTACCATCCCGCTTGAGAGAGTACGCAATATCGGGATTGCAGCCCACATTGATGCGGGCAAAACAACAACAACGGAACGAATCCTGTTTTATTCAGGAATGGTTCATAAAATCGGAGAAGTCCACGAAGGAACAGCCGTAACGGACTGGATGGAGCAAGAGCGGGAGCGGGGAATCACCATCACTGCCGCAGCCATCAGCACGAGCTGGAACGACCATCGGATTAATATTATTGATACTCCGGGTCACGTTGACTTCACGATTGAAGTTGAGCGCTCCATGCGGGTATTAGACGGCGTGATTGCCGTGTTCTGCTCCGTGGGAGGTGTTCAACCTCAATCTGAGACAGTATGGCGGCAAGCAGACCGCTATAAAGTGCCCAGAATCGCGTTCATCAACAAGATGGACCGGACGGGGGCGAATTTCTTCAAGGTATACAATCAACTGCGCGATCGCTTACGAGCCAATGCTGTGGCGATCCAAATCCCCATTGGGAGTGAAACCGAACTGAGGGGAATTGTGGATTTGGTTCGGATGCGAGCCAAGATTTATGCCAATGACATCGGAACGGATATTCAAGATACAGAAATTCCCGATGATGTCAAAGAGCAGGCCGAAGAGTACCGCGCCAAGTTAATTGAATCGGTTGCGGAAACTGATGAAGCGCTGATTGAGAAGTATCTGGAAGGCGAAGAACTCACTGAAGAAGAAATTCGGAGTGCCCTTCGCAAAGGAACCGTTACCGGAGCGATCGTTCCTGTACTATGCGGCTCTGCTTTCAAGAACAAAGGTGTTCAACTCCTGCTAGATGCAGTCGTCGATTACTTGCCAGCTCCCGTTGATATTCCTCCCATTCAGGGAACCCTACCCGACGGAACGGTAGCGGAGAGAGCCCCTGATGATTCAGCCCCCTTGTCAGCTCTGGCTTTCAAGATTATGGCAGACCCATTTGGTCGTTTAACCTTCCTGCGGGTTTACTCTGGGATACTCAAAAAAGGTAGCTACATCCTTAATTCCACCAAAGACCAGAAGGAACGCATCTCCCGCTTGATCGTTCTCAAAGCGAACGATCGGATTGAAGTGGACGAGTTGCGAGCAGGCGACTTGGGAGCTGCGATTGGTTTGAAGAATACCTTTACGGGTGACACGATCTGTAATGAAGATTCGCCAGTCATCTTGGAATCTCTCTTCATTCCAGAACCGGTAATCTCCGTAGCTGTCGAACCGAAAACCAAGCAAGATATGGAGAAGCTCTCCAAAGCTCTCCAATCTTTATCGGAAGAAGACCCGACGTTCCGTGTCCACGTAGACCCAGAAACCAACCAAACCGTAATTGCGGGGATGGGTGAGCTGCACCTGGAAATTCTGGTAGACCGGATGCTGCGAGAGTTCAAGGTAGAAGCGAATGTCGGTGCGCCGCAGGTGGCTTACCGGGAAACAATTCGCAGAGCCATTAAGACTGAGGGTAAGTTTATTCGCCAAAGTGGCGGTAAAGGTCAGTACGGTCACGTCGTGATCGAATTGGAGCCAGGAGATCCGGGTACCGGTTTTGAATTTGTCTCCAAGATTGTAGGCGGTTCTATTCCGAGAGAGTACGTTTCACCCGCTGAGCAGGGGATGAAAGAAGCCTGTGAATCCGGAATTTTAGCTGGATATCCGGTCATTGACTTGAAAGCCACTCTAGTCGATGGGTCTTTCCACGAGGTAGACTCTTCGGAAATGGCCTTTAAGATTGCTGGTTCAATGGCGATTAAGGACGGCGTGCTGAAAGCTTCGCCGGTACTGTTAGAGCCTATGATGAAAGTAGAGGTTGAAGTTCCTGAAGACTTCCTTGGAGATGTCATGGGTGACCTCAACTCTCGCCGTGGTCAAATTGAAGGCATGGGTTCTGAGAGCGGTGTGGCTAAAGTCACTGCTAAAGTTCCATTAGCAGAAATGTTTGGCTATGCTACGGATATCCGCTCTAAGACCCAAGGTCGAGGTATCTTCTCGATGGAGTTTAGCCACTATGAGGAGGTGCCTCGCAACGTGGCTGAAGCCATCATCGCGAAGAGCAAAGGGAACGCATAAATAGGAGAAAAGGAACACGTAATTCATGGCACGCGCAAAGTTTGAAAGGAATAAACCCCACGTCAACATCGGTACAATCGGTCACGTAGACCACGGCAAAACGACGCTGACAGCGGCAATCACCATGACCTTGGCAGCGATGGGTCAAGCGCAAGCAAGAAAGTACGATGAGATTGATGCGGCACCGGAGGAAAAGGCGCGGGGGATTACGATCAACACCGCCCACGTAGAGTACGAAACCGAAAATCGGCACTATGCTCACGTCGATTGTCCGGGGCACGCTGACTATGTGAAAAACATGATCACAGGTGCTGCTCAAATGGATGGAGCAATCCTCGTGGTGTCAGCCGCTGATGGTCCGATGCCTCAAACACGGGAGCATATCCTGCTGGCTAAGCAGGTAGGTGTTCCTAGCCTGGTTGTCTTCTTGAACAAGCAAGACATGGTGGATGACGAAGAACTACTGGAACTGGTAGAACTCGAAGTTCGCGAGCTCCTCAGTAGTTATGAATTTGATGGTGATAACATTCCCATCGTTGCGGGTTCGGCTTTGCAGGCTGTAGAAGTCATGACGGGTAACCCGAAAACCCAACGGGGAGAAAATGAGTGGGTTGATAAAATCTATTCGTTGATGGATGAGGTGGATTCTTACATTCCCACACCAGAGCGGGATATTGATAAGCCTTTCCTGATGGCCGTAGAAGATGTCTTCACCATCACAGGTCGTGGAACCGTAGCCACGGGTCGGATTGAGCGGGGCAAGGTCAAAATCGGCGATAAAGTTGTGTTGGTGGGAATTAAAGATACTCGCGAGACAACCGTCACTGGTATTGAGATGTTCAAAAAGAGTCTCGATGAAGGGATGGCTGGTGATAACGCCGGAATTCTGCTCCGAGGGATTGAGAAAAAGGATATTGAACGGGGAATGGTCATCGCCAAGCCAGGTTCAATTACCCCTCATACCCAGTTTGAGTCGGAGGTGTACGTCCTGAAGAAGGAAGAAGGTGGTCGTCACACTCCTTTCTTCCCTGGCTACCGCCCTCAGTTCTACGTCCGCACAACGGATGTGACTGGTACCATTAGTGCCTTTACGGCTGACGACGGCACTACAGCCGAGATGGTGATGCCGGGAGACCGCATCAAGATGACAGTAGAACTGATTAACCCCATCGCGATTGAACAAGGTATGCGCTTTGCTATTCGTGAAGGCGGTCGTACCATTGGTGCAGGTGTCGTTTCCAAAATCCTGAAGTAGCCCATAGTGCTACCTAAGGCTGAGCGGGAGCAGAAAGGCAAAAGCTTTTCTGCTCCTAATTACTCTGTTTTGAGCAATTCGGACGACTGAATTGAAGGTTGAAAGGTTAAAATCTTTCAACTTTTAAATCTTCTTTCCTATCCCTATTCACTAATCTATTCAGAACCTAGACAACTAAAAAATGGCAACGATTCAGCAGCAAAAAATTCGGATTCGTCTTAAAGCCTTTGACCGGCGACTGCTTGACACCTCTTGCGAGAAGATTGTGGATACAGCTAACCGAACAAATGCCACAGCAATTGGGCCAATTCCCTTACCAACACGGCGTCGTATTTACTGTGTTTTGCGCTCTCCTCACGTTGATAAAGATTCACGGGAACACTTTGAAACACGCACTCACCGCCGCATTATTGATATTTATCAGCCTTCCTCAAAAACCATTGATGCTCTGATGAAACTGGATCTACCGGCTGGGGTTGATATTGAAGTCAAACTCTAGTCTGAGTCATTAGTCATTAGTTCTTAGTCTGGGAGGAAGGGGAGTCAGTTCACAGCAGTGAGTTGTTAGTTGACCAACGACTAAGGACTGATGACCAATGACCAATAACATCCGTTAAAGTAGGTAAAGAAGCGCAGTTACCCTTTTCACTAAGGCACAATGGCATCCTCCTCATCAATTGCTGTTAGAGAACTCCCCTTGTTTCCACTGCCAGAAGTGGTTCTTTTTCCTGGGCGTCCTCTTCCTCTACACATCTTTGAATTTCGCTACCGAATCATGATGAACACGATTTTGGATAGCGATCGCCGATTTGGGGTGTTAATGTGGGACCCGGTTCAAGGCCAACCCGCCGCCGTTGGCTGTTGTGCTGAGATTATCCACTTTCAGCGTTTGCCCGATGATCGGATGAAAATATTGACATTAGGGCAGCAGCGATTTCGCGTTTTGGAATACGTTCGTGAAAAGCCCTATCGTGTAGGGCTGGTGGAATGGATTGAGGATAAGCCACCCGAAAAAGACCTAAGAATCATGGCCAGAGATGTCGAGCAACTCTTGCGAGATGTGGTGCGGCTTTCTTCCAAGTTGACTGACCAGAGAATTGAGTTACCCGACGATTTACCCGATCTACCGAGAGAATTATCTTACTGGGTGGCTAGCAATCTTTACGGCGTGGCATCAGAACAGCAAGCACTTTTAGAGATGCAGGATACAGTGAAGCGTTTAGAACGCGAGGCCGAAATTCTGACCTCAACTCGCAATCATTTGGCCGCCCGTACAGCTCTTAAAGATGCCCTGAAATAAGGCATAACATCTAAGTATAATAATCACCCATAACATAAAACTTCAAAAATTATCAAAGAGGCGCGATGCATCACGTCTCTTTGCGCTTTTATCCTGAGTTACTATTAATCCTGACACATGTCTGTAGGCTCAATCACTAAAACCCTATAGCTGCCAAAAATTTTGAGAATTTCTGTATGAGAGGCTAATTCAGAAAGAGCCACTTGCACAGCAGATTTAGAAGCATCGGCTTCGATATCAATAAAGAAAAGGTACTCACCCAGCGATCGCTTAGTCGGTCGAGACTCAATCCGGCTCATGTTAATTCCTCGCATCGCCAGGACTTGAATCGACTCTACAAGCGCTCCAGGTCGATTAGCGGGCAAGCTAAACGCCAACGAAGTATGAGTGCCACCCAGTGAGGGCTGCTTCCCCAGAACCCAGAATCGAGTACAGTTATCGGGATAATCATTAATGGTAGATGCCAGGATCGGCAGATTGTAAAGCTGCGCTGCTCGTTGAGATGTAATCACCCCCGCTGTATAGTCTTCGTCCAAATTTTGTAGCGCCTCTGTTGTCGAGTTCGTCGGAACTAACTGTGCCGAGGGTAGAAATGTTTCCAGCCACTTCTGACACTGAGCCAAAGCTTGTGGATGGGAATAAACAGTTTTGATCGCCTCTAGAGATGAACCTCGTGACAGCAGAGCGTGCCTGATGGGTAACACCAGCGCTTGTTGAATTTGCAGCGTATCCAATTGCCAGAGGGAATCTAGTGTAACCGCCACAGTGCCCTCAATTGAATTTTCCACCGGGACAACGCCTAGATCGGCTTGTCCCTGTGCCACCCCTCGAACAGTTTGGGCGATGCTGGGATAAGGACATAGCAGCGCTTGATGAACGCTATTTTCGGCAAGAGTGTGAACGTAAGCTAGAGCAGCGGCTTCTGCGTAAGTACCAGGGGGTCCGAGATGGGCAATAGAGATTGACATAAACTAAGAGCTTTCAAACTCAGTAAACACTTCTTTTTACTGGTCTGGGCAAGACGCTGTCAACATTCCATGCCAGGGAATCAGCTGGCAGAACCCTACATGCCTCCGACAGCTTTCCTCAGGAAGATGGCGTGTTCTTATATGAATATTTATGATTTAAAAATTCATAAACATCCATTGATGCATCATCGTTGAAACCGCGATACCATTTCAAAAAATAAAAAAATCCTTTCAAAGAGTTAAACTTTGTAAAATAAGATTAATAAAGCCGCCTTAAAGCTGAAGGCTTTTTCCCTATGAACACCCAGTTTGTTGCATCCCAATCCGTTGAAATCACTGTACCGGAAGAACCCGTTCCTATTCAGCATTATTTACGTCAGCCCCAACGCCTAGTTCATGCGATCGCAGACCCAAATTTGATTAAGCCAATCAGTCAAGAGCGATATCAATTGCAACTACGCCCGTTAAATTTTCTGTCCTTAACATTTCAGCCGACTGTCACGCTGAAAGTATGGGCAGACGCTGATGGTACCGTTCATCTAAGCTCTGTAAGCTGCGAAATTCGAGGATTGGATTATATTAATCAACGATTTGCTCTCGAACTTAAGGGAAAACTCTATCCAGTTCAAAACAACGGAGTGACCCAACTTAAAGGCAAAGCGGATTTAAAAGTCAACGTTGATATACCCCTGCCCTTTTCCCTGACTCCTCGGCCCATTTTAGAAACCACTGGCAATAGCTTGCTCAAAAGCGTTTTACTCAGGATTAAACAGAGATTAATGCATCAGTTATTGTTGGATTATCGACAATGGGCGAACCAAGACGCGCCAACCCTGATTCATGCTCAGCCAACAGAAGCTTTCACCGCCAAGGGTTGAAGGTTGGAAGTTAAAACATTGAGAATAGCGATTAACTGACTAAGCTGCCACTGACTCACCTTCAACCTACTATCCAACCCGGCAGGGACGAAAGGACATGCGGTGCAAGGGTGAAGGCCCGTATTGTTGCAATGCTAATCGATGTCGCAGTGTCCCATAACCTTTATTGGTTACCAAATCATAATCTGGATACTTGACGGCTAAACGAATCACCAGTTCATCACGCCAGACCTTAGCCACAATACTAGCCGCGGCGATTTCTAGCGATCGCTGATCGCCCTTCACCATCGGTTGTTGTGGCCAAGGCAAGTTGGGAAGACCCTGATTACCATCAATCAGACAAATATCGGGCTGTACTTTCAGCTTGAGAATCGCCCGTTTCATCGCTAGCAAGGAAGCTTGCAAGATATTAATCTGGTCGATTTCCTGCGACGTGGCATAGCCAATTCTCCAATCCAGGGCTAACCTTTGAACTTCCTTGGCCAGCTTTAAGCGTCGAAGAGGAGACAACTGTTTGCTGTCTTTAACACCAGCCAGAGCAAGCTGCGGCAGGACAGAGATCGGTAAAATCACCGCTGCCGCCACCACCGGGCCAAATAAAGCACCTCGCCCCACCTCATCTACACCAGCAACTAATCTTGGATGACCCGATAAATCAGGTAAGTCACAAAAATTGGATTGCCCCTGAGACTTCGGGGGCAGAACGAGTCCGGTGGTGTCTATCGGCATCCTTTCGGCTCCCTTTCCTCTCAAATCAAGCTTGCCCCTGTGAGGCATGATGTTCGTTTAACTAGCCGTCGAATCCTCACCATCTGTAGCCGAAGAACGACGGCGACGGCGGCGGATCACAGGACGGTTGCTGTCTGATTCACCGATAGCGGTCGAGTCAGATGGCATTTCTAGTTCAGATGTATCAGCCGATGAAGTTACCAGCAATGGTTCTGATGTCTCTGCGTCCTCATCAACGGGAGCCACAGCAGAGGATCTAATCACAGGTGCTGAGTGTTGCGCGGCCTCTGGCGTTAGCGCAAAGCTGGATGGTGCAGAAGACGATTCAGCAACTTCCTCGTTTTCTTCTTCAGTTTGACCTGATTCTCCAGGAAGTACCACTGAAAGAATCACTGATTTAGGATTTCTGATCTCTCGGTTTAACCGCACCAGTGGAGAAATTCCCATCAAAGCATAAACATCTTGCTCCTCTGGAGACATCTCGATGGCTACGACTTCGGGCGGGTCTATCTCTTTAGGGGTCTTGATCAGCTGGGGTTTTACAGTGCGCTCCCCTAGTTCTAACAGCTCACCTTCTGCCACCGGTTCTGACTTTCCGGAGAGGATAGGCGTTGGGCGAGAGATGACTTTCGTCGTCAGTGATTCCTCCTTCGCTACGGGTTCATCGAGACGACGACGGCGGCGACGGCGGTTATTCGGATTATTGGGTAGCCCGCGTTCTTGATAGCTAGGATGATGCACCAAGTCTACGTCCTCAGCGTCATCAACCGGAGAGAGATCGAGAGGCTCAGGAATTTCTGGTGTCCGAGGTTCCCGGAGTATAGCCGGAACAGCCGGCTCAACAAATTCCTTGGCTGGGCGTTCCCGTTCCGCCTCACCGGGAAGCCGGACTGAATGCCCCAAACCCCCGCAGACAGAACAAGTTTGACCAAATAACTCGTAAATATTTTGACCCTGACGCTTGCGGGTGAGTTCGACTAAGCCGAGTTCCGAAAGTTGGGCAATCTGGGGTCTAGCTTTGTCCGATCTCAAGGCTTTGTTGAAGTGTTCTAGTACCTGCAACTGGTCTCGCCTGGAGTCCATGTCAATAAAGTCAACGATAATTACGCCCGCTAGGTTACGCAGGCGCAATTGGCGGGCGATTTCTGTGGCAGCTTCACAGTTTGTCCAGAGTACGGTTTCTCGTGCCGTTGCCGATCGCGTGAAAGAACCAGAGTTAACATCAATCACCGTCAGGGCTTCTGTCGGTTGGATGATAATGTAACCCCCTGAAGGCAAATCTACTCTGGGTTTGAGGGCTTCTCGAATCGCCGCATTCACCCGGAAGTAATCGAGAATCGAAATGCGATCGCGGTGATGGTCAATTAAAACCCCTTCCGGTGATCGACCTCCACTCCAACTGAGCAAGTGCTGCTTGACCCGCTTGACTCCCGTATGGGAATCGACCACAATTCGATTCACATCCGCCGTATACATATCCCGCAGCACGCGCTGAATAAAATCATCATCGCGGTTGAGTAAGGCGGGTGCCCTCGTGGAATTCGCTTCCTGTTGGATGGATTCCCATTGTTTTTGTAGGGCTTCCAAATCCTCAATGATCGCTTCTTCCGCTCTCCCCTCGGCTTCGGTTCGCACCAGCAGCCCCATGCCAGCCGGTTTGATCAGCACGGCAAGCGCTCTCAGGCGGTTGCGTTCGTTATCGTTCTTAATCCGCCGGGACAAATTGACGCCCCGTCCATAAGGCATCAGCACCAAATAACGGCCTGGTAAGCTGATATTGCCAGTCAGCCGAGGGCCTTTATTGCCCGTCGGCTCTTTCATCACTTGAACTAAGACTTTTTGTTGGGGAGTCAGCAGTTCGGTAATCGCCCCCGCACTGCGTTTCAGACGTAAAGGACCTAAATCGGTGACATGAATAAAGCCATTCCGGTCTGGGTCACCAATGTTTACAAAAGCCGCATCTATCCCCGGTAAGACATTTTCTACAACACCGAGGTAAATATCACTCACTTGGTGGTTGCCCGTTGCCACCACAAGTTCTTGAATTTGATCTTCCCAAAAGACAGCAGCAAGACGGTGTTGCTCTGCAATAATAATTTGCTTTGGCATTCAATTTCCTCAAAAATTGGCAGGAAGCTTAGGTACTGAGGCTTTCTATCCCTCTTGCTTCGGCTACCCAAGATAACTGTGTCAATAACTGTGTATGCGAAATCTCTAGCTTCATCTAGAAAAAATAGAGCTTTTGAACCCAAGAGTGACTGAATATAACTCGACACTCCTGTTGGTCAACTTTTCCTAATCGAGTGATTATCCAATAACCTACCCTTCCACAAAGGGTAAACATTGGAATTTTAAAGGCGTGAGCAGAAAAACTGGAAGAGCGAACAAGTTGCGTTCAGAATCTACTGGTAGTTTACAGGGGTGAATCCCTCTGGAACTTTGATCAGCAACTCTTCGTGATCAGCAACTGTTCCTATGATGGTGTATTATACCGCGCTGTTCCTCAGATGCCACTTTATTTGAGTTAGTAGCTGCGCTCTCGATATATTCGCGCCCTTCCTAATATTGCCGCTCTTCGCCCCACGCTGGCTACACTTGGCTTGACCCTTAACCAATACTTTACTTCATTTTACGGCTTTACGAAAAGTGGCAGATTGTGATTGTCGCAGAGACTGAATCGTGGCGATTGTGTGTTGAGCGATACAATCCATTTCATCGGCTGTATTACAGCGCCCAATCCCAAATCGTACCGAGGCATAAGCCAGTTGTTCAGAGTGCCCCAGAGCTAATAGGACATGAGAGGGAGCTGCTTTGACGGAGGAACAAGCCGCACCCGAAGAAACGGCTACGACAGACTGCAATCCCAACAGCAGCGCCGAACCATCAACGTCTTCTATACTAATGTTAAGATTTCCTGATAGTCGCTGAGTCGGATGACCGTTGAGATGAATTCCCTCCAGTTGACTCAAAGGCTGCCACAGGCGATCGCGTAACTGGGTAAGGCGTCTTGACTCCGTTTCTCGTTCTGCCAGCCCTAATTCAACAGCCTTAGCAAACCCCGCAATTTGAGGTGTACATAGCGTACCAGAACGCATTCCCCGCTCATGTCCCCCACCGTGAATTTGGGGGGATAACCGAACTCTAGGGTTACGCCGTCTGACATATAATGCCCCAATTCCCTTCGGGCCATAAACCTTATGGGCGGTTAGGGACATCAAGTCAATTTTCATCCCCTCGACATCTAAAGCTATTTTCCCAATGGCTTGAGCCGCATCGGTATGAAAAAGTACCTGATGCTGTCGGCAAATTGCCCCGATTTCTGCCAACGGCTGCAATACTCCAATTTCGTTATTCGCTGCCATCACCGACACTAAAATCGTATCGGGACGAATTGCCTTTTCTAACTCGGTTAAATCAATTAATCCATCCGGTTGTACCGGGAGAAACGTTACCTCAAACCCTAAAGATTGGAGGTACTGACAGGGGTCAAGAACCGCGTTATGCTCCGTTTGTACGGTAATAATGTGACGCCCTTTGCTGAAATAGGCTTCAGCTACACCCTTAATCGCTAAATTATTCGCCTCTGTCGCACCACTGGTAAAGACAATTTCTTCCGGCGTGGCGTGGATGGCATCTGCCAGGATAGATCTTGCGCGTTGAACGGCGGCTTCAGCCTCCCAGCCATAAATATGACTGTTGCTAGCTGGATTGCCAAAATGTTGTTTGAAGTAGGGCAACATCGCCTCTAATACCCGTTCATCGAGGGGCGTGGTTGCGTGGCAGTCGAGGTAAATGGGGCGATGAGACATGGCGATCGGCGGATGAGATGACCCAGATTCTTTAATATACTCAGAACCTGATATAGTTCATTTTCGCGCTTCCTCAGTGGCTTTACTCAGGATTTCGGCTCGTTGTAATGGTAAATGGGAAGAGGGAAAGGGTTAAGAAGTCTAGGCAGAGGTACACACAACCCGAAAACCGAGACGGCTCATCCGAGCGGTCGATTCACTCCTAAAGCGAGATGCACTACGGCAATACTTCGGCTCGTTAGGCCACGAACCACCGCGCATGATTCGAGCACCTCTATTATTTTCATTAGCCCAAACTCTCCTGTCTGAGGGTGCCCTATTGTAATTATCATGCCAATGGTCAGCACACCATTCCCAGACATTGCCATGCATATCGTATAGGCCAAAGGCATTAGGGTGAAAACAGCTAACTGGGGAGGTTTTCTGTCGATATATTCCTTTTGAGCCAGAACCGTAGACATTATGACCGTTGTAGTTAGCTAAATCAGTGGTAATTGTTTCGCCAAAATGGAATGGTGTTGTAGTTCCAGCGCGACAGGTATATTCCCATTCCGCCTCGCTGGGTAGGCAATAGTTACGTCCAGTTTTCTGTGACAACCTCTCACAGAATTCGACGGCTTCATTCCAGGTGATGCTCTCTACAGGAAGATTTTTCCCCTTGAAGTAGGATGGGTCTGGGTTTAATGCACAATTCACTTGAGGTAAATTAACAACGACTCTCCACTGAGCCTGAGTGACGGTAAACTTGCCCATGTAGAAGGGAGTTACAGTTACTGAGTGGTGTGGGCTTTCATTGCTACTTCGTCCTTCTTCAGAATCCGGTGAACCCATCAGAAAAGTGCCCCCAGGAATCGCTACCATTTCTAGAATTACCCCACTACCCAAGTCTTCAGTAAAAAACTCAGCTTGGCTGCGACGGCGGCTGATTTTCCAAGTGAAGTTGATGCCAAAAATTCCAGATTTTTCCTTTTCAAAGAATGCAACATCAAATTCAAAGCGTTGCAGCCTTAGAGCATTAGTTGGCAACTTACTGGAAACCGTGAGCGGTACTTTTGCCGGATACAACTTTTGTTCAATTTGCTGTAACTCTTGCAAAATCACCTGAGTATTAGCCGGACGTTCTCCTGGTAACCGTGCCATTAAATAATCCAGGAAATCCGCTAGCAGGGATGAGACATTATTCGCAGCAGGATGCCAATTACATTCATCCGTGTAAGGATCATAAAACTGATTAGGGTGTTTCCCCGTTAGTAAATAAACAAACGTGCGTCCTAACGCGAAAAAATCCGATTGTAGAACGGCATGTCCTTTCTGTTGCTCTGGTGCCCCATAATCAGGCGTATAAGCCTGTGTATTTTGACCCCCAGCTATAATCGTTGATGTGATTTCTCTGGCAGTGCCAAAATCAATTAATACTAATGTGCCATCGGGTTGCAGCATAATATTGGATGGCTTGATATCCCGATGAAAAAAGTTATGGCTATGTACCACATCCAGGATAGTTACCAATTCGGCTAGCCATTGTAGGGCTAATTTTTGATTAATTGGGCGATTCTGTCGCTGCTGAAGATACTCCTCTAAATTCATTCCCTCAATGTATTCCATCACCAAGCAGTGAAGAGGTTCAGTGCTATTTCGGGGAAAAACAGTAAAGTACCCGTCTGGCTCAACTTGAGGAATTCCGGGATGATTTAACTTGCTGAGAACTTCTGCTTCGCGCTGAAATAGCTCAACATATTTGGCATCATTATTAGTCAGGAGTTTGAGGACTTTAGGCGTGTTGCGATCGCCGCTTGCAGCAGTGCGCTTTGCGCCATCACTCACTTCATAAGTCTTACCGAATCCCCCCTCACCCAGTTTGCGTGTGGCACGGTAGCGCCCTTCTAGGAGTAATTCTGAACCACAGGTTGGGCAAAATAGCAAGTTATCAGGACTTTCAGGTTTTGGGCAACTGGGGTTGATGCAGAGGCTCATCAGGACAGCAGGTAGCGGCTTGATTGCTAGTTTAGCTTTACCCAATGTTTACTCGAAAGAGAATTGTAGTCAGCGCGATCGCCAAACCTCAATCGTTCCATCCTCACTACCCCCACTCACCAGGGTTTTCCCATCAGGACTGAATGTGAGAGTATGAACTGGGTCAGAAAGTCCGGAAATAGTATCTTGCAGTTTTCCAGTCTGGAGATTCCAAAGCTTGATGCTCTTATCCTTAGTCCCACAGGCGAGAGTCTGACTATCAGGGCTGATGGCGATCGACTCCACAATGCCTAACTTCCCTGAGAACGTCTTCCTCGGACTGCATGACGATGCATCCTTACACCCCGCTAACAAATTCTCCAAGTTCCACAAATTAATTTGGTCATAACTACCACTAACCAGGGTTTTGCCATCCGGACTGAAGGTAACGGAACGAACCATCTGACCTGAAGGGCTAGAAAGAGTGGTAATTAGCTTACCCGTGGGTACATGCCATAACTTGATGGTTTTGTCATCGCTAGCATCGGCAAGAGTTTGTCCATCGGGACTAAATGCCACCGCATAAACCCAGTTGGAATGTCCAGAAAGCGATCGCACCTGTTTCCCCGTGCTTACATCCCAAAGCTTAACCGTCTTGTCCGCACTACTAGTAGCAAGAGTCTGCCCATCAGGACTAAAGACAACCGACAACACGTACTCAGAATGTCCGGAAAGGGGACGCAGAAGTTGTCCTGTTTTCAAATTCCAGAGTTTAATCGATCCGTCTTTACTACCACTGGCGATTATCCCGCCATCGGGACTGATGGCAACCGACATTACCTTATCCTGATGTGCAGACAAGGTTTTCAGGGGTTTCCCATCGGGCATACTCCACAACTTAATTTTTTTGTCAACACTTCCACTCACCAAAATTTGCCCGTCTGGACTGATGGCAACGGAGTAAACTTCCTTGGAATGCCCGATGAGGGTGTTAACGGGTGAACTCTTGTGTCCACTCACTAATAACTGATTAGTGTTCAAAAATTCGGCGTTGGGCAATTTGTAAAATCCCACAGTCAAGGCTGTAGCTGTCACAAGCCCTGCACTAATGCGCTTCAGCCAATAGGATTTCTTATCAAGGGTACTTATAGACGCGTTACTCGCTTGTACCTTGTCTTGAAGAGGTGCTGAAGTGACCAGCGCCTTAGAGGCTGAGGGTTGAGGTGGTAGTGTTGCCGTAACAGCGTTTGCAGTTGAGGCGGGAGGGATGGTTAAGGTGTAGGTGCCAGACGTATCGCCATAGTTTGACGGATTCTTCAGTGATGCAATCGCTTGAAGGGCTTCTGTTGCCGTCTGGAAGCGTTGCCGATAGTCGTAGCGCACCATTTTATCTAACACATCCGCCAACGGCGGACTTACCTCAACCTCAACATCGACTGGCAACGCCTCCCGATTGCGCCATATAATTTCACTGGTTCTGGGGTCTTCGGGTAGCTGATTGGCTGGTATTCCTGTAAGCGCCTGAATCCCCAGCATCCCCACAGCATAAATATCACTACAAAATCGTGGTTTACCGCTGAGTTGTTCGTTCGGCATGAAACCGGGCGAACCAACCGCCACTGTCAACGTTGTCTGTCCTTCAGGATGAACAATCTGAGTGCTGACTTGTTTGACCGCCCCAAAGTCAATCAGGACAATTCTACCGTCCTGTTTGCGCCGGATTAAATTCGAGGGTTTGATATCTCGATGAATGACACCCTTGTCGTGGACAAACTCTAATATTTGTAAAATTTCCTGCAACAGGTCGATAACCTGGGTTTCACTCAACCGCTTGCCAGCAGGGAGTTCCTGCTTGAGTTCACCGCCTTCAATAAATTCCTGAACCAAATAAAACTGTTCATCCTGCTCAAAATCCGCTCTGATTTCAGGGATTCGAGGATGGTTGCCCAACTGGTAAAGAACTTTGGCTTCCCTCTCGAACAAAACTCTTGCTGTCTGCAAGGTATCTGGATTTTTAGACTTGGGCTGAAGTTGCTTAACGACACACGGCGAGTTACTCGGTTGCTGTAAGTCTTCGGCAAGGTAAGTCTGACCAAACCCCCCGCCTCCCAAGTGTTGGATAATTTGGAAGCGATCGCAAAGAATTTTCCCGATGATGGCGTTTGTGCCCTGGCTATTTAGAGTATTACCTTGCATGACCTTGATGCAGTGGCAGATGATAGGGAGCGAACTAAACCTGTATTTATCAAGAATTATTAAAGGGCTTTAACTTTTGCAGTCTAAAGATTGGAGCGACTTGACTGAATTGACTGAAGTAAAATGCACCTTATATTTTTGCAGTTGTAGATTAAAGCGACTTACGGATTCGTAATAAAAACTACTTGCTAGTGTAGCTTGGAGAGTTGGGAAATTTAAAGGCTGGCGCGATCGCCTAAAAAATAGACCTAGCTTGAAAATAAGGCAGAAGGCAGAAGGCAGAAGGCAGAGGGCAGAAGGGATAAGAATTTTCATTTATTCGTTGTGGGCGATCGCCCCTGGGATCTATCTTGAAAGTCTACTTTCATCGCAATGTTCGTGAGCGATCAGCTTTGCTGGTGCACTAGACTTCGTCTCGCTTCGCTAACGCGCAATCGCATCGATGTGGGGTCTCTTGCAAAAGTAGAAATTCACCTGTAATTGATATCTAGTACAGCGCGGCGGAAATAACCCACCAGTTCCAAAAGATTAAAAAGCTTACTGTACACGCAATATCCCTTCTGCCTTCTGCCTCCTGACTTCTGCCTTCTTGCACTAGGCTATGGTACTCGCCAAATTTTAATCGTCTCATCCTTGCTGCTACTCACAAGCGTCTGCCCATCTGGACTAAAGGCAAGGGAATAAACCGGCGCTGAATGCCCTGGCATAGTCCGCAGCACCTTTCCTGTTCTGACATCCCATAGCCGAATTGTTCCATCATTACTGCCACTCACGAGAGTATGTCCATTAACTCTATAGGCGACAGCAATAATCGACGCTGAACCAACTGGCAAGCTTTGGATGAGTTTTCCACTGCCCAGATTCCACAGCCTAACGACTCCATCCTCATTGCCACTGGCAATTGTCTTTCCATTAGGACTGATGGCAACAGCGAAGACGCGGCGAGAATCAGGGGTGGTAAGCGTGTGAATTAACTGCCCCGTCTTGATTTCCCACACCTTGATGGTCTTATCATCACTACCGCTAACGGCAGTTTGCCCATCTGGGCTGATAGCGAGGGAGTTAACTATGGTGGAATGTCCAGCAAAAAAGTTCTGGAGTTCCCTAGTTCTCAAATTTCCAATTGTTATATAGCTGTCCGCATCGCCACACACAAACGTCTGACTATCGGGACTAATCGCTAACGCGCTAATCCAATACGATTTCCCGGAAAGAGTGTGGAGTAATTTTCCCGTGCCGAGGTTCCAAACCTTGATACCGTTGTCCTCACCCCCACTAGCGAGAGTTTTACCATCTGGGCTGAATGCGATCGCTCTAACTGATTTTGAACGCTTATCGGGTGATGGAGGCCCCTTAAGTGTGTTTCTCAGTTTCCCGGTCTGTAAATCCCACAGTTTGATTGTCCCATCCTCACTCCCACTCGCGAGAGTTTTGCCATCTGGGCTGATAGCCACAGGACTAAGAGAGTTTGAATCTCCAGGGAGGGTGTTTGAGAGTGATATCTTTTTTGACCATTGACTTTCTGCCAATGATATGGTTAATCCATGAACGTGGTAGATACCAAAGGCCAGACCTACGGCAGCAACAATACCTCCACCAATCGCGATCAATTTACGATATTTCTTGCGGGACGAAGAAACCAAAGGTGTGATAGTTTCATCAGCAACTTGCCCGTCTGATAAGTTTCCCAAAGCCTTTGAAGTTGGCTGTTGCTGGGAGGGTAGCGCTTGTGTCAGTTCTTTGGATTCAATCGTATCCGTCGGCATATCGGAAACTAGAGGAAGCCGAGGGTAAGTTGTGGTGGGTTCAAAGGGGTCAGCCGATGCGGTGAAGCTAACTTCAGAGATAGAGGCTGTTGTTGAGCCACAGTAAGCCATAGTGAGTTGCTCAAATGCTTGCAGTGTCTCTGTCACCGTTTGGTAGCGCTGGCGGTAGTCGTAGCGTACCATCTTATCTAAAACATCTGCCAGCTCAACGCTGGTTTGTACCTGTTCCGGCGGCATGTTGTGCAGCCAGTTATCGCGCCAGAAAATTTCACTCGTCCTGAGGTCTTGTGGCAACTGAGTAGAAGATAACCCTGTAAGTGCTTGGATACCTAATACCCCAACAGCATAAATATCACTACAGAATTGGGGTTTGCCGCTCAGTTGCTCGTTGGGCATGTAACCCGGTGAGCCAATTGCTACTGTTAAACTGGTGTTTCCTGAAGGGTTAACGGCCTGAGTCGTGACTTCTTTGACGGCTCCAAAATCAATCAGAACAAGCTTTCCATCTTGCCTTCGCCTAATTATATTGGCGGGTTTGATATCGCGGTGAATCACATGTTGCTGATGGACAAACTCTAGTATTTTCAAGATGTCTTGACATAGGACAATGACCTGGGCTTCAGTTAAGCGCTTACCCCGTGGTAATTCTTGCTTGAGATCGTGACCTTCAATGCATTCCTGAACCAGATAAAACTCTTGCTCCTGCTCGAAGTGAGCCAAAAGTCTGGGAATTTGGTCATGGTTGCCCAACTTGTACAGAACTTCAGCTTCTCTATCGAAGAAACGCTTTGCAGTTTGTAAAGTTAATGGGTCAGTAGACCTAGGATTGAGTTGCTTGACGACGCATAAAGGGTTGCTAGGTAGCTGTAAGTCTTCGGCAAGGTAAGTTTGACCAAAACCGCCGCCTCCGAGGTGTTGGACGATTTTGTAGCGACCACTTAGAGTTTTTCCCAACATGGTATTGATGCGCTGTAATTCTCCAATAGCGTATCTTTGTCAAGTCTCCTGTTTGCGATCGCACTTTTACCCTTAAGGCGATCGCCAAATTTTGATCGCCTTATCTTTCCCACTACTCACCAACATCTGCCCATCCGGCGTCATAACCATACGATTAACAGCCTCTGAATGTCCAGAGAGGGTACGTCGCAGTTTATTGGTTTTTAAATCCCACATTCGGATGCTTCCATCTGCACTACCACTGACGAGAGTTTGTCCATTTGCTTTAAAGACAACAGTATCAATTGGAGCTGAATCCGTTTTGAGAATTTGGGTTAATTTACCCGTTTTTAAATCCCAAAGCCGAATTCCTCCATCCCAACTGCCACTGGCAATTTGTTGTCCATTTGGACTAATCGCGACAGAAAAGAAGTGGTGTGAATCAGCCGCAGTAAGCGTGCGAATTAATTGCCCTGTTTTCACGTCCCACAGCTTAATCCTATTGTCCTGACTACTGCTAACTAGAGTTTGTCCATCTGGCGTTACTGCCAGGGACGTAACCAAGATTTCATGACCTGCAAAAGCGTTGATTCTTTCTCCATTTTTCAGGTTCCAAAATTCTATATTGCCAACGCGATCGCCACTAACCAAAGTCTGACTATCCGGCGTCATTACAATCGCACTAATTCCTTTTGAGCGTCCGGAGAGAGTGTGAAGTACTCCCTCCGTATTCAAATTCCAAAGCTTGATACTTTCGTCAGCGCTACCACTCGCCAGAGTTTGACCATTGGGACTGAAAACAATAACATTTACGGCTGATGTATGCCCTTTGAATGTCTTTTTCAGCTCTCCAGTCTGTAAATTCCAAAATTTGATTGTCCCCTCCTCACTCCCAGTAGCAAGAGTTTTGCCATCTGGTGTTATGGCAACGGGATTAGTAGAGTTTGAATCTCCCGTAAGTGTTTTGGATAGCGACATTTTTTGTGACCATTGATTTTCTGTCGCAGATAAAGTTAATCCATGAAAATAATAAATGCCAACTGTCAAAGCCACCGCCGTCGTAATAGCTGCCCCCATTCCGAACAGCTTATAAGATTTGTTTCGGGACGTAGCAACCAAACGAGCCGACGTTTCGTTTCCGACCTTTTCTTGCAATAAATTGACTGAGGCATCAGGAGTTCTCTGCTGCTGAGAGGGCGGCGCTTGTGTCGGTTCTACCATTTCAATTGGACTGTCCGCAGGCGAATCGGAAATTGGAGAAGGTGCAGAGTAAGTGGCAGTTGATTCCGATGGATTTGCTGAGGCCGTAAAAATAACTTGAGAGGCAGAAATAGTTGTTGGGGAGGAATGCGATGGAGTTAATGAGGTCAGTACCTGCAATGCCTCTGCTGCTGTTTGGTAACGCTGGCGGTAGTCATAGCGCACCATTGTATCTAAAACGTCTGCTAGCTTATGACTTGCTTGTACCTGTTCAGGCGGTGTGTTGTGCTGCCACTGATCGCGCCAAATAATTTCACTGGTTTTGGGGTCTTCCGGCAACTGGTTAGGAGGTAACCCCGTCAACGCTTGGATACAGAGCATCCCGACAGCGTAGATATCGCTACAGAATTGAGGTTTTCCCCTGAGTTGTTCACTCGGCATATAACCCGGTGAACCAATTGCTACGGTTAAAGTGGTATGTCCCTCAGAGTTAACTGTTTGCGTCGCGACTTCTTTAACCGCCCCAAAGTCAATCAGAACCAGTTTTCCATCAAGTTTGCGTCTAACGATGTTGGCCGGTTTGATATCCCGGTGGATCACCTCTTGCTGATGGACAAACTCTAAGATTGTTAATAGTTCTTGGCATAGGGCTATCACCTGAGCTTCACTGAACCGTTTGCCTCGTGGTAGTTCTTGTTTCAGGTCATGACCTTCAATGTATTCTTGAACGAGATAAAACTCTTGCTCTTGTTCAAGGTGCGCTAAAAGTCTGGGAATGTGGTTATGATTGCCCAACTTATATAAAACTTGGGCTTCCCGATCAAATAAACGTTTTGCAGTCTGTAACGTTATGGGGTCGGTAGACTGGGGTTTAAGTTGCTTGACGACACACAGAGGGTTGCCCGGTAGCTGTAAGTCTTGGGCAAGGTAAGTTTGACCAAAGCCTCCACCTCCAAGGTGTTGGACGATTTTGTAGCGACCACTCAGTGTTATTCCCAGCATGGCATTAATGTTGTGGTAGTAGGGTGGGCAGTGAATCCCTTACTTACACTAATTTGCCAAGTAGGCTTTCCGATTGCCAAGGTTCAGCTCAATTCTGATTCTTCTCTCGCTCTCTCATCGTTTCTTCTCTGCGTTCTCTGTGCCTCTGTGGTTTATTAAAAAAACCTTGCTCCACACCCCGGTATATAAAAAAAATCCTTTACTCCACATACCCTAAATAATGCCTTATGGCATTTCCCACAACTTCATCACACTATTACGGCTACCACTAACAATGATTCGTCCATCAGGCGTCAGCGCAACCGATAAAGCAGCTTCGACATAATCAGTAAAAGTATGAATTTTTTTGCCCGTCTTTAAATCCCACACCTTGACGGTTTTATCATTCCCACCACTCACTATTTTCTGACCATCGGGTGTCAGAGTTACACAGGTTACACCATCAGCATGAGCCGTGAATGTGTGTCGTTGTTGACCGGTAGCAAAGTCCCATACCTTAATCGTTTCGTCGATACTACCACTAACAATAAATCGGCCATCTGGACTCATTGCAACAGATGTGACACCAGCAGTATGCCCTGTGAGTTTACCGATGTCACCGACCTGAATCGTCGCGTCAGCACAACCACTCACAATCGTCTGCCCATTTGGCGTCAGCACAACCGAAGAAACCCAATCGGAGTGAGGAGTAAGAGTGCGAATTTCTTGTCCACTGCTTAAATCCCACAGCTTGATAGTAGTGTCTCTGCTACCACTGACTAGTGTTTTTCCATCGGGCGTTATAGCAACAGAACATACCGTATCTAAATGTCCCTTAAGGGTGTTAATTTCTTTCCCACTCCTAAGGCTCCAGAGTTTAATCGTCTTGTCCGAACTGCCGCTAACAATAGTTTCACCATCCGGCGTGACGGCAACACAATAAACCCAATCCGAATGTCCTCTCAGAAGGTATTGTTGTTGAGCCGTGTACAAGTCCCAAGATAGAACTGTCTTATCTGCACCCCCACTGACTACGGTTCGACCATCCGGCGTGATCGCGACAGAATATACAGAAGCCCTAGGTACAACCAGCCAAAGCCCTAGGGTATGTTCCACGTCCATAAATAAATTTGCCCTGTGTTTAGCCAATAGTGACATTCTCCACCCCTAAATCTTGCGACTATAGGGGCGGCTTCCCAAATGCCCACGCCATTCCATTCAGGAATATAAGTCTTTAGAGGCATGGCGTTTTTGTCTGACGGATTGAAACTGAGGATGAGAGACTCGGCTGAGAGTGCTTATTATCTCTAAAAGGTAACAAAATGATTTGACAATCGTGTCAATGTTCTGCTGATAGTAAATACAGTACTCAGCAAAGAGTTTTGATTGGTCATTTACGAAAATCGATTATGAATCCTGAAACTGTAAGATCAGACTCGTCAGACTATACAACTGCTGAAGTTGAACAACCCGAAGTCATAGAAATTAATAACGGAGGAACGAAGCTTTTGATGCCCTCAGATTCGTCCACGGAACCCTCTAATGCTCAATGGCAGCAGTATGGGGAACGCGTAGCCACCTTTCTACAAACTTTACCCGGTTACGTTAGCCGCTTTTTTGCCGAAAACAAGGGGCCGTTGGGAACCATTGCTCTGATCATCGGCTCTTTCGTCACGGTCAAACTAATCCTAGCTCTGCTGGATGCGCTCGATGACATCCCCTTAATCGCACCAACCTTGGAGCTGATTGGCATCGGTTATACAGGTTGGTTTATTTACCGCTATTTACTCACGGCTCCCAATCGCCAAGAGCTATCTGAGCAAGTTAAATCCCTTAAAAATCAAGTTTTGGGTACAGATAGCTAACAGCCTGAATCTTCGACTCCTCACTCACAAATGCTTTGAACGCTCAGGAGGTTACGGTGCGTTTTGGCTCCGTCATTGCAACCTTGACCACTTAGCCCCATAGGCGAGGATAATGGCATTGAAACAGCAGGTCTCAGGCAACTTCTGTCTGATTCCGTCTGGGTTGCATTTAACGGCTTGCGCCGTAAGCCTCCAATCCATATGAAATCTGAACAATACGCCTTAGGAGAGTGTTCGCAAAACACGATTGCCCCTGCTAGTGTACAGAGCGCAATTGCTCTGGGTAGCAATCTCGGTGACTCCCGCACCATCCTCGAAAGCGCGCTAAGAATCTTAAATCAGAGCTTAGGAATCTCCTTAAAAGCCCAGTCTAGTTGGTACCAAACAGCCCCGATAGGCCCACCCCAACCGGATTACCTCAACGGCTGTGCCTTGCTAGAAGTGCAACTTACGCCACAGGAACTGTTAGCAACTTTACTGAAAATTGAAGTCCAATTTGGTAGAGTGCGTCAAGAACGCTGGGGGCCAAGAACCCTGGATCTCGATTTATTGCTGTTTGATGACTTAATCCTGAATCTACCCAATCTTCAACTGCCCCACCCTCACCTCACAGAACGGGCTTTTGTCCTTGTGCCTTTAGCGGAAATTTCGCCCGATTGGATTGAGCCAGTTTCCGGACAAGCGATCGCACAACTTGTACAAAGGGTAGACTGTTCAGGAGTCCGCAGACTTTGAATTTCAAGGTTCAGCTAAAAGCAATTCAGGCTTTGAACTTTCCAAACCATAACCTTTTAACTGTTTATGCTAGTAGGTCGCGAACCCCCTCAATTACTGAAACAACGCCTGGTTTATCAGGGTCGTAAATTTAGTTTTGAAGTCAGCAACCTCCGTCTTCCCAACAATTCACAGGGAGATTGGGAATGCATTCGTCACCCGGGTGGTGCCCTGGCTGTACCCGTCACACCTGATGGCAAACTGATCCTATTGCGGCAATATCGTTTTGCGCTCCAAGGACGTCTTTTAGAGTTTCCGGCGGGAACTGTAGAACAGCATGAAGCTCCAGAGGACACCATCAAGCGAGAAATTGAAGAAGAAACCGGCTACCGTGCCCATAAATGGCAAAAATTAGGTAAATTTCCGGTGGCACCCGGTTATTCGGACGAATTCATTTACGCCTTTCTCGCTCAGGATTTGGAAAAGCTGGAAGCGCCACCGAATCGCGATGCGGATGAAGACATGGAAAATGTGTTGATGACACCTCAAGAGTTAGAGGAAGCCATCCTGGCAGGAGAACCGATCGATGCCAAATCCATTTCCAGCTTTTTCCTGGCACGTCCTTTCCTAAAATAAGTAGAGTTCTCCCACCCACCCACCAACGGTCAGCACACTCTGATACAACAGAGGAGAATTCTTTAAACAAGTGAATTAAATGTTGCTGGAGTTGGCAATTGGGGATGCTTACGGCGCAGGCTTTGAATACGCGGATAGCGAATTGGTTCAGCGTTACAACGATTTGAGCCGTTACATACAGCATCCCCGTCATCAAATCAAACCGGGTTGCTACACGGACGACACCCAGATGAGCCTTGCGATCGCAGAAACGTTAGTTGCTGGGGAACCTTGGACACCTGAAGTTTTGGCTCATCGGTTCGTTACTACCTTTAAGCGCGATCCACGAGAAGGCTATGCCGGAAAGTTTTATCGATTTTTGCTCCAAGTCCAGGATGGACAGCAGTTTCTAGAGAATATCATTTGGACAAGTGATAAAAGTGGTGCAGCGATGCGTGCGGCACCGATTGGCATTTTACCCACGATTGAGCAGGTGATTAAAGCCACAACCATTCAAGCCGCAATCACGCACAACACACCCGATGGCATCAACGCCGCGATCGCAGCCGCCTTGATGTCCCATTACTTTATTTACCAGTTGGGCGAAAAAAAGGAACTAGGCAAGTTTCTGGAAACTCATGTCCTCGGTGAATGGTCAAAACCGTGGCAGGGAGAAGTTAGGTCAAAAGGCTGGATGAGTGTCAGGGCGGCGATTACCGCTGTCATCCGGAATGATTCTCTGAGCGAACTGCTCAAGGATTGCATTGCCTTTACCGGAGATGTGGATACAGTCGCTGCGATCGCACTTGCCGCTGCTGCTTGTAGCGAGGAAATCACACAAGACCTTCCTGATCATCTCATCGACGGTTTAGAAAATGGCACCTACGGTAGGGATTATATTATCCAACTCGACAAGCAACTGATGGCTCGACGCGAACCCTATGAGGCAAACGTTTAGAGTCCCATTGTGTCAAGAACTCCTCACAGAGCCTCCATTGCCTCTAAGCTGACAGAAGAAGCCTTCTCTGCTCAGCTTGGATTGAATGTCTGACTTAATTTTGTTCTGGCACCGCCGCGATTTACGCATCTCAGATAATATTGGACTCGCCGCCGCAAGGGCAAACAGCCAAAAAGTGGTAGGAGTCTTCTGCCTCGATCCCAACATCTTGGAACGGGATGATGTGGCTCCGGCAAGAGTAAGTTACATGATTGGCTGTTTGCAGTCCCTTCAACAGCGTTACACCCAGGCGGGTAGCCAATTGCTTATTCTGCACGAAGAGCCGTTTAAGGCGCTCCCAGCCCTCGCAGCCGCGCTCAAGGCGAAAGCCGTTTTCTGGAATTGGGATGTTGAGCCGTATTCTAAACAGCGCGATCGCATCGTTGGTGATGCACTCACCCAAAAGGGGATTGAGGTACATAACCACTGGGATCAACTGCTGCACGCCCCGGAAGAAATTCACTCAAAATCGCAGGAACCTTACACGGTATATACTCCCTTCTGGAAAAATTGGAGTAGCAAAGCCAAAATGGCTCCTGTAGACACCCTCAACCATGCCGAGGGACTCACCCCAGAAGAACAAGAGACAGCGCAACAAGCAGGAGCGATCGCACTCCCAACCGCCAAGGATTTAGGCTTTGTTTGGGACAATGATCTGTTGACGCAACCAGGGGAAGAGGCAGCACAAGAGAAGTTGGCGAAATTTGGCGCTCATGCGATTACTGAGTATGAAGAACAACGCAACTTCCCGGCGATGAAGGGCACATCTGAGCTTAGTGCCGCGCTGAAATTTGGTGCGATCGGTATTCGTACTGTTTGGGCAGCAACGATCACCTGCTTAAAAAATAGCCGTAGTGATGAAACCCAAGCTAACATCCAGGCGTGGCAAAAGGAATTAGCGTGGCGAGAGTTCTATCAACACGCGCTGTATCACTTCCCAGAACTCGCGGATGGGCCTTATCGCCAGACTTTTAAAGATTTTCCTTGGGACAATAAGCCACAGCTATTCCAAGCTTGGTGTGAGGGTAAAACCGGCTATCCCATCGTAGATGCTGCCATGCGTCAACTCAACAGCCTGGGGTGGATGCATAACCGTTGCCGTATGATTGTTGCCAGTTTTCTCACCAAAGACTTACTCATAAACTGGCAATGGGGAGAAAAATACTTTCTGCAAAAGCTATACGACGCCGACCTTTCGGCGAATAACGGCGGCTGGCAGTGGAGTGCTTCGAGTGGCATGGACCCCAAGCCGCTACGGATTTTCAACCCAGCCAGTCAAGCCCAAAAATTTGACCCAGAAGGCGAATACATCCGAGAATGGCTCCCTGAACTGCGGGCTGTTGATACTGAGTACCTGATTAGCGGTGACATCCCCCCTCTTGAGCGCCATGCTCTGAATTATCCTGCCCCGATTGTGGAGCATAAGCAACAACAGCGCTTGTTTAAAGAGCGTTATCAGCGGCAAAAAGTCATGAATGATTAAGTTATGACCAAAACTATGGGATACAAGCCTCTCCTCACTAAAGCTCCGGCTTCTAGGGGGACTTTATTCATAGTATTATTTTGATGTAGGTTTTTCCACGTCAAATGATTGTCTTAGAGTTCAAGGCTAAGGGAAAAACAACTCAATTATCCAACAAGAGGTTTAACATCAACGAGAGTACCCACTAGAGGTAGAGTCGCTGATTGGCAGTGTAAACTCTTGAAAGTTCAATTCTTCTGGAGCATAAAGCTAAGGTGAAGGTTTTGGTGGTTGGCAATGGGGGACGCGAGCATACCCTTGCTTGGAAACTGTTGCAATCTCAGCGCATTCGGCAGGTGATATGCATTCCTGGTAATGGTGGCACAGCGACAACAGAGCGTTGCCAGAATGTTTCCTTACGAGTTGATGATTTTGAGGGCATGGCTCGATTTGCTGTGGTTCAGAATGTGACATTGGTGGTTGTCGGCCCAGAACTCCCCCTATCTTTGGGAATTACAGACTACTTCCAAAAACACAACCCGAACCTCATGGTTTTTGGACCCACCCAGGAAGGCGCACAGATTGAATCGAGTAAATTCTGGGCGAAGTCTTTGATGCAACAAGCGGGAATTCCCACGCCTCGGTGTGAGATTTTCACGAATGCTCAGGCGGCAATGGATTATGTCACAGCTCAAGGCGCGCCCATTGTTGTTAAAGCGGATGGATTGGCTGCCGGCAAGGGGGTGACCGTTGCTGCTACCGTTGAAGAGGCCAAGGCGGCGGTTGAGTCACTCTTCAAAAGTGGGTTGACTCCTGTGGTGATTGAAGAGTGTGTGACGGGTGAAGAAGTTTCGGTTTTAGCGCTGACGGATGGCTTAACAGTACGCCCTTTGCTACCTGCACAAGACCACAAGCGGATTGGAGAGGGCGATACGGGAGAAAATACAGGGGGAATGGGAGTTTATGCCCCAGCACCCATTGTCACACCTGCTTTGATGGAACGCATTGAGCAAGAAATTCTCCAGCCGACAGTGGATGCCTTACGGCAACGTGGCATTGATTACAGGGGGGTTCTCTACGCCGGATTGATGATCACTCCCCAAGGTGACCCGATGGTTCTGGAATTTAATTGTCGTTTCGGCGATCCGGAAACTCAAGCGATCTTACCGTTACTCGAAACTCCCTTGGACGAATTGCTAGTGGCTTGTACCCAACAAAAACTAGCGCAACTTCCACCCATTGCTTGGAAACCCGGTGCAGCAGCTTGTGTTGTTGCTGCCGCTCAAGGGTATCCCGGTGCCTACCCAAAAGGTCAGGTCATTACGGGAATCGAACAAGCTGAACAATTAGGTGCTACTGTATTCCAAGCTGGCACTCAGCTCAAGCACCAACAGCTCTTGACTGATGGGGGTCGCGTACTCGGCGTGACGGCAACTGGGGAAACTTTGGCGGAGGCGATCGCAAACGCTTACAAGGCGATCGATTTAATTCAGTTTGAGGGAATATATTACCGTAAAGATATCGGTCATCGAGCGATCAAATTGGGTTCTTTGCACGATTAAAGGTATATTTGTTGACTCTACTCTCCCTAAATAACGTGAGCTTCCAGCAAATCGTTATATATATATTAAAGGGGAGACGTTTTCTGGGAAACGATTTCTCACAGACCCAAGCATCTCCTGCTACAAGACTGTTCTGTTGATAGTGGTAAACCAACCGAGCTCGGCTTTGTTAAAAACCATACGAGAAGTTATCGCGCATTGGTGGTCGGACTTTACACTCCAAACCCGGCTGATGGCGGCAGCAACACTAGCCGTTTCCTTAATCATGAGTGGCCTGACCTTCTGGGCGGTGAACACGATTCAACAGGATGCGAGGATGAACGATACTCGCTTCGGTCGTGACTTAGGTCTGTTGCTGGCGGCTAATGTGGCACCTCAGATTGCGGAAAACAATCTGACGGAAGTGGCTCGTTTTTCTCAGCGCTTCTATAGCACAACGTCCAGTGTGCGCTACATGATCTATGCAGATGCCAAGGGTCGAATCTTTTTTGGCATTCCGTTCTCTGAATCTGAGGTGCAGAACTCACTCACGATTCAGCGCCGGATTGAGCTGCCGGAAAACTACGCGAGTAACTCTGAGTTGCCCATGGTGCGGCAACATCTGACGCCGGATGGGGAAGTGACGGATGTTTTTGTTCCCCTCAGGCATGATGGCAAGTCCTTGGGCGTTCTAGCGATTGGCATTAACCCGAATAAGAATGTTGTTGCTTCCTCAAATTTGACACGAGATGTGACAATCGCTGTCTTTATCTCGATCTGGGTGATGGTGATTTTAGGTGCTGTGTCAAACGCTTTGATGATTACCAAACCCATCAAAGAACTACTCACTGGGGTCAAAAACATTGCAGCCGGAAATTTCAAGCAACGAATCGACCTGCCTTTAGGGGGAGAACTGGGAGAGCTGATTTTCAGTTTTAATGAAATGGCAGAGCGCCTAGAGCGCTACGAAGAACAAAATATCGAGGAACTCACCGCTGAGAAAGCCAAGTTAGAGACGCTGGTTTCTACGATTGCCGATGGTGCTGTTTTAATTGACACCAATTTACAGGTGATGTTGGTCAACCTGACCGCACGACGCATTTTTGGTTGGGAAGGATGTGACATTGTGGGAGAAAATGTCCTGCATCATCTGCCTAACGTGGTCACGATGGAACTAACGCGGCCTCTTTATCAAATTGCTGGGGGTCAAACCGCTGCCGATCTCGATAGCGATGCCTTGCGGCAAAGCGAAGACCGTGAAGGAGAAGAGTTCCGTATTACTCTTACCCAACCGGCGGCGCGCACGGTTCGTATTCTCTTGACCCGTGTGTTCGATCAGTACCGCGAAACACTCAAGGGAATTGCCATGACGGTGCAAGACATTACCCGTGAGGTGCAGTTGAATGAGGCCAAGAGCAACTTTATCAGTAATGTTTCCCACGAACTGAGGACGCCCCTGTTTAATATCAAATCCTTTATTGAAACACTCCACGAATATGGGGAAGACTTGACAGAAACCGAGCGTCGCGAGTTTCTCGAAACGGCCAATCGCGAAACTGACCGTTTAACTCGTCTAGTCAACGATGTATTGGATTTATCCCGGCTGGAGACATCTTGTCGAATTTATCACTTTGAGCCTGTAGACATTGCTCAACCCGTAGAGCAGACGTTGCGAACCTACCAGCTAAATGTCCGCGACAAAGGCATTGAACTGCTTCACGATATTGAACCCAACTTGCCTCCGGTCTTGGGTCACTATGATTTATTACTTCAAGTATTTGATAACTTGGTGGGTAACGCCCTAAAATTTACGGAATCCGGTGGACGTATAGCGATTCGCGCCTATCTGCTAGAACCAGCACTCAATCATCACAATGAGTCTAAATCTGTGCGAATTGAAGTCTCTGATACAGGTATTGGGATTGATGCAGAAGACCAAGAGGCGATTTTTGAACGGTTCTTCCGTGTAGAAAACCGAGTTCATACCCTGGAAGGAACAGGGTTAGGGCTTTCTATTGTCCGAAACATTATTGAGAAACATCACAGCCAAGTTCACTTATTGAGCGAAGTTGGTGTTGGTACAACCTTCTGGTTTGACTTGGATGTATTTGAGGAAAAAAATACAGGCGTGGAGCAGATGCCACAAGTTGACAGCTCACCAACAAACCAAGCTCCAACAGCGGCTAGCAGTTTGATTTAATGGATTGGCATAGTCCAAGTACACTAAAACATTATTTTGTCAATAAAATTGTTGTATTTTTAATTCATTTAGAGACAATGACCGTCAGCAGAAGACTCACGGCTATCAATCCTACTAGACCGAACAAGGTTGGGTGTTGCTGACAGTACAACCTGAAAGAAGTGATCAAGTCGGACCCGGTATGCTCAGCCGACTCTCTCTCTAACTGACGCTGGTTCCTATTGTCGTAAAGAGTACACTCCTGAGCCAAGGGACGTTGAGGAAAGTTACACGTATCATCCGCATGGTACGTACAGCTATCACACAGGGGTGTATCTCCCACAGCTCGGTGCAACGTAATACCTGGATGACCATAGGCTTTGAGCATCGTTCTACAGTGGGGACAAGTCACCGCGCTGCTACTGACGGATTGGCGGCATTTGGGGCAATTTTGCATGAGTCGTAGCTCTGATCCGCTTACAGATTCCTATAGGCTATCCTACCCAGACAAAGTCCTCTGGCCTTAGCTTGAGGTCAAGGGAAATTTGCGGACTTGATACTCAGCCGCCTCAATAATTTCTTGTTGCTCTCCAAACTCTTGAGTAAATTGCTTTTCAACCTCTTTTAGCCGCTCTGACGGAACCGATTCCCAGGCTTCGCGGCTAGCCCAACGAATGACGATGATCACTTCTGTCGGTGTTTCTGGATTAATCCAGACTTCTTTACCTAAGAATCCTGGATAGGTTGCCAGCATCGATGTCCAGATTTCGGCATCTTTTTGAATAAATTTTTCCCGGAGTTCGGGAGAGACTCTCAGCTTGAGCCACTCAATTACCATGTTGACGAATCTTGCTTGAGGTTAGTTACGACGGCTCGAAAAGAGACATCGCTCTATTGTTTGACACTCCCGGCCCTAGAAGGGCGAGGATTCTTCGTTCATAGACTCAGCTTGCCCTGACAGGATTGCTCCAGCCAAAGTAGAGGTTAAATCTCCCGTTTGCGAAGCATGGTGAGCGAAGCGAGGCAAAGCGTTCGGGTTTAAAACCCAAGTTCCCACATGCCCTGTGGTACTCAAGGCTAACTTCAGAATGTTAATGGCAGCATTCCAGTCTCGGTCTAAGACGAACCCACACTGACAAATATGAGTTCTCATGGATAGAGATTTCTTAACTAGAGTGCCACAGTTAGAGCATTCCTGGGATGTTAATGCCGGATTAACCGCAACAGTTATCTTGCCAAACTTAATCCCGAAATGCTCTAGCCATTTTCTGAACTGATACCAAGAAGCATCATTCATAGACTTGGCTAGAGAGTGATTCTTGACTAAGTTCTGAATCCTCAAGTCTTCATAGGCGACCAAATCGTTAGATTGGATTACGCAACGCGCTACTCTACACGCGTGTTCTTCACGTTGCCTACTTATCTTGAGATGTAATCGCCCTAGTCTATTAATGGCTTTCCTGCGGTTGGCAGAGCCTTTTTTCTTACGAGAAACACGCCGTTGCCGAAACTTCAGCCGTTTCTCACTCTGGCGATAAAACTTAGGGTTAGGTTCCGTGTGACCGTTGCTATCAGTGTAAAACTCAACAAGTCCAACATCTAACCCCAGCATCTTGCCTGTTAGCTCTATGTCTACCTTATTCTCAGCATTCACCAAGAACTGAACGTAGTAGCCATCGGCACGACGCACAATCCTAACCCGTTTTATCTGGTCTTCTTGGTAGAAGTTTAAATCCCATTTTCCTTTGAGTTTAAGCTTGCCAATCCCTTTTTTGTCGATGAAATCAATCTGTTTTCGGTTTTGTGAAAGCTTCCAGCCAGAAGTTTTGTACTCAACACAGCGACAATTTTTCTGAAACTTTGGATAACCTTTTTTGCCCGGAATGGATTTTTTACAATTGCTGTAAAACCGAGTAATTGAGGTATACGCTCTATCTACTGCAACTTGGCAAGCATGAGAGTTCAAGGCTTTCACAAATGGGAACTCCGCTCTCAGCGCTGTGTTGTGACGATACAGCTCTTTTTGCCCTACACCTGGATTCTCCATCCAATATCGGATGATCTTGTTGCGAACAAACTGAGTGGTTCTAATCGCCTCATCGATAGCAGCGTATTGAGTGATTTTTCCCTTAGCCTTGAACTCTAAGACAATCATTTGATGTGGGAAATCCTACATCAAATATCCTAGCATGAAAAAGCCGTCCTGGAAGGACGGCGCAATAATCCCAATTTTTCGGTCATGATTTATCTAAGCGTAGGTTGCCGACAGGTGTTGGGAAGATGTCACAGAATAGAACTGTAGGCTGGAAATCAATCCGGTGTCCGCACCCTTGGGAACAGTCTACGTTAAGCCCCCCAATTAAGCACCGAGTGATAGGAACGACAGATGGATAATAACAATTGGCTCCAGCAGTTATTGATGGTCGGTGTTGGCACGACATCAGTAGTCGCCGACAAACTGCGAACGGTGAGCGATGAATGGGTAAAAGAGGGAAAAATTAACCCCGAACAGGCCAAAGGAATTGTCGATGAGATGGTGCAGCAGATCAAGTCAGAGCATGGTAATCTCGAAGCGCAGATGGAACGGCAGTTGCGTAATATGATGCAAGATTTAGGTGTGCCTCGTCAATCAGAAATGGATGAATTGCGAGGTCGCATCGACCGTCTAGAGCGCCAGGTGCGAGACTTAGAAAACAAGCTCTGGCGTTGAGAAACGTTCAATCGGGAGGATAGATTTTGAAAGAGATTTTAATCAGCTTAGGGCTAGTATTCGCTTTTGGTTTGCTGCTGCTCGTGGCTCAGTTGAGTGGTGGGAAAAGCTCCGCTTACGCTTCCGAACTCACCAACACTCAACCTGCTGTAGTGGCACCCGATACCAGTGCTAAACCGGCTGTTGACAATACAAAACTTATAGCCATGAATAGTGATTCAGAAAGCGCACAGACTACGGGTAGCGATGTCGTGACAACGGACTCAGGTCTGAAGTACAAAGAAATTAAAGCGGGCGACGGAGCCACTCCCCAAAAGGGACAGACGGTTGTGGTTCACTATACAGGAACTTTGGAAGATGGGACGAAGTTCGATAGTTCGCGCGATCGCAACCGTCCTTTTTCCTTCAAAATTGGTGTAGGACAGGTGATCAAAGGCTGGGATGAGGGCGTCGGCTCGATGAAGGTCGGTGGACGGCGTCAACTGATTATCCCAGCTGAGTTGGGTTACGGTTCCCGTGGTGCGGGTGGAGTGATTCCGCCTAACGCCACACTGATTTTTGATGTGGAACTGCTGAAAATTAGCTAGAAAAATATCCTACCTCTCTCAATGGGATTGAATCTTCATCGATTGGGAGAGGCAAGGTTCCGAAAACGAGTAAATTGTGGGTCAAATAACAGCTTCACGACACCCGTCGGGCCATTTCGATGTTTCGTAATAATCACTTCTGCAATCCCCCTGTCCGGTGTATCAGGGGAATAATATTCGTCGCGGTACAACATAATAATTAAATCGGAGTCTTGCTCGATCGCACCCGACTCTCTCAAATCTGACATCATGGGTCGCTTATTGGTGCGGGCTTCCACGCCTCGGCTGAGCTGAGATAGAGCAATTACCGGAACCTGGAGTTCGCGGGCTAATCCTTTCAGACTTCGTGTGATTTTAGATAGTTCTTGGACGCGGTTATCGCTGCCACTCCCTTCCATCAATTGCAAGTAGTCAATCAACACCAATCCCAACTTTTCGCCCTGTTCCGCCTGAAGACGCCGCACTTGCGATCGCATTTGCATCACCGTCTGGTTAGCGGTATCGTCGATATACATCGGCAATTCCGACAGTGTGCCCAGCGCACGACTCAAATCTCCCCACTGATTTTGACTAATCCGCCCAGTCCGCAGATAATTGCTCTCAATACCCGCCTCACTGGCTAAGAGCCGTTGCACTAACTGCTCTTTTGACATTTCCAAGCTAAAAATGGCTACGGGAAATTTTTCAGCAATATTGCGAGCAATCCCAATCGCGAAGCTGGTCTTGCCCATTGACGGGCGACCCGCCACAATAATCAGGTCAGAACGCTGAAAACCGCCCGTCATGACATCTAAGTCATAAAACTCTGAGGAAATACCCGGCAAAGCCGCACCTTCTTGACGAGTTTCAATTTCTTGAAATGTCTGAATTAGGGTTTGAGAAATTGGCACTAAACCTTGTTGAGGACGCTTTTGGGTCAGGCTAAAAATCTTCTGTTCGGCTTGGTCGAAGACGGTTTCTAACTCAATGGATGTCTCATAACCCAGCTCAACAATATCGTTCCCCGCCTGAATCAGTTGGCGACGCAGGTACTTATCCACCACCAAAGCCGCATATCGGTCAACATTGACCGCTGACACGGTGCGCTCCACTAACTCCGCTAACTTGCTCTGACCGCCAACTTTAGCTAATAATTCGTGGTCATACAGCCAGGTGGTCACACTCATTAAATCCACCGGCTTGCTTTGAGTATGCAGCGCTAAAATCGCTTTGTAGATTTCTCTGTGTGTATTGATATAGAAGGCTTCTGGGCGCAGTAAGTCCGCAACCCGACCCATGGCTTCGGGGTCTAATAGAATACCTCCGAGTATTGATTCCTCGGCATCAACGTTTTGAGGGGGTAAAGCGTTACTAAATGCAGAGAAATTCAGGTCGTCAGTCATAGCCAGGGCAATATCGGGAGATAAGATCAGCTTAGCGAACGCGAGGCTTTGGAAATGATCGTGTTTGGGTGAACTAACTTCGTGCGACAAACCTGATCGATCCTACGTTTGCCTACCGTTAAAATTTACAGGCACTAAACCCCGCCCATACTGGGTATGGACGAGGAATGCGCGCCCGAAAGTTCAATTTAGTTAGACGTAACTTGAATCTCTACCGTCGCCGTGACTTCCGGATGTAACTTGATTTCCGCTTTGTAGAAACCGAGTTTGCCGATATCGGGTAAAGTAATGCCCCGACGGTCTACTTCCTGATTCGTGGCGGCTTGAATCACTTCTGCCACTTCCTGAGCTGTAACGGTACCAAAGATGGCCTCGTTTTCACCCACTTGCTTTTGGATAATAAAGCGACCCACCGTTTCCAGCGCCGTTTTGCGGACTTCCGCTTGTTGTTTCTCTTCGAGTAAGCGCTGCCGCTCTTGCTCTCTACGCCGTTCAACTTGCTTGAGAATGCCAGGAGTGGCGATGATTCCTATTTTTTTAGGAATTAGATAATTGCGAGCATAACCAGGAGCAACGTCAACCAGATCCCCGGTTTTTCCTAGCTTGCTAACATCTTGACTTAAAACTAATTGCACGCGTTTCGCCATAGTCGTTATTTCAGGTACTGACTTCCAAGGAACAGTGGTGATATCCTAGAACACTTCATAGTACGAAAATCTGTGTAGCGATCGCAACCCGATGGGAGATAGGCGATGAGAATTTTGACTTTTTGCTGTGCCCATGGGTAATTGTCTGCTGCCGTTAAAACCGATCCTTCATACCCCGCAGCCGTGCAAAAATCTGCACGGGTTCTTGAGACTTGACAGCGGCTTGTAGTTTTGGCTCCTCCCAGCGCAAGAAGGGATTCGTCCGCTTTTCCACGCCCAACAGGGATGGCACGGTTGCCTCCGAACGCTGACGAGCGGATTGAACTTCCGTCAGTCGGCTGTGTAAGTCAGGATTGTCGGTATCTACAGTTAGAGCAAATTGGAGATTTTTCAGCGTGTACTCGTGAGCGCACCAGACTCGTGTGTTATCCGGTAAAGTCCGCAGCTTAGTCAAAGAATCTACCATCTGCGTCGGGGTTCCTTCAAAAAGTCTGCCGCAACCACCCGCAAATAAGGTATCACCGCAAAAGAGTTCTCCCATTTCATCCTCGACGACCGGAGGAAAGTAATACGCGATATGCCCACGGGTATGTCCAGGAACGAACAAGACTTCTCCTATTCTTTTGGCAAATTCGACCTTGTCGCCCTCCTGTAAAAACACCTGTTGTTCTGGGATGCGACCCTGGTCTTGAGCGCCCCCATACACACAGGCATCTGGGAAACGTTGCCTCAACTGCCGATTCCCGCCGACATGATCCATGTGATGGTGGGTATTGAAAATGGCGACCAATTGAGCGCCCAGTTCGTCTAGACGCCGTAGCACCGGAGCCGCCTCTGCTGGGTCAACAACTGCGGCAATGTTTTGTTTGGGGTCATGGAGCAAAAAAATATAGTTGTCAGAAAGGGCTGAAAGCCGATTGACTTGCATGACTTGTCCTGCCTCACTCAAATCAGTTTCTTTTTCGATGGACGAACCGACCCAACCCTCAATATAGAAACGTTTCGACCCACCCTATTCAACCATAGCTCTACGCATCTCTCTGGTGCGAGATGACGTATCCATGCCAAGCAGACTATCTTAGGAGAAAATTAAAGCAATATCCAGCGTGCTAAAACGGGATCGCGTGACCAGCAACTAATGGCAGGAAACAATCAGAATCACTTTAGTCAAACTCTCAAGCCTATCGTGGAGCGCATTCTTAAGACTGGTCAATTGAGCCGTCAGGAACATCTACAACTGGTTACTACATTCCTCTCTGACTACAAAGTTACCGACGATGACCGCAGCCAGATCAATCGCATCTTTGACGACCTGCAAACTGGTCGCTTAAAGATTATTGGTTAATTAACACCGTCCCCCAGGGGCAAGCTTGCTTTGTCTGGGTATTTTCTCTCTTATTGCACTAAAGATGATGCTGGAAAGGTAATCATTAGTGTAAAAATAAGCTTTCTATCTTATCGCATCACCTACTCTATGTCTTCTAATCAGCTTCTCTTGAGATACGCACTACGCTATCCCGGCTGGATTGTTTTAACCATTATTCTCGGTTCATCTAGTGCCCTTTTTAATGGGGTTAGCACAACACTGATTGTGCCATTAGTATTAGGATTTTTGGGGAAAGAGGATATCAACCTGAACGTTGGCCCACCAGCCATCCAAAAAATCCTGGCTTTTTTTGATCGGGGTGATGATCGCACAAGCATTTTGTTCATGGTTGCGGTAGTTGTTTTAGGAATTATTTTAAAGAATGTTGCCGTATATCTGAATGCCATAGTTTCGGCAAATTTATCAAGAAAACTAGTCAGGGATATTAGGGATGAAGGACTTAAACTATTATTAGAAGTTGATATCGTTTATTTTTCTACAACTAAAATTGGCGACATTTTGAATCAGATAGGAAATGAGGTAGGTCGAGCAACCGTTTCTATCCGAATCGCAATTAACATATTTACGACATCCATTAATATTTTAATCTATATTGGCATTCTTGTTTCTATATCTTGGAAACTCACCATAGCTGCCAGCGGCTTATTATTTCTGGTGGCTTTGATTAATCAAGCCTTGATACAACGAGCTAAAAGCTTTGGTCAGGTGCTATCCGAAAAATCCAGCCGATATGCGACAATCCTGGTCGAGATGTTAACAGGAATACGACTCATTAAAGCAGTTGGCAATGAAGAATATGAGTATAAACAACTTGATAAATTTGTTGATGATTTAGAAAAAGTAGATGCCAGATCGCAAGCTAATTATGACGCCATTGGCCCTATTAATGAAATAGTAGGAACCTTGTCAATTTTATCAATTGTCTTTTTGGGGAAAGCTTTCTTTTGGCAGCAGATGGAGTCGCTGTTAACCGTATTACTCATTTATCTATATGTACTCTTCCGGTTACTTCCGGTAGTTAGCCAACTGAATGCCCAAAGAAGCCAATTTGCTAATGCCGCACCGGGTACTCAAATCGTGGCCAATTTTCTGCGGCGAGATGACAAACCTTTCATGACGAATGGTGAAATTTTTTACACAAAAATAAAACAAGGAATTCGTTGGGAAGGTGTGTCTTTTACCTACCCAGGCCATGATGATTTAGTCCTAAAAGGGGTGGATTTATGGATTCCCAAAGGAACAACCCTCGCTTTAGTGGGTGCTTCGGGTGCAGGTAAATCAACGATGGCGGATTTGCTACCGAGATTTTATGACCCGATTGAGGGGCGAATTACGATCGATGGCCAAGATTTAAGAGACTATAACATCCGATCGCTCAGGCAAGGGATGGGAATTGTTAGTCAAGATACGTTTTTATTTAATAATTCGGTTCGTTACAATATCGCCTATGGGCTGAAGAATGTGACGGACGAACAGGTGCTTTTAGCCGCCAAACGAGCGAATGCTTATGAATTTATTATTCAGCTACCCCAAGGGTTTGATACAGAAATTGGCGATCGCGGCGTTCTGTTATCTGGAGGGCAACGACAACGACTGGCGATCGCCCGTGCTCTGCTGCGTAACCCCGATATTCTAATTCTGGATGAGGCAACCAGTGCTCTGGATAGTGTATCTGAGCGCTTGGTGCAACAGGCGATCGATGAACTTTGCCGCGATCGCACTACGATTGTGATTGCTCACCGACTTTCTACGGTGCAAAAAGCCAGTCAGATTGCGGTGCTGGACAAGGGACGAGTTGTAGAGCTGGGTACCCATGAGGAACTACTCAAGAAAGGCGGTTACTATACACGTCTTTACTTAATGCAATTTGACCGTAGCGCGAATGAAGTGATCCATGCATCAGCCAATGAGGCTTTTATCCGAGCCTCTTATGAAATTCGCAATCGTCTAAACCCTATGATTGGTTTCTTGCAGTTGGTGGTTGATGACTTAGTAGAGAGCAGCGGCGAACGGGACGAATTAACGGAAGAAGCGTATAAATCAGCTATTCGACTGCTCAAAAACTTGGAGCTTTTAGAAGAGAATTCTCACCTTGGTGAAGGGTACTGGGTTGAAGGTTGAATGTTGAAGGTTGAAGGTTTTTAACCGACTAACTGTCAACTCTTCTTGGCAATTCTTGTGGGGGTCAAGAATCAACCACTTCGATTTCATCCAGCTGGGAAATCGCAACATCTGCCGCTTCTAAATGTGCAGCTTGCGGTGAACCCCAACAGATGCCAATACAACCTGCCGCACCCGCACGACGTGCCATCTCAATATCTCCCGCAGAATCTCCTACCATGAGAGTAGAAGCGGGTTCAACGCCTAGTGTTTGGCAAGCTTGGAGAAAGAGTGTAGGGTCGGGTTTACTAGGGCCTTCGTCTACTCCTTGCTCTAGCTGAATATAAGGGTCGAGTTGGTGACGTTTAACAAAGGCTTGCACCCGTGATGTTCTCGCCGCTGACAGAATTCCTAGTTTTAATCCAGCTTCTGAGAGGAACTTCAGAACTTCCAGGCTACCGACAAATACGGGTGTAGTATTGGCGGCGTCTTTGAGGTAGCGGTCTGCTTCTGCAAAGGCACTGTGAGCGATCGCTAGAGACTCCAACCACCCTCGACCGGTTTCGGCGACATAGGCAGCCGCAGCAATTTCACTTTCACGACGGCTCCCCACGGCCATCAAACCGGTGGGGTCAAGCTTTTCTCCATTGATGCCAAAGGCCATCAATAACGGCTCTCCAATACCGGGAATTTGGGCGTCAATCAGGCGCGATCGCTTTTGCCCCAGTTCTCTCAAAAAGATTTGCGAATCCTCTAGAGTCCCGTCTTTATCAAAAATGACGGCCTGGATATTTGGGAATCTAACGTCCCGACAGCGAATCGTAACCAAGGGTGAATTCTCCTGTGTACAAACAACAAAAAACATTAGGGCGATTGCCCACCACACCAATAAAAAAAGAGGGAAAATCCCTCTTTATTAAACAGTTGGGTGTTTAAAACCCATCTCCAACACAAAACGTAATTATTCTTCGATCGCAGCGACGACTTCTTCTTCATACTCTGGCTCTAGCTCTGCCTCTGGCTCTAGCTCTAGCTCTGGCTCTAACTCTTCAGTAGCCGTCACTTGCTGCTGTTGAGCCGCACGCATCTTCTCCCGGTACTTTTCTGCCATTTCTTCGGCTTTTTCGTAGACACGATCACGGTTATTGATCATATCCCCCGGTTCTGGCTCTAATTGCTTAGTAGACAGAGAAATCCGACCTCTTTCCGCATCCAAGTCAATGATCATCACCTTCACTTCATCATTGACGTTAAACACGCTGTGAGGGGTATCGATATGGTCGTGGGAAATCTCAGAAATGTGTAGCAAGCCGCTGACACCACCAATATCGATGAATGCTCCGTAAGGTTTGATGCCCCGCACAGAACCGATGACCACTTCACCTACTTCTAGGCGGTTCATCTTACGCTCAACCAGCGCACGACGGTGTGAGAGAACCAGACGGTTGCGGTCTTCATCGACCTCCAGGAATTTCAGTTGGAGTTCTTCTCCTACCAAATCTTCCTTCGGTTTGCGCGTGCTGATATGAGAACCGGGAATAAAGCCACGTAGCCCCTCAATTCGCACTAAAGCTCCACCTCTATTAGTGGCAAATACGAGGGAGCGAACGGTTGCATCTTCAGCTTGCAACTGCCGTACTCGCTCCCAAGCCCGCATATACTCAATGCGACGGATTGAGAGGGTTAGTTGTCCATCTTCATTCTCGTCAGTCAGAATGAAAAATTCCCGCGTTTCGTTTGACTGTAAGACTTCCTCCGGGTTGTCAACCCGGTTGATTGACATCTCCTGAATCGGAATATATGCTGCGGTTTTAGCACCAATGTCAATCAGAGCGCCTCTAGGCTCCAAACTGAATACGGTACCAGCGACGATATCACCAGGACTAAAGTGATAATCATATTTATCAAGAAGGGCGGCGAAATCGTCGTGAGTGAAGCCAATATCTACTGTAGCGGTTCTTTTCTGACTGAGCATGTGCGTTGCGTTTCCTAGTTTTATCTCCGTAATGACTATGCCTCCTGTCGATGTACAAGCACGTCGGCATTGTGCTGCCTACACCTACATCGCGTTGTCCATACCCTATTTTAAAAGATTTAATAAAGTACAGACAGCTAATTATAACTCAGGCTGGATGCCTTAGTAGCGTTTCTTTATCCGTTTCTCGTTGATGAGATAGTTTACACTTTTACTTCTGAATTCTCCGGGAGCCTCATTGATGCCGATGGTTCCTGTTCGTCTATCTCCACATCTGCCGTGCGGGGATTTGGAGTTATCTCAATTAGCTCCCCATTGCTTTTGAGGTGATCTAAAGTTTCAACAAAATCTCGGATGCCTTGAAACTTCCGATAGACAGAGGCAAAGCGGACATAGGCGACTTCACTCTCCTCTCGCAAGTATCGAAGAACTAATTCACCAATTTCATTACTAGTAACTTCTCGTCCGGATTGCTGCTGTAATTCAGCCTCAATTTCATCCACAAATACTTCCAAGCGTCTTTGAGGAATCTCGGTTTTTTCGCAGGCTCGTATAATTCCCCGTAATAATTTGGAGCGGTCAAAAGATTCTCGCTTTCCATCGCGTTTGATCACCGTCAAAGGAATAAATTCGATGCGTTCGTAAGTGGTGAAACGATGTTTACACCGCAAACACTCGCGACGCCTGCGAACACTTTGTCCTGCTTCGGTGGAACGGGACTCAAGAACGCGGCTGTCGGTGTGCTGACAATAAGGGCATCGCATAAAAGTAAAATCCTTTGGGAGCTGGGTGGAGTCAAAGGCAGCTTGCAAGGGAGAGAAAAATCGGAGTCGAATGTAAATATATGCGAAAACCTGAACCGCTCGTCATCTATCTAAATTTCTCAATTAGAGAAGCCGATAGATTCATGAAGGCTCAGGATATCCAAACTCAAGTTTAAAGTTTTGGCACTCACGCGACTACGCTTCGTTTAGGGCGTTAACGCAGAGGCTCCTAAGGAGCCTGCCGTTCGCGTTTAACTACTTTTCAATCCGAGGCGGCTCTCTGAAGGCGATCGCAAAAAACAGCGTAGCGATCGCACAGGTCAAAATCAAGATATAAGCAATGCTTTCCATGTCAATAATTCCTGACTATCTGCTCAACTACCAGTCTAACTCGCCAAGCTAATGAAAAATTCAAAAGGCTCAAAAGGGGTGAAGTGTGAAGGATAAATTTCTCGTGCTTGTCTCCAGAAATAATGAAGCTACCCGATTATTCATCCATGAGCTTGTATAGTTCAGCTTTCCAACTTGACACCTCAAGCTTCACACTTCAGCCTTTAGTCGCCTTTTTACCTTTTACACAATTGCCGTTCTAGACAGCTTCTTTCTTCCGGGTGCTCTTGTCGCCCACTTTCTGGAACAGACCCCACTCGACTTGCTCTTCCATGTCAGCTTCCACCCCAGCAAACACATCCCGGAACAGAGTCCGAGAACCGTGCCAGATGTGCCCAAAGAAGAACAGCAGAGCAAACACCGCATGTCCAAAGGTGAACCAACCGCGAGGGCTGGTACGGAATACACCATCAGAGTTCAGGGTTTCCGTGTCGAACTCGAAGGGTTCACCCAACTGAGCCTTACGAGCATATTTTTTCACGAGGGCCGGGTCTTTAAAGGTTTGACCATTGAGTTCGCCACCGTAGAGGCTAACCGTGACACCCGCCTGCTCAAAACTGTATTGCGATTCTGCGCGACGGAATGGAATATCCGCACGCACAATTCCATTGGCATCCGTCAAGATCACAGGGAAGGTTTCAAAGAAGTTGGGCAGGCGACGAACCGTCAACTCCCGACCTTCAGCATCCTTAAACACCGGGTGACCCAACCAAGTTTGAGCGATACCATCGCCCTTGTCCATCGGACCGGTACGGAACAAACCGCCTTTCGCGGGTGAGTTACCTACATAGTCGTAGAACGCCAGCTTCTCTGGAATTTGATTCCAAGCTTGTGACTGGCTGACTCCAGACGCCAGACTGGCTTGCACGCGGCGGTCAATTTCTTGTTTGAAATAACCTTGATCCCATTGATAACGGGTCGGGCCAAACAATTCGATGGGTGTCGTTGCACTGCCGTACCACATCGTCCCTGCGACCACAAAAGCGGCAAAGAAGACGGCAGCAATACTGCTAGACAGTACGGTTTCAATATTCCCCATCCGCAGCGCTCTAAATAACCGCTCCGGTGGTCTGACGGTCAGGTGGAATAAACCCGCAATCACACCGACAACACCTGCGGCAATGTGGTGAGCGACAATGCCGCCTGGATTGAAGGGGTTAAATCCTTCAGGTCCCCACGCTGGTGCTACGGGTTCAATGTGACCGGTGATTCCATAGGGGTCAGAGACCCACATCCCTGGACCAAAGAGTCCAGTTAGGTGAAACGCTCCAAAGCCAAAGCAGAGAAGACCCGACAAGAACAGGTGAATGCCAAACATTTTTGGCAAATCCAGAGCCGGTTCGCCTGTGCGAGGGTCTCTGAACAGTTCTAAATCCCAGTACACCCAGTGCCATACGGCAGCCAGGAACAGCAGACCGGAGAGGACGATGTGAGCAGCCGCGACGCCTTCCAAAGACCAGAAACCTGGGTCAACTGCGGTTTCGCCCGTGATGCTCCATCCACCCCAAGACTGGGTGACACCCAAACGAGCCATGAAGGGCATGACGAACATCCCTTGACGCCACATTGGGTTCAAAACTGGATCGCTTGGATCAAAAATTGCCAATTCATAAAGGGCCATTGAACCGGCCCAACCTGCCACCAGAGCAGTATGCATCAGGTGTACAGCAATCAGCCGTCCTGGGTCATTCAGGACGACTGTGTGTACTCTGTACCAGGGTAGTCCCATTGACTACGCTCCTCCTCGGATAAAGTTTCTACTTCGACGCTTCTTTTCTGAAGATATTAGAAATTGACGTTTCCTTTGTAGAGTTTTTTTAATGAACTCCAGGTCAGGTAACGTAGTTTGCGGACACGGAGTCCGTGAAACTGAAGATTGTTTAAAGAAGTGTAACTATTGTTAGAACCGATTGCAAGCCAATCTCAGAGTTATGATCCCATGTTTTACCCAATATTGGGTAAACTTTCTTAACAATAATTCACATAGATCACACACAGAGACATCTTTATGCCGCGATGGGGTCGCTGCCAGAGACGTTGACGCTCAGGGTTTTATACATTAGAATGACTCTCTCCGAGCCACGAGAGAGTGGCAAGGGAGAAAGTTCTACTCCTTGAGGTAAGGGAGTGTCATTCTTCCATAGAAAGGGGACTAGACCAAGTCTGTGCCGTTGCCAGCCTCTCTAAGGCTTGCTCGGCAGTAATTAGACGTTTAAGGACAACCTGACCAATATTCTTGGCCGACTCGGACGTGACGTCAGGCGTCGGTTTCACTTCAACCATGAGAACGGCTTCTTCCACCCGATAAAGCCATAGTTTTTCCCCTTGCTCCAGGATACAAAGGTTCATTTGCTGAATTTCGGGTTCCCGTCGCCACGAATGTATGTTCCATAATCCGCCAAACTCCCAAACCCGACCGACCATCCATCCATCGGAGAGAAAAAAGTATTTCACTGACCTTTGTGTCCAACCATATTTTTCGGCATTATGGCTTCTCTTGGCAGAAGTGGGCTAGTATTGTTAATTTTTTTTAAGATATTCGCCTTTAAGGGCCTTTTTTTGTATCTGAGAAAGCCCACCTTGATATTATGAAGTTTCTTTAACAAACGCCTTGCTTATTTTCTTTCGATGGATGAGTAACAAGAAAGGCGATCGCACATACTTAAGGAGATTTTCCTATGTTTGGGCAAAGTAACTCTCCCAACTTCTCTAGTTACTCATGACTGCTGAAAGTCCGCTTTGGAACTCAAATAAGTGATGTTATCCTGAGCCATGGAAATACAGAAATAAAATCAAAAAAATAATTTTTTTTATCTTTCTTAGTTTGATTTTTTGCCTAATTATTTTGCCATTTCAATTTAATTATTTCTGGAAATCTTTCAGGCAAATACGATATTTAATAGGCAAGGTATATTCTCCTAATCGTGATGGATATAAGCTTTGATAGAGTTATTTTTACTAGAATACTGTAGAATTTATTATCCCTTTTTTAGCCAGAAATGCCACAAGAAAAATAAATTGAACCACTTTTTTCCCAACTTGGGTGCAGCACTTGCCAAATAACGCATCAGTGCATCTGTTTCCCGAATTGGAATAGAGGCAATTCAAACAGCTAAAATTAAGCATGAGTCCTCGCTACTCAGACGTTTACCATGACCCTTACTTCCCCTGTAGAATTCCTAGACGCATTTGATGTCATCGTTGTCGGTGCCGGTCATGCCGGTTGTGAAGCCGCCCTGGCGGCGGCACGTCTCGGCTGTCGTACCCTGCTGCTGACACTGACTCTTGACAAAATCGCTTGGCAACCCTGTAACCCAGCCGTCGGTGCACCCGCCAAGTCCCAGTTGGTTCATGAGGTAGATGCCCTCGGCGGGGAAATTGGTAAAATGGCCGATCGCACTTACCTGCAAAAACGAGTCCTCAACTCCTCACGAGGGCCAGCCGTTTGGGCATTAAGGGCGCAGACTGATAAGCGGGAATATGCGGCACTAATGAAAGGAATTGTCGAAAATCAAGAAAATTTGACAATCCGCGAAGGCATGGTTACGGATTTGTTGCTGGGAGCGAATGATCAGGTCATTGGCGTTCAGACTTACTTCGGCGTAGGGTTCCAAGCACCAGCCGTTGTGCTAACAACGGGTACCTTCTTAGGTGGGCGCATTTGGGTGGGGAATAAATCCATGTCAGCAGGACGCGCTGGGGAATTTGCGGCAGTTGGGTTGACGGAAACCTTGAATCAACTCGGTTTTGAAACGGGACGCCTGAAGACGGGTACTCCAGCACGGGTGGATAAGCGGTCAGTAGACTACACTCAGATGGAACCTCAGCCAGGGGATGAGGAGGTGCGCTGGTTCAGTTTTGACCCGGAAGTGTGGGTGGAACGGGAGCAGATGAATTGCTATCTCACCCGCACCACAGCTGAAACTCACCGACTGATTCGGGAAAATCTGCACCTGTCGCCGGTTTATGGTGGTTGGGTGGATGCCAAGGGGCCGCGTTATTGTCCCAGTATTGAAGATAAGATTGTGCGCTTTGCCGATAAGGAAAGCCACCAGATTTTTATTGAACCGGAAGGACGGGATATTCCGGAACTGTATATTCAGGGATTCTCAACGGGGTTACCGGAGGGGTTGCAGTTACAGATGTTGCGAAGTCTCCCTGGATTAGAACACTGTGCCATGCTACGTCCTGCCTATGCCGTTGAGTACGACTATATCCCAGCCACTCAGTGCTACCCGACCCTGATGACTAAAAAGGTAGAGGGGCTATTTTGTGCGGGACAAATTAATGGTACGACGGGTTATGAAGAAGCCGCCGCTCAAGGTCTGCTGGCTGGGATTAATGCCATGCGGTATGTACAGCATCAGGATATGATTGTGCTGCCTCGTGAGGGTAGCTACATGGGTACACTGATTGATGATTTGTGTACGAAAGACCTCAGAGAACCGTACCGGATGCTGACCAGCCGTTCTGAGTATCGCCTGTTGTTGCGATCGGATAACGCGGATCGGCGTTTGACGCCGTTAGGGCGAAATATCGGGCTAATCGATGACCGACGCTGGGAACTTTATACCCAAAAACAAGGGAAAATTGAGGCAGAAAAAGAGCGACTCCAGGAAATCCGGGTGAAGGAACATGAGGAACTGGGGAAAGCGATCGCATCTGATACCCAGCAAAAAATTAAAGGCTCCATTACTTTAGCTGACTTGCTGCGGCGTTCCGGATTCCATTACGTCGATCTGGATCGCTATGGATTGAGTAATCCTGACCTCAACCAGGCGGAACGTGAAGGCGCAGAAATTGACATTAAATACTCTGGTTATCTCCAGCGCCAACAAAATCAAATTGATGCGATTTCTCGCCAAGCCCATCGACCGCTACCCCCCGATTTGGATTACGCAAAAATTGAAACGCTCTCGAAGGAGTCGCGTGAAAAACTCTCCAAGGTAAAACCCCTAACAATTGGTCAGGCATCTCGAATTGGTGGGGTTAACCCCGCGGATGTTAACGCTTTACTGGTTTATCTAGAAATGCGCTCAGTTTCGTTGGTGCCGTAGGCAATAAGGACAAAATCTGGCGGGCGTTAGCAAGTAATAATAAGCTAATCGGCATTTAAGTTGCATTATCGAGGAAGCAAGGCAGAGGACAGAAGGCAGAGGGCAGAAGGGTTAAGAGTTTTGCCCTCATCACGAAGGTGTGCAATTTAAATGCACCTCAGCTTATCTTTGTTAATTGGATCTCGTCTGGCCACCGGGGGCAACGGCGTGGGGGCGTGCCTGTCAATATAGGTATTGCCCGGTACGCCTACAACACAAGCAATTTTGCACTTTTGGGGCAAAATTTAGCCCTGTGAGGGATGTTGGAAGATACAAGGCGAACAAGTTAAAGAGAGCTTTTTAGGAAGCTGATGAGACAGGCCACGTCTGGAATTGAAGATTTTTGGGAAAATTTTCTCTACAATCAGTAGTTTGGCTGCTAATCTAAGCGACAGGAAGTGCCAAGCGAGCCTTTTATTAATTCCGTAGCCACGAGAGTGAGCAATCCATGTCTCAGAACGTCAGTACGAACCCAAAGGAAAGAGAGCCGTCCATCGCTCCCACTCCCATCCAGCCTTGGTCGGCAGAGGCAGAGGCTGATAAGTTGATGGATGAGTTATTTTCAGACCTCGACCAAATTTTGGAGGGCGGCAATCGGTTACCAACAGAACCCGCCCAGCCAGAGTATGTTTCCTTGAAGTCGATTGTAATTCCGCAGATCCCCGCTCCCCCGGCAGTGGTGCCACCTCCGGAGAAGCTCTCGGAAACGCCAAGCCCTGAATCAACGGATTCTAAGTTGAGTGAGAGGGTAGAGACACAGATAGTAGCCACATCGAACTCTCGTCCTAATGGGTTCAGCTTGTCTTTGGAAAGACTCCTATTACTGCTAGGTGTTGTCGTTCTAGGGATGTCGATCATCCTTCTGTTGGTGAAGCAGAAAAGGCTAACTTTGCCGGAGTGGTTCAAGCCGACACCAACACCAACTGTTCATACCAGCCAGGTGTCAGAAGCGGATGCTCAGTTTGCTAACTACATGCTGCGATCGCTAGAGGTGATTGACAACAAAAATAAAGCGAAGCAACAGGCAACAACTCCTCCTGGTGGTACGGCGGCTAACCCACCAGCAGTTCCTTCTGGGAATCCTCCCGTGGCAGCCAGTCCGCCTCAGCGTGTGATCGAAAGGGTCTACATCCCGGTTTACCCACCTCAGAACCCTGGCGCTGCTGTGGCACCCCCAGCAGGTGTCAGACCGCAAGCCCCCACCTTCTCTGCACCAGCGCCATCATCGGGAGCCAAAGCTCCAAGTCCGTCTGCTGCCGTCAGACGTGTGGTACCAAGTCCTTCTCCTGCTGCCAGACGTGCGGCACCCAGTCCTTCTCCTGTTGCCAGACGTGCGGCACCCAGTCCTTCTCCTGTTGCCAGACGTGCAGCACCCAGCCCTTCTCCTGCTGCCAGACGTGCGGCACCCAGCCCTTTTCCTGTTGCCAGACGTGCAGCACCCAGTCCTTCTCCTGTTGCCAAACGGGCGGTACCTGCCTCTCCTCAAGCCGCAGCACCGAGAGCCCTTCCGGCTTTACCACCGTTGCCTCCCTCTGTGATTGTCCCGACGGCACCGGTGACCCAATTACCAACATCTGCTAGCAAACACACCCTTGTCGGAGTGCTGGAACAGGGCGAGCGATCGGCGGCGTTGTTTAACGCCGCCGGTGTTACCCGATATATCTTTGTCGGTGAAGCCATTGGCGATAGTGGCTGGACGTTAGTGTCTATCGCCAACCAGGAAGCCGTGATTCGGCGCAATGGTGAAGTTCGCTCTGTTTATGCGGGGCAATCGTTCTAACCGGGAAGGGCATCAACGTTCTTCGTCGGAAACACGTCTGGATGCTCTGAGAATAGAGAGGCGATCGCCTCTCTAATTCACTGCTGCGATTACCCAGAACCAGACTACCGATTTGGTTACGCTTGAAGTAGCATAGAACACATCACCCTTAAGGACGTAGGGGAAATCTGCAAAAATCAGAATCCACAAGGGTTGTGATTCCCATCGTGGAATTCGGTGGAAGTAAGGGTTTATATCTTTTTCTCAGGTGGATGATAGCGTCTTTCCTAGTGGGACGCTCTGAGTAAACAATAGAACTATGGGCTAATAGCGACTAGCCTAGGTCTTCGTTGTTCAGCCTTTTCAAGACCAGCAGCGTGACATCTACCTTGGCAAAGGTAATAACCAAAAAACTAAAAAATTATGGGCTGTTTTTTAAGGCAATCACGTCATCGTGACTTGTGGCTCACTAGCAGTATTTGCTTGTGTTTGCTCAGTACGAGTAGCCTAGCCCAGTGTCAAGTTATACCCGATATCACCCTGCCGAACAATACAGTGGTCATCCCTAACGGCAACACCAGCCTAATTGAGGGAGGGACTAAAGTCGGTGGGAATTTATTCCACAGCTTTCAGGACTTTTCTATTCCCACAGGTTCAGAGGCTTTTTTTAACAACGCTTCAGATATTCAAAATATCTTCAGTCGGGTTACCGGGGGAAATATCTCCAATATTGATGGCACGCTGCGTTCTCAAGGCACAGCGAACCTGTTTATTTTCAATCCCAACGGCATTATTTTTGGAGCTAATGCCCAGCTCAATCTGGGTGGCTCTTTTATCGCTAGTACAGCTAATAGCGTCAAATTTTCTGATGGCAGTGAGTTCAGTGCCGCCAATCCCCAAGCCCCACCTTTGTTAACGATTAATGTCCCGATTGGCTTGCAATTCGGGTCAAATCTGGGGAAGATTGTCAACCAATCTCAAGGTAGCAGTAATGCCGGTCTTCAGGTGTTGCCCGGTCAAACGCTGGGGCTTGTGGGCGGTGATTTGAGCTTAAACGGAGGAAACCTGACGGCATTCCAAGGACGGATTGAACTGGGTAGCGTCACCAGTCCTGGTTTGGTTAGCCTGACTCCTACCGCAACCGATTTGGTTTTGGGATATGAAGGTATTCAGACGTTTGGGAACATCGAGTTATCGGGTGCGGCAGTCAATGCTAGTGGCTTGGGTGGGGGTACGATTCAATTGCGGGGAGGGCAAGTTACCCTGACTCAAGGTTCCAAGTTGGTCGCGGATACCTTTGGTAATTTTAACGGCGGGGGTATCGACATTCAGGCCAATCAGTTCCGAATGCAAGAGGGAGCCTTTGTCTCTACATCCACCTTTGGTTCGGGTGCGGCAGGCAATCTGACTGTCCGCGCTGATGTCGTAGAACTAACCGGAACGACTCCTTTTCTCACATCGCAGCAGTTACTCACAGGAACATTTAACCCCCTCAGCCTCAGTGATGGCTTGTATAGCTTGAGTGTGGGTAGCGGCAAAGCTGGGGATATCAGCGTTGAGACGAGTCAGTTGAGGGTGCAGAACGGGGCAAACATCATGACTCCAGCCTTGCTCAACGGAAATGGAGGAAATATAACTTTTCAGGTTTCTGAGTTAGCCGAATTCAGCCATGGTTCCCTCGTGTTTACAGGAACCGCGGGCACGGGAAATGCGGGCAATATAGCCCTTACCGCCAAGCAGTTGCGACTTTTAGAGGCCTCCTCCCTCAGTACCACTCCGGGGCCTACCAGTACAGGCACAGGGGGCAGTATTACTGTAACGGCTGATGCAGTAGAACTGAGAGGAACTCCCGCCGGAGTCGCCGTTCCTGGGGGCTTATTTACGACAGCGCTGGGGACTGGGGATGCGGGTGACATCCGTGTTACCACCAGTCAGCTTGTGGTTGCCGACGGCACCCAAATTTCCACCTCGACAGCGGGGGCGGGGCGGGGGGGTGATTTGAGCGTAACGGCTGATACAGTTGAACTCAACGGTATATCAGCTGATGGTCGGTTTGTGGGGGGGTTACTCGCATCTGCATCCCTGGTGACAGTGCCAGGACAGCGTGGGAATGCCTCAGCGGGTGACTTAACTGTTACCACGCGGCGCTTGAGCGTGCAAAACGGTGCTCAAATTTCGGCGGCAACAGGTAGTGGTGGAACCGCAGGAACCTTAAATGTGAATGCGTCTGAGTCTGTTGATGTAAGTGGCTTTGCAACGGGTGTCGATCCCTCTTTAGAAGCTGTCTCCTTCGGCATCATCGGTGATGGCATTGTGCCTAGTGCCATCGAAACAAATACCCGTGGTGCAGGCAAGGCGGGTGACTTGACGATTCAAACCGGGCGGTTAACGGTTCGGAATGGAGCAGAAATCGGTGTCAGAAGTACAGATACGGGGTTACCGGGTGACCTGAAAGTCAGGGCTGACTCTATCTTGCTCGACAATCAAGGACGGATGAGTGCAACCAGTATCTTGGGTCAAGGTGGGGATATTGACCTGCAAGTGAAACAAGACTTAGTGCTGCGTAACGGCAGTCAAATCTCTACTCAGGCTGGTACAGAGGATACAGGAGGTGGCAATGGGGGCAATATTACCATCGAGACAGGCGTTTTAGCGGTGTTTGAGAAAAGCAGTATTAATGCCAATGCCTTCCAAGGCGCTGGCGGGAATATTCGCATCACGACCCAAGGGATTTTTGTGTCCCCGGATAGTTCGATTACAGCGAGTTCAACCCTGGGAGTTAATGGAGTGGTGGAAATTAACCAACTGGGTGCTGACCCCTCTCAGGGATTAGTGGAGTTGCCGGTTGAGGTCGTTGATGTTACAGGATTAGTTGCCACAGGATGCGCGGCTGACACAGGTAGTAGTTTTGTGGTTACCGGACGAGGCGGCTTACCCGAAGACCCGACTCAGACGCTTAGAGGTCAGACCGTTTGGCGGGATTTACGCCCTCAGAGGGTGGCAGGGGGAGAGAATTTCCAGGGGAGACGGCGAGAGTTGCCGATGACTCATCCTCAATCGCCACTCGTTGAGGCGACGGGATGGGTGAGGAATGCCGACGGTCAGGTAGAGTTGGTGGCTCACGCGCCTGATGTTACTCCTCAAAATCCTTGGTCTAGACCCCCAGATTGCCAGACGTTCAACTCTCAACGGTAATTTGGTTGTTAAATAGGATTTTTCAGGAATACGACAAACGGCAGTTGTAGAAAATTCTAAGATAATTTGCATCTAGCATCAATTGCATTACCCGCTTGCGGTTTAATACCAGTTCACTTTTACTGGGCTACACATTGACCTCCTCACTAAAGCTCCGGCTAACCCCCGGAGTTCGGGGGGAACAAGAAAAGCATCTTTAGCAGGCTTTTAGGGAATTGGTATAAACCTCTAACTCACAGTTAAAGTCGTCTAAAGATGGCTGGATAAGAGTTTTAGTCCACTTAAGTGGACTTGAACTATTAGACCGGAGTTTAAACTCCGGGCGGATGATGAGCGTCCGAAGAGAATGGTGCAAGATCTCAGATAACCAAAGCAGAAGAATTAGAGGGAAAGAATAGAGGATATGGATGTTATCGCGCTAACGGCTTTTTTGACTCCTTTTCTACCCTTTCTGATCAAGTTCGGTGAGAAATCCGCCGAAAGTGTTGCGAGTAAAGTTGGTGAAGATTCTTGGAACAAGGCGAAGAAAGTTTGGGATAAGTTACATCCAAAAGTTGAAGCCAAGGAAGATGCCAAAGTTGCGGCTGAACAGGTGGCAGCAAAGCCAGATAGCAAAGCTCGTCAAGCTGTTTTTCAGGAAGAACTGGAAACATTACTCCAAGAAAACCCAGATTTAGTAGATGCGATCGCTCAAATCATGCAAGAGAAACCTGAAGCAACTTCGGGAACATCAATTAATCAAACTATCAACAATACGAAAGGACAGGTAATGGGGCAAATGAGAGGTAAGGCGACTGGTATTAGTATTACTACTGATCAAGGTGATGTAAACCTGTAGTCGCCTGGAGAGATTAAAAGCGATCGCATCATGACAACTCCTCCTGATTCAGAATCACCTTTCCCTCTTGTACCCACTAACCAGATTAAGCAAGATATAGACGAAACTCAGGGACAGGTGATCGCCCAGATGATGGGTGGTTTAGCCATTGGTAAACTCACGGTTTATCTGTCCCATGCCCAAACTGAAGCAAAATCGCCTCAACTAGATACTACGAACTTAGGGGATAATCCCTATCGAGGGTTGCTGGCATTTCGAGAAATCGATGGCGATCGCTTTTTTGGGCGCGAAACGCAAATCGAGCAACTGTGGCAGAAGTTCTGCCATCTCCATGAAGACCAATCGACAGTGCGGGTGCTGCCGATTTATGGGCCATCGGGTTCAGGAAAATCATCCCTGGCACGAGCAGGACTGATTCCAGCCTTGGGTAAAAAAAGCTTGCCAGGTCGAGATCGCGCTCGATTGGCGGTACTTGTACCTGGAACACACCCTCTAGAAGCCTTAGCAACAGTATTGGCGCGGATTGCCACCAACGACCCAACTCCAGTAAAAAAATCCCAGGAATTTGAGGAATCTCTCAAAACCAAGAGTGATAAAGGTAACTATGAAGGCTTAAGGCGCATTGCGGATACATTCCCTGATATCACCTTCTCTCCCTTGATTATTTTGGTGGATCAGTTTGAAGAGGTTTATACCTATACTTTCTCGTTGGAGAAGACTGAGCGAGAGGCGTTTATTGCTGAGCGGGATGCCTTTATTGAGAATTTGCTTTGTGCCGCAGCAGAGCGATCGCAACGGGTATCTGTTATTCTCACGCTACGAAGTGACTTTTTAGGGGACACTCAACAACACCCACGCTTAAACAAACTCTTTTCAACTCAGGGGTTTCTGGTGCCGATTATGCAACCAGAGGAGCTAGAGATTGCCATTGCTAAACCCGCAGAACAGGCCGGACATAAGCTGGATAAAGCGATCGTTACGCTCTTAGTCGAGCAAACACAGGGGCGGGAAGGCACACTCCCTCTACTACAGTTTGCCCTGACTCGGATTTGGGAAGGCTTGCAAAATGGGGTCGATCCGGCAGAAACCTTGCACAACATTGGTGGAGTAGGAGGCGCACTGGCGGGTGAAGCTCAACGTCTGTATCAATCCTTGAGTGCTGAAGACCAAGCGATCGCTCGTTCTATTTTCCTAGCATTGGTGCAATTGAATGAAGATAGCGGAGATACCCGTCGCCGTGCTGCGGTGTCAGAACTAATTGCCAGCGACGGCGACGAAGCCCGTGTTTGGTCAATCATTAATCGGTTCGCAGAACCTAGAGTGCGTTTCTTAGTTCTCTTCTCCGATAAACAATATGGCGAAATGATCGAAATGATCGAAGTCGCCCACGAAGCCCTAATTCGCAATTGGAAACAATTAAAAGATTGGCTCAAGGAATGTCGGGAAGCTCTGCGGAAAAAACGCAAGATTGAAGATGCGGCAGAAGAATGGAAGTACCAGAAAAAGTCTAAGGATTACCTACTTCAGGGGCGATCGCTCCGTGATGCTAGGGAGTTTATGCAAGCCGCTAAGAAGGAGACGGCTTTATCGAGTTTGGCGGCAGAGTTTGTTAAAGCAGGTGTACAACAACAGAGAAGTAATATTTTAAAATTAGCTAGTGGATTTCTTGTCTTTCCCTTAATAGGCACACTAATTACTGTTCATTTGCAAATCATTAGCCGAGCTAACTTAATACTATATCGTGATGATTGCAAACAAGATTCTGAGATTAAAGGTCTGCTGGAATATATGTGGTGGACAAAAAATGCAAATCGACTTAGAGATTTAAAACTGTGCAAAGAAAACATGCGGGGAATTAAACTACCCGAAGTCGTCATAACAACTTCAGATTTTAAAAATGCTAATTTATCCAATATTGATTTTCATAAAGCTACAATACTAAACTCTAACTTTCGTGGAGCTACTATCGCATATACTAATTTTAGTGACGCATTGTTAGCTGAATCAGACTTCCAATGTTCAGATACAGAATGTACTATTTTACTTGGAGCGAACTTTCAAAATGCTAAATTACAAAAAGCAAAACTTCAGAATGCAGTTTTAGTAAATGCCAACTTTAGAGGAGCTGATTTGACGAATGCAAACTTAGATGGGGCAGAAGGGCTAACGACAGAACAATTAGAAACTGCTATACTTTGCCATACGATAATACCAAAATACATTACCATCTCTGGTACTAGGGATTGTTCTGATGAATTGCCCTGATGCTCAATTAGGTTGACAAGGGGTATGTCCGCAAATTTCTTTTTTGTTTTTTGTATCCCATTTACAAAAAACTTTTCTTTGCGGATGACAATATTCATCGCTAAAATCCCTATAATTGAAATCACTTTTACTATTATTATCAAACATAACAATTTCAGAGCTGCACTTCGATAAAGCATCAGAAGCTAGTTTTCTAAGATTCTTAAGCTGTTTTTGTGTTGCTTCAGCTTCTTTTTTGAGTGATAATGTTCTTGATACTAGATTGTCCCTGGTCGTTTCATCAAGTCTTCGTCGTAAAACTTGAGTCAAGACCTCGATGGCTGATCCTTGATACTTACCCAGCTTGAGAAGTCCTTCAGCCGCAGCTATATGTTCCTCGTCAATTTGGTCAGCTTGAATAATTTTTCCTGAGTTATCTAAACAATCATCTAAAATTTCCCGTAAATAATAGGCAGACTTGGTGACTGGTGAACGAGGGATGAAGTTAGCCTCACTGATTCTTAGTTCAACATCCTCTAATCCACATTCATCAATTGTTGCTTGTAATTGCTTTTCAAATTGCCAAAGCAGTTCATCGAGTTTCTTTTGAAGTCTAGGGAATTCAGAAGACATCGGTTTTCTCACTTTTGATGTTAGATAAATGTTTGAAAGATTTTGAGCTGTTCGCTCTGAAGATGCACAATCAACGCAACAATTTTCGTTAGTGAATGCCTTAACAGCCTCTACCGCTTCATACGCATCCGCTAACCCATAACCCGTTGCTAGGTCGAGTCCTTCCCGTGCTCGATGCCCCCCTGTACCTGGATTGCTAAACCCTTCAACCACATCACGAGCCGTTTGCTGCAAAATTTGCTTTACCCTCGCAGGAGACAAGCTCGGATCGACCTGTTTCATCAAAGCACAGATTCCAGCTATCTGAGGTGCGGCGGCTGAAGTACCACTAAATGCAGCCCATCCATCTGAGGGCAGTGTGCCATCACCCACAACAGATAGCACCCGATCGCGCAAACCATCGGGAGGAATCGGCAACATGATATAAGCCCCATCAGGAAGCTGCCCAACCAAACCACACAAATCTGGAACTTGGCGTCGCGGATACACAGGACTGATAAAACTGCTAGCGTAATTGCTGGCTTCCAAACGACCTTTTAACGACCCATCCAAATGCTTGTAAACACCCCCGACTGCGATCGCATCTGGATGTTGGGCTGGAAAACCCCAGCTTCCATTGCCAGCCGCAAAAATAACGACAATCCCCTCACGAACTGCACGAGCAATCACAGCCGCTAAGACTTTGTCTTGAGGAGAAAGTCGAGAGCTTCTCTGATCCGATCCCCAACTGCAAGAAATAATATCAGGTCGTTGCTCAATCGCTCGTTTGAAGGCAGCAACCGAGGTAACGTTCGTGAGTTTACCTTCTAGTGCCACGTCAAACTTAATCATGGTTAGCTCAGCCTCAGGAGCAATCGCAAAAACATTTGCAGATTCTCCTGTTCCATGACCACTATTATCTCGTTCCGGATCAATTGCACCAGGGCTGAGAACAACATTTACTTTGTAGTTATGGTGTCTAAAAAATGGATGGGGATACCACCCAGAGTCAATCATGACGACCCTAACACCCTTACCTGTGATGCCTTGTTGGTGAACCGGGGTTGCATTTAACCCTTGAGCAACATCATCTGGCACATTCAGATATTTCGTCGTTGTTGCTGGTGGAGCTATTGCAGGACTAGGGCGTTGAGAGTAGTAAATCGGTTCGTTAATCGCAATACCATCTAATACCTCATTCCAAATCGTGTCAGAGGTATCAATCTCTCCAAAGGGTTTGTCATCAACTGAATTGATAAATGTTGCCGTACTTGGCTCACCCATTTCTTTGATTACAGGGCGCTCAATTGCCTCCAATCTTGTCTGAAACGATCGCTCATAAACCTCTCGCTCGGCAGCAATGCTGATCAACGCTTTTCCTACATCTAAAATTTCAAATCCTGCTGCCTGTAAGCGTTTAACTGCTAATGTGACTAGGTTCGGTTCTGCCTGAAATTGAACCACGTTCTCGCTAGTGACGAGACTTGAAGAGCGCAACAACGATGCCCCACTCGCTGAACGGACAACAGCCTCAGCGTAAACCTTAGAGGGGAACTCTGGCTGATTCTGCCTACTCATTCAATGGATACATTCATAAAAAACTGTGTGATAAAAAACATTCTACTCTCACAAAACTAGGGAAATTTCAGGACAATCATAGCAAAGGGGCAAGAATAACGCCGTAATGTAATGCGGATTTGGCTGATGAGTTAACAATCATCCGGCTACTTGCTCAAAATAGGGTTAAAGGTTGGAAGGTTGAACGTTGAAGGTTGAAGGCATGACAAGACTTCGCCAATTTTCCCCGATACACAAGAGTTGGTCTATTGTGAGACGGCGTATTTCACACTTTATCCTGGGACTGCTGACCCTATCCCTAATTACAGTCGTCTTACCTGTCGCCGCGCAGCATTCTCCCATTGCCTCAATAGAACAGCACACAACTCATGCTTCAACCCAACTCGAACAAGGCAGAACCCTCTATGAGGCAGGACAGATTGCTGATGCTGTTGCGGTTTGGCAACAGGCAGCTCAGGATTACGAAGCAAAAGGCGATCGCCTCAATCAAGCCCTCAGTCTGAACTATCTCTCGCTAGCTTATCAAGACTTAGGACAATGGCAAAATGCCCAGAAAGCGATTTCCCAAAGCCTAGAACTCATGCCCCCTAAAGAGTCGTTCACTCTTGCCCAAGTCCTCAATACCCAAGGCAGTCTCCAACTCGCCTTAGGAAAAGCCGAAGCCGCTCTCGATACCTGGAAACAAGCCGAACACGCCTACCAATCGGCTGGGGATGAAGTTGGTGTGATTGGCACTCAAATTAACCAAGCCCAAGCTCTACAAACGTTAGGACTGTACAGACGGGCAAAGACTAACTTAGAGCAGGTGAATCAAAAGCTGCAAACTCAACCCGATTCCCTGCTGAAAGCCGCAGGACTGCGAAGTTTAGGTGTTGCCCTGCAAGTGGTGGGAGACTTACAAAAATCTCAAGAAGTCTTAGAACAAAGTTTAGCAATTCAAGAGCGCCTGCATTCTGCCGGGGATACCAGCGCCACGCTCTTTAGTTTAGGGAATACGCATCGAGCTTTACAAGATTATCCAAAAGCCAAGAAACTATATCAAAAAGCGGCTAAAAAAGCAACAAACCCACTCAGCCAACTGGAAGCGCAACTCAACCAACTGAGCCTGCTGGTTCAAACCGAACAGTGGCAAGCGGCGCAAGCTCTGTTACCCACCATTCAGACGAACCTCACTCAACTACCCCCTAGTCGTTCGGCTGTCTACGCTCAAGTGAATCTGGCTGAAAGCTTGATCAAATTGTCGGCGCTCACAGGTAAGGTTGAACGTTCTCCAAACCCTCAGCCATCTTCAACCGCGTTAACGGATATGGCTCAACTTTTAGCCAAAGCTGTCCAACAGGCGAGGATGCTGAAAGACTCAAGAGCCGAATCTTACGCTCTTGGGGAGTTGGCACATCTGTATGAATACACACAGAACTTTCCAGAAGCGCAAAAACTGACTCAAGATGCTCTCAATCTGGCTCAGGCAATTAATGCGTCGGATATTACCTATCGTTGGCAGTGGCAACTCGGTCGAATTCATAAACATCAAGGAGAACTTAAGGGAGGATTAACCCAGCCGCATACGGTTCAAGCGCTTGCTGCGTACACTGAAGCTGTCAAAGCTCTACAATCCCTTCGCAGCGATTTGGTGGCAATTAATCCTGATGTACAGTTTTCTTTCCGGGAGAGTGTTGAACCTATCTATCGCGAACTTGTGGAATTGCTTCTGCAATCCCTGCCTGAGCAAGATCAAGTCTCCAGGCAAGAAAACCTCAAACAAGCCCGCCAAGTGATTGAATCGCTCCAGCTCGCTGAATTAGATAATTTCTTTCGGGAAGCCTGCTTGGATAATAGCAAACCTGAGCAGATTGACCGGGTCGATCCCACGGCGGCGGTCATCTATCCGATTATTTTGTCAGACCACTTCGCGGTTATCCTCTCCCGTCCAGGGCAACCCTTGAGCTACTACCAAACTCAGTTACGCCAAAGTGAAGTTGAAGGCATTCTGGAGCAATTCTTACAATCTTTGAACCGCTCCTTCTCTAACAAACAGCGTTTGCGCTTTGCACAACAAGTTTATGACTGGCTAATTCGACCGGCTGAGGCTCAGTTAGCGGAAAGCGGCGTTAAAACCCTAGTCTTTGTCCTAGATGGTTCTCTGCGGAATCTGCCTATGGCAGCCCTCCACGATGGAAAACAGTATCTTGTGGAGAACTATAGCATTGCTCTTAGCCAAGGGTTGCAGTTGCTAGAACCGCGATCGCTCGCTCGGAATCGCCTCACTGCCTTAACTGGGGGACTGACTGAGGCTCGTCAAGGCTTTGCCGCCTTGCCAGGAGTCAAGTCTGAACTCCAGCAAATTTCCTCTGAGGTGCGTTCTGAGGTGCTGCTTAATCAGGAATTTACTCAGAAACGTCTGGAAAAGAAGATTAGTGAACTGCCGTTTCCCGTGATCCACCTCGCTACTCATGCTCAGTTTAGTTCCAAGGCCGAGGATACCTTTCTCCTCACTTGGGATGGTCGAATTAAGGTCAAGGATTTCGATGAATTATTGCAATCTAGAGAACGGCAAAACCAGAACCCCATTGAATTACTGGTTCTGAGTGCCTGCCAAACGGCAGCGGGTGACAAGCGGGCAACGTTGGGATTAGCCGGATTAGCCGTGAGGTCTGGGGCACGTAGTACCTTAGCCACTCTATGGTCAGTGTCCGACGAATCCACCGCCGAATTCATGGCTGAATTTTATCGAGAGCTATTTCAAACTCAGGTGAGCAAAGCTGAGGCGGTTCGTCAGTCTCAGCTCATATTGTTAAAAAAATCTAAATACGAGCATCCTTATTACTGGGCACCTTTTGTTCTGGTCGGTAATTGGCTTTGATTTTCTCCCGTTACTAAATTGCTTGGTGATGATTTTGCTTTCAAATTAAGCAATTTGATCTCAAGTTAAGCAAGTAGATATCAAATTAAGCCATTTACTATCAAGTTAAAGAATTGGCTTTCAAAGTCAACAATTTTTTTATTTTTTTAAACTAAATCTTACTCAAAGAAAGTTATCTTTATCAGGGTGTACAGATGACGAAAATTGAAAAATACAATACCCTTAAAGATGCCTATATCTATCTTTAGGGAGAGGGCAGAATCATGGCTTGCCAAAATGAACGTCGATCTATAAGTTTTTTTTCAGTGAGTTTATCCTTGAACCTGATGCTGATCGCTGGCTTAGCCATACAAGTAGGGGCGCAGTCAGCTCCAGTGATACCTGGAAAAACTATTGTCAGTGTGACCTTTGAGCCTCTCAGAGATGGCAAACCCGACGATTCAGCGGGAGGGGCATCCCGTAATGGTGGGATATGTCCTCAAGATACACAATTGTTAGGCCCATCCGTTACTCCATTGAGACCGGCGACTCACTCAGAATTGACCGTATCAGAGCATCCCACATTCTTTGTTTATGTGCCTCAAACTTCCGCCGGAAAGGCGCTTTTTGTTCTTAAGGATGACAACGAAGATTATTACTATCAAAAAATAATTCCAATGAATCGCTCTGGGGGTATTGTTAGCTTCAAACTTCCAGAGGATGCTCCAAAAATTGAGGTCGGTAAGACTTATCAATGGTCTTTTGTGATGATGTGTGGAGAGACAATCCGACCGGATAATCCGACTGTAGAAGGTCGAATCCAGCGAATTGCACCGAACCCAGCTTTGAGCAGTCAGCTCAAGAGTTTGTCCGCAGTGGAACGTGCTGCCTTGTATGGCAAAAATGGAATTTGGTACGATACGCTGACCAGCCTCGCCCAACAAAGGCGATCGCAACCGAAGGATTCAACCTTAGCCGCTACCTGGGAAAAGTTGTTAAAATCAGTGGGTCTGGAGGCGATCGCAACAAAGCCGCTATTACAATAGGCATCTATCTGTATTGGGTGCCAGATACTCGATCACAAATGGCTAAAGCTTAATCGTCATTAAGAACGCCAATCAGCATTTAGCAATCAGTCATCGGGGGTTTTCTTGTGTATTCTGGTTACCAATGATACATGTGGCTGAAGCTCAGGCAGCGAATTTGGAAATGGCGTGGGGTATTGATTACCGCCCCTACTGTAGCAGGAGTCATCATTGCTGCGAACTCGACAGGACTATTTCAACTTTTAGAATGGGTAACTCACGATCAATTGGTGCGTCTGCGTCCCAAGGAGCCAATTGACCCGCGCATTACTATTGTTACCATCGATGAATCAGATCTCAATAAAGTTGGCGTCGGGCAAGTGCCTGATGCGGTTCTGGCTCGATTAATTGAGAAACTCAAAGCACAAAAGCCGATCGCCATTGGTTTAGATCTGTATCGAAATTTCCCCGTGGCACCCGGTCATCAGGCATTAGTTGAAGTATTTAAGTCCACTCCCAACCTGATTGGCGTTGAGAAAGTAGTTGGGGAGACGGTTCCACCTCCGCCCACTTTAAGCCAGCTTGGTCAAGTTGGGATTGCAGATTTAGTGTTAGATGCCGATGGCAAGGTGCGTCGAAGCTTATTAACGGTTGAGGATCAGGGTAAAACTCAAGAAAGCTTAGGAACCAAGCTGGCTTTAATCTATCTGGAAAGCAAAGGGGTTCAGCTCCAAGTCGTTGATGCCAGCAAGCGGCATTATCGGTTAGGGCAAGCTGTATTTAAGCCTTTTACGGGAAATGAGGCCGGCTATATCCGTGCGAATTCCGGTGGCTACCAAATTTTGTTGAACTATCGCGGCACCCAAGAAAACTTCCGTACTATTTCGATGACGGATATTCTAGAAAACCGGATACCACGAGACTGGGTGCGCGATGCCTCGGCGGGTGCTTTCGCCGGACAAGTTGTGCTGATTGGGGCCGCAGGACAAAGTTCCAACGACTTTTTTTTGACTCCCTACAGTAGCCGATTGTTCACCTTTTTACCCAGCCCAAAACGCAGCCCGAAACGAATGCCTGGTGTCGTGATTCATGCCAATTTAGCCAGCCAGATCTTGAGTGCCGCTTTAGATGGGCGACCGTTGATTAAGAGTTGGACAGAACCCAGCGAGTGGTTGTGGATTTTAGGCTGGTCGTTCATCGGTGCCACAGTCCGTTGGCTGTTACTTGAGGGAAACCCATTTAGAAATAATGTCTATCATCGCTGGATCATCCTGGGCATTGGCATTCTATCGCCCGTCGGTATTCTGTTGACACTTACCTATGTAACCTTTTTAGGCGGTTGGTGGATACCTGTAATCTCTCCGTTACTGGCTTTGATTGGGTCTACCGTTGCCGTTGCAGGTTACCAGCGCCTGGAATTGCAGCGGGAAAAAGCTGACCTGGAACTGATATTGGAGACGACTACCGAGCACTACGATACCATGACCTGTGAGCTGCAAAACCAGGCAGAGGAAGCTGCCAGAGAAAGTGAGAGAAGGCTAGCTCAATTCCTAGAAGGTGTTTCGGTCGGGGTGGCAGTAATTGATGCCAAAGGCAACCCTTATTTTGCCAATCAGAAGGCACAGGAATTACTGGGCAAAGGTGTAGTTGCGGATACGAGCGTTGAGCAATTGGCAGAGGTTTATCAATACTTTGTTGCGGGTAGTGAGCAAGTTTACCCGGTAGAAAATTTGCCCATTGTGCGGGCGTTGAGAGGCGAACATACTACCGCTGATGATATCGAAATCCACCGGGGAGATAAGAGTATTCCCATCGAAGCTTGGGGAACTCCGATTTATGATGAATCGGGTCATGTAGCTTATGCGATCGTCGCCTTTCAGGACATCACAGAACGCAAACGAGCAGAGGAAGCCCTAAAACAGGCAGAAGAGAAGTATCGCAGTATCTTTGAAAATGCACTGGAAGGCATCTTTCAGATGACACCTGATGGACTTTACCTCAGCGCTAATCCTGCCCTCGCGCAGATTTTTGGCTACGACTCCCCGGAAGAGTTGATATCAACTCTCACTGAGATTGAGCATCAACTTTATGTTGAGCCGCATCGTTGTACCAAATTCATGACCTTAATGCAACAAAACGGTTCGGTGTCTGGGTTCGAGTTTCAAGCTTATCGCAAAGATGGCAGCCTAATCTGGGCGAGACAGAATGCGCGTGCTGTACACAATGCCAATGGGTTACTGCTCTACTATCAGGGCTTTGTTGAAGACATTACCGAACGCAAACGATCAGAAGCAGAGCGGATTAAGTTTATTAATCAGCTCTATCAACTCAACCAAGCGAATGAACGCTTTGTGCCGCGTCAATTTCTCCAGTTATTGAACAAAGACAGCATTATTGATGTCCAATTAGGCGACCAGGTACAGCTAAACATGTCAGTTCTGTTTGCCGATATTCGTAACTTTACGACTCTGTCGGAAAAAATGACTCCGGAAGAAAATTTTCGATTTATCAATGCTTACTTGAGTCAAATGGAGCCTGCCATTCTGGAAAATAATGGCTTTATTGATAAATATATTGGGGATGCGATTATGGCGCTGTTTAGCGGCAGTGCCGATGACGCGGTTAGAGCTGGAATTGACATGTTACATCGGCTGGCTGAGTATAATACAACGAGGAATCGTCCAGAACGTCTACCGATCCAAATTGGTATTGGCATCAATACGGGTTCTTTGATGCTGGGAACTGTAGGCGGCCCTAACCGGATGGATAGCACGGTGATTAGTGATGCGGTTAATTTAGCCTCTCGTATGGAAGGGCTGACGAAAGAGTATGGGGTGTCGATGCTGATTTCTCACCATACGTTTAGGAATTTGCACCACCCTGTGATGTATGCTTTCCGCGTGATTGATCGGGTTCAGGTGAAAGGCAAATCAGAAATGGTGTCCGTCTTTGAAATCTTTGAGGCTGATCCACCTGAACTCCGCGAGAGTAAGCTACTCACAAAATCCACCTTTGAACAGGGTTTATTTCTTTACACGAGACAGGCGTTGTGGGAGGCGGCACAAATGTTTCAAGCTTGTTTGGAACTTGCCCCTGAGGATAAAGTGGCTCAAATCTATCTGAAGCGCTGTCAGCCTAGGGCGATCGCCGCTCTTGCTGAGTAACTCTTAAAAGCGAGCAAGGGAAGCTAAACCTGTACCCTCCCTTGTCTTAGGATTGATAACATAGTTGGACGTACCTGAGCTGATTGAGGGGGAGCAGTGGGTTTATTTGATGATTTCAATCGGTTTCTGGAAGACCGCCTAGAGGAGTTTCTCCGCAATAATCCTCATCTAGAGTTACAGGCACTTGAAGAACAGCTGCGGGAGCAGGAAGAGGACTCACTCAGGCTGATTGCGGACTTAAAGCAGCAGCAAAAAAATTTGCAAGACGAAATTTTAGCGATCGCGCAAGACATCCAGCGCTGGCATGAGCGCGTCGAAAAAGCCCAGTCTCACGGCAGACAAGATTTGGCTCAAGCCGCTCAAGAGCGAGAAGCCACTCTCCTACGTCAGGGGAACCAGCGCTGGGGACAGATGGAAGGCGTCAAACAGCGAATTCAACAATCTCAGGAACTGATTCGTCAGATTCAAACGCGTCGGCAGGAAGTCCGCACCAAAGCCAAAGAGGTAGAGGCGGCGCGTGCTAGTAATCAGGATCAGAGCAAAGTAGAGACTTTTGGTTGGAACCAGAGTAGCAGCCGCCAGAGCTACAATGGCCCAGATCCCTTAGATGACCAGTTTAGACGTTGGGAATTGCAAGAAGAGTTAGACCAGATGAAGCGGAATATGGGTCGCTGAGTTAGGTTTGTAAAATATACGTTCGGGTCTGTGGGGGAGCACAGAAGTAAAGCAGTTCTCAAAGCAGAGGAACTCTGGGAGCATTGATAGATAAACTTTCCTCACCCTTTTTTAGGCGTACACCTTTGAAAGGTTTATACACCCGTCCATTGACACGCTGGAGTGTCAAATTTTGGAAGTCTCCTCGTTCTTGACCGCTTCTGGAGTACGGCGGATGGTGAAGGAAATTTCGCGAGTGGCTTGAGGCAGTGGCTTCGCGGAGGACGGATTAAGACTAGACCCGTTGGATACCTTGGTAAACTTATCCCTCAATGCTGTCTGTAGTGGCTGCATCTGCGATTGAGCAAACGGCGACTGAAAAGACCAGCCTGCGTATTTACCATAATTGGAGGCGATCGCTAACACAGCTCCAGCCAAAATAAATACAGGGAGCGGCAACGTAAAGTTTTTCATCCACTGGTAAAGTTCTACCATCCCAAACACAACCAGAACGCTCGTAATCCACACTCGCATAACGCTAGTCCTCGTCCTATCCAACTGTATTTCTTATTACCAAATCTGCCCTAGAGATGCTATTAAATTTTCCGTCTTTTTTTCTCCCTTGTTGTCTCTGCTTTGAATTAATCGGATTTGGTCTTACTCCTGTCTATCAAAAATAGAGCGCGAGAGGCAACATCAGCCTCTCGCGTACTCAAGAATTTTTATACAAGTCAACGCGGAACGAACTAGACCTTGGCAACCGCTGGGGATTTGCTAGCCGTCAAGCGCTCATAAGTGGCTCGCATTTTTAGCCCAACCAAAACTTGGAACAGTCCAGAGCCATTGTTGGAACCCGGATAATCCGGGTGCTTGAGCATCAGCTCGGTCATCTCACCATAGAACTTGGTCGAGGTATTGCTGAGGTGACTTTCGATGTAGATCATCTCCTCTAGATTGTCAAACTGACCATCCACTTCTAAGACGGAGACATCATGACCGTAGTAAGAATCGGGGCCGTAGAAGAGTTTGATGCCAGGATAAGCACAGGTCAGCTTGCGACCGCAAGGTCTCCAGTCAATGGTTGACCCTTCATCAAACAGATAGACTGGATCGAAGCCTTCCACGTTATCCTTCTGTAGCAGGCGGACGCGCAGGATCTTGCTCTCCTTGTCATCTGGCAGAAGCTGCGTCGGCAAGATTTGAATCACAACGTCAGCGAATTCTTTCTGAGGCTCAATGTAAGCCGAAAAGTCAGGGCGTCTGGCATTAATCGCGGCAATAACATCCTCGTAGCGGTGTCCCCGCTCAGCCATGTCTCGCTGGATTTTCCAGTTGACTTTGACTTCATCACTGATGTCCAGGTATACGCCGAAATCAATTAGCGATCGCACCCGTTCGTCATACAGAGGATGAAGCCCCTCAATCACGATGATTTTATTCGGCTCGACCCGCTCTGGTGGATCAAGTTCGCCCGTTTCATGGTTGTAGATTGGCTTGTCAATGGCTTGACCTTCCTTGAGCGCTTTGATTTGCTCATACATCAGGTCAAAGTTGTTCGCTTTAGGATTTAGGGCGGTCACCCCTTGTTCTTTGCGCTGTTTTCGGTCTAGACAGTGATAATCGTCTAGACAGATAACCGTCATGAACTCTTCGCCAAATAAATCTATCAAGCGGCGCAGAAATGTTGACTTACCGCATCCAGAGTCTCCAGCTACACCAATTAATACCGCGCGATCCGGCTGAGTGGTCATATCTTCCCTCTAACGCAATACATAATTTTCAAAAAAGTTTTCAGCAATCTAAATCCACAGCCTCGGGTCAACCCGTCTGTTTATTGGGTGCCGTTTTCATCCATCATGAAGGCATGATGTACTAAAGTACTATCCCTCAGGGAAGACTCCAGCCCTGCACGGCGTAAGTATTTACTACTAGCTACTAACAGTGGATTTTACCAAAATGAGATTCACGATACAAGGCTTAATGTAAGTCTTCTGATCTCACTCAGTATTTATGCTAAGGTAGCCGGGGTCTTTTGTCTAAAGAAAATATGAAATTGACTCAAGATTGACAGAATTCTCACCAACTGCTGAGTAACCTGAGTCTAGAGGGGTTACGGTTGGTTCGGACAATGACAACCGTGAAACTAGACTGGGCATAGTTTTACAATGTTACGCTAAGAGTGCTGTCTTGGGTTCATTGGGCCTATCCTCCAATCTGGCATTGGAGTCGGCTTGTGGTGACAAGGGCACGTATTAGCAACACGAGTGAAGTCTGGTTTGGAGATTATTGAAGCTATGTACAGTCCTAGCGCGGCTGCGAATTCCGCAAATACTACGGAATTGAGTAATCGCATGTTTGTTTACGAAGTGGTGGGTCTACGTCAGAGCACAGCAACTGACAGCTTGAACTACCCGATTCGACAAAGCGGCAGTGTATTTATCACAGTGCCTTATAGTCGGATGAATCAAGAGATGCAGCGGATTACCCGCCTGGGTGGAAAAATTGTCAGTATCCAGCCTCTCTCGGCTGACAATCAAGCCAACGGAAAGGCCGCCGCAAAAGCTCAACCTAAAGCTGAACCAGGAGCTGAACCACAGCAAGTCCAGTCAGAAGAGAAAGGCAAGCCTATGACTCAAGCAAAATCGAAAGCTGACATTCCTGTCAACATCTACCGCCCCAACGCGCCCTTTATTGGTAAGTGCATCTCCAATAAAGAACTGGTCAAGGAAGGGGGAATCGGTACTTGCCGTCACCTGACCTTCGACATTTCTGCCGGAGATTTACGCTATCTCGAAGGTCAGAGTATCGGCATCATCCCCGACGGAACCGATGACAAGGGCAAACCTCATAAGCTACGGCTGTACTCCATTGCCTCAACTCGTCATGGCGATAATTTAGACGATAAGACCGTTTCTCTTTGTGTTAGACAGCTAGAGTACAAGCATCCCGAAACAGGTGAAACAGTTTTCGGCGTTTGCTCCACGTTCCTATGCAATATTGAGGAAGGCGCAGACGTAAAAATCACCGGCCCGGTGGGTAAAGAGATGTTGTTACCCGACGATCCGGAAGCCACCGTAATTATGATGGCGACAGGAACTGGAATTGCACCATTCCGGGCTTTCCTATGGCGGATGTTCTTTGAGCAACATGAAGATTATAAGTTTAAGGGTCTAGCTTGGTTAATCTTTGGTGTAACCACGACTCCAAACATTCTCTACAAGGAGCAGTTGGAGGAGTTGCAGGAGAAATTCCCAGATAATTTCCGCCTTACCTATGCCATCAGCCGCGAACAAAAAAATTCCGAAGGCGGTAGAATGTACATCCAGCATCGGGTTGGGGAACATGCTGACGATCTCTGGAGCTTGATGCAGAAACCCAATACTCACACCTACATCTGTGGTCTTAAGGGTATGGAAGACGGTATTGATGCCGCACTTACCGTTGCTGCCCAGAAAAATGATGTAACCTGGTCTGACTATCAACGGCAAATGAAGAAAGCCGGTCGCTGGCACGTTGAAACCTACTAGTACAAGAAGGCAGAAGGCAGAAGGCACAAAGGCTTATAGTTTCTACTTTTGGCTTTGTTGTTAACGGGTCACTTATTTCCGCCTGGGCGCACTAGTCATGTAGGTTGGCAAAAGCCTTATACTCGTTTTAGTTTTAGCACCAATGAGGGGAAAAGAGGGAGCTTTTAACGGGTGGGTGATTTCTGCCATGCCCCACTTAGTCGGTTTTGACCGAACCTAATTTGCCACTCACGCTCGTCGAGGATAAAAAGCGCGTCTGTATCTGTTGGCTTAACGCCGAAGATCCAGGCGCGTTCATCATTCTTCCAGAGTCGCTTGCTCGAATCGTGAGAATTACGTTAAATTTAGTTAAGATAACGTTACAAGTACAGGTCTTTGCCGTTATATCGCTCAAGCGCCTAAACTTGTGACCAAAGGACAGATAGCTAGTAACAGTAAAATTTTCTGTTCATGCATTTTTTTAGCTGAGTTTGCTTATCCCTCATGCTCATAGAGGGCTAAAACCAGCATGTATGACCAGTATCTAGAGGTTAATCACAAAATGAAAATTTCCTGGAGAATAATATTACTTTGGACAATACCCGCCCTTGTTATAGGGTTTTTTCTATGGCAGGGAACTTTTTCGACGCCTGCCGCTGATATGGGTAGAAACACGGCGAGCACTCGAATGACCTATGGTCGCTTTTTGGAATATTTAGATGCCGGGAGAGTCACCAGTGTTGACCTTTATGATGGTGGTCGGACGGCAATTGTGGAAGCGGTCGATACAGAACTCGATAACCGCATCCAACGACTGCGGGTGGATCTCCCGTCCAACGCCCCAGAACTCGTTGCCAAACTGAGAGAATCGAATATCAGCCTAGATGCTCATCCCGCGCGGAATGATGGAGCCATTTGGGGACTCTTGGGGAATTTAATTTTCCCGATTCTCTTAATTGCTGGCTTGTTCTTCCTGTTCCGTCGTTCTAGCAACATCACGGGTGGCCCCGGTCAAGCCATGAACTTCGGGAAATCCAAGGCAAGATTTCAAATGGAAGCCAAAACCGGCATTCTGTTCAACGATGTGGCTGGAATTGAAGAAGCCAAAGAAGAACTACAAGAGGTTGTAACCTTCCTCAAACAACCTGAACGGTTTACAGCGGTCGGTGCACGCATTCCCAAAGGGGTGCTGCTGGTTGGCCCTCCAGGTACCGGAAAAACCCTCTTAGCAAAAGCGATCGCAGGTGAAGCCGGAGTCCCCTTCTTCAGCATCTCCGGTAGTGAATTTGTGGAAATGTTCGTCGGGGTGGGTGCCTCCCGCGTCCGTGACTTGTTCAAAAAAGCGAAAGAAAACGCCCCCTGCCTCGTGTTTATCGATGAAATTGACGCGGTTGGCAGACAGCGTGGCGCAGGAATCGGCGGTGGTAACGATGAACGAGAGCAAACCCTCAACCAGTTGCTCACGGAAATGGATGGTTTTGAAGGCAATACCGGGATTATCATCATCGCCGCCACGAACCGCCCAGATGTTCTGGATACCGCTTTGTTACGTCCCGGACGTTTCGATCGCCAAGTAATTGTTGATGCCCCTGACATGAAGGGACGGGTGGGAATCTTGGATGTTCACGCCCGGAACAAGAAACTTGCGCCGGAAGTTTCGATCGAAGCGATCGCACGACGGACTCCTGGATTTACTGGTGCTGACTTAGCCAACCTGCTCAACGAAGCCGCTATTCTCACCGCCCGACGCCGCAAAGAAGCGATCACCATGCTGGAAATCAACGACGCTGTTGACCGCGTTGTCGCGGGCATGGAAGGTACACCCCTGGTGGATAGCAAGAGCAAGCGCTTGATTGCTTACCACGAAATTGGACATGCGATCGTGGGAACCCTGATTAAAGACCACGACCCTGTACAAAAAGTTACCTTAATTCCTCGTGGACAAGCTCAAGGTCTGACTTGGTTTACGCCCAACGAGGAGCAAGGCTTAATCACCAGAGCACAACTCAAAGCTCGGATTTCAGGAGCTTTGGGCGGTAGAGCCGCAGAAGAAGAGATTTTTGGGTATTCCGAAGTGACGACCGGTGCCGGTGGTGACTTACAACAAGTCACTGGCATGGCACGGCAAATGGTCACCCGGTTTGGCATGTCGGATTTAGGCCCGATGTCCCTAGAAAGCCAAGAAGGAGAAGTCTTCCTGGGCGGTGGCTTGACGTCGAGAGCGGAGTATTCTGAAGTCATTGCTTCACGAATTGATGAGCAAGTTCGCGTGATTGTTGAGCATTGCCACGACGATGCACGCCGGATTATTCGGGATAATCGGGTGGTGATTGACCGCTTGGTGGATCTGTTGATTGAAAAGGAAACGATTGACGGTCAAGAGTTCCGTCAAATTGTTGCGGAGTACACAGATGTGCCTGACAAAGAGCAATACGTGCCTCAGCTATAAGCTTGGAACGTTAAGTGAATAAGTCAAAGGAGATGATTGATATCATCTCCTTTTTTTGTTGATTGTGTGATTGGGAGGGATACTCTCGAAGGTTGAAGTGAATTAATCGTAGAGGTCATATTCTGAGGCGCTCGCGGCTCCTTTGCTCAACCCGACATCAGCTTTTGATGAGACATTCATCGTTACAATCTATACCTTCCGCTAAGACCTATTCTAAGAGAGATGATAAGCTGAAAAGCATTTAAGCCATGCTGTTGTCACCCCACAGGGTAACTTTTGGCTCAAGGCTTAAGCTTTGGTGCCCTAGCTCTTAGGCATTTGGCAGGGTCACAGAGACTCCTCCTCTTGCTATCTATTCCTATATATTTCGTGGATGATTAGATCTCGCCTCAGGTATATCAAGAATGTTCTAGCAGGGAGCTGGAACAAAATTTCACTGTCTCGGCAGGAAAGCTATACCTTGTTATCTAAACAAGATGAACCCAAGGGTATTGCCCTGTTTAAGCAAAAAATTCGCAGCAGAACTTCTCTATTAATCGTTCTGGGTATCCTAAGTTTTGTTCTGGGCATAGGCTATAGCTTGATTCACCGCTCCCCAGATGACCTCGAATACGCTGAAGTCGAGGAGTACACTGAAGTTGAGGCGAAATCTAACATCCCTGCCACATCCAAATCTCCTAGCGTTCCATCAAAAGTTAATATCAAAATCAAAGCGGTGGGAGATATTGTCCCAGGCACTAATTATCCAACCAATCGACTTCATCCAGACAAAAAGGTACTCTTTCAATCGGTTAAGCCTCTACTCCAAGGCGCTGATTTTTTATTCGGAAACTTTGAAAGTACATTAACCAACTATCCTCACTCTTCTAAAGGTGTAGGAGGTGGATTAATAGTGCCTTTCCGCACGCCTCCGAGTTATACCCAGATATTGAAAGAAGCTGGGTTTGATATCATGAGCGTTGCCAATAACCATTCCTATGATTTCTATGCTCAGGGATTTAGAGATACCATTCAAAATCTGGAAAAATCTGGAATTAAAGCCGTTGGTAAAAAAAGCCAAATTTTGATAGCTCATTATCAAGGTGTATCGATTGCTTGGATTGGCTTTAGCTACCTTGACTATCACAATTCCATCAATAATTTAGCCAGAGCTAAAGCTCTGGTACAAAAAGCAAGCAAGCGTGCTGATATTGTGGTGATTTCAGTTCATGCCGGTGCAGAGGGAACGGATGCGATGCGTGTCCGAAATAAAACAGAAGTTTTCGCGAGGGAAAATCGGGGCAATCTGGTGAAGTTTTCCCACACCCTGATTGATAACGGTGCCGATCTAATTTTGGGTCATAGTCCTCATGTTCCCAGAGCTATAGAGCTTTACAAAGGCAAATTTATCGCCTATTCTCTGGGAAATTTTCTGGGATACCGCACCCTTTCCACTCAAGCCGAACTAGCCTACTCTCTGGTTTTAGAAGTGGAATTGAATAATAAGGGAGATTTTAAATCTGGCAAAATTATCCCTGTTCACCTGAACCGACAAGGTATACCTTATCCTGATCGTAAAGGTCGGAGTATCAAACTCATTCGCCAACTAACTCAGCTCGATTTTCCCAAGACAGCCCTAACCATCAAAAGCAATGGTCAAATCCTGCGGAAGTAATCTTGAAGAAATGGTTAGTCATCAATCTTGAGGCGTATTCTTAAAAAATAGCTTTTGATTGATAGAGGGTCACACCCCTCATACGAATTGAATATAAATTTGCTATTGAATGTTGGGAAGTCGGTGAAATTAGCCTCAGCCGCTAGATTTTTTTCGGATTACCAGGCAATGAATATATTCGGTAATTCTGTATTAACTTAAGGGACACGTTACTAGAATCTCTCAGCTATAATTTTTCGTATTAACAGTAAATTAAGGCGTCATAGGAATTCTATACCTAACTCAAGGGTTAGGTGTAAGCCTGCCTCGGCCTAAGGCTGATCGTCTTCATACTTTCTTGACAAACGCCTTACAAACTCTTCACACATTCTATCAAAATATCAATCTTTAAATATCCCAAGCTAGTCTGGAGAGCTTTATGAATTTTGACAATAATCATCAACAATGCTTAGACAAGCTAATCTGGGTGACCGAACGTCTAAAGATTAAAGCTCCTTTCCAGCAACTCTCTAAAATTGCTAAGCTTATTGTCCAAACTATGGATAGCCCTTGGCGCTATTTCCATTCAACCGAGCATATTTTTGAAGTGGGTGGAGATGGGGACGCAATTGAAGTCCTAGCAGCTTTATTTCACGATGTTGTATATGTGCAAGTCGATAAAAGTGTAAATTTTAATCTTACCTATTACCTGGCTCCTTTTATCGAGGAGGAGCGGGGCAAGTTGTTCATTCGAGAGCAAAGTGAGTTGCCTGAAGATGCAATCTTTGAGATGGTGACAATGATATTTGGCTTTGTTCCCGGACAAGGACTTTCTCCCTTTGTCGGGCAAAATGAATTCTTGAGTACTCTCGTGGCGGCTAAAACTTTAGAATCCTTTTTAAGTCCGGCGTTAATTGTTCAGGTGGCAGCTTGTATCGAAGCCACAATTCCCTTCCGTTCCAAGACGGAATCGGGTTTCAGCGCTAGCGAACTTTTACACCAACGATTGAAATTAGTTAATCATCAATTCAATCTTCAGCTAACCGATGAAGATGTGATGCAAGCGGTGAAAAGGTCGGTGAGATTAGCCAATCGAGATGTCGGTAATTTTGCTGAACCGAGTTCTGCTGTTTTTTTAACGAACACATGGAGCTTATTGCCAGAAATTAACCATAATCTCCGTAAGTCTGGTTCTTACACCGTTCGCGATTACCGAGAAGCCATGCAAAAAATGTTAGGCTTTTTGAAATTCCTTCAGCCAGAACTTGTTTTTCATCAGTTCCAAGGAGAGCCGGATGACTCTACTTATCAAGACTTGGTTGAGCGAACCCGTAAGAATCTAGAAGTAGCACAGCTTTACTTAGAAAGTAAACTGGTGGCGATCGCCATAATAGAAGCACTGTCGTTACGTTTTGGTTCGGATATTTCTCTATCCACAATGATCGGAGAATTACCGGATTCTGAATTCTCAGTGGGTCGATTGAAAGATTCGTTTCCCCATTTGTCTAACCCCTATCAACCAATGATTCCTGTAGAAAGAGAAGTTTTAAATTTATTAGAGATAGGACGATGGAAGAGTTCGACTTATGATGTGAAAAATTCACCCTTAACGACCTTTGTCGTTAAATTTATCGGCTTTGATGAGATTCGACGCCTGCGGGAGCGCTCACAAGCATTCTTTCAAGAAACTATTTCTTCCGAAGATTTCCTGGCTAGCTGCAATGCTGAGCTAACCAGAATCATCACTAACGGAATCATCAAACTTTTGGAAAATCGCCAAGCCGCATTGATGTCTGGGAATAGTTATCTTCTCGTTCCCTCCAAAGCTTAAATCCCCAGGAGACTCAAGCTCTACCGCCAATTAGCTATAGTCAGAATTGTTAAAACCGACCGCACTTGAAAAATCAGTGTTTTGCAGGATGGCTCTATTAAACTTAGCGTTGGTTAAGTCCGCCCTTCTAAAAGATGTCCCGCACCCATGTCTAATTTCTTGAACCACCAGGGTGAGAGAATTCATCGTTAAACCGATGTAGCCTAGGGATAAAGCACCCCAAAAAACTCCCAAAACGAACTTTTGTACACTCAAATAAGCGATCGCCGTTGCTCCGATGAAGAAGGCAAAGCCATATCCAGCAACGGCTCCGGCAGCAGCAACCGCAACGGCTACAAGCGGGTGGCGAACTCTCAAACAAATGAGCGCCATGAGTAATCCTGCCAATACTGCCCCAGCGATCGCAAATTGGACATTATTGTCCGTGGTACTTCCTCCATAGAAAAAACCCAGTAACGCCCCCGACATCGCACCCGACACAATCGTCGCGATACGCCTCGCCAGCGACTTAGGAGGCATCACCACTCTCAGCCCTGAAAACGTCCCAGAAATCGCCAAACTGACGCCTAAAGCAATCACAAAAGACCAACCTCCCTCTGCGGGTGTTCGACCCAAAAGCCCAAAAATCATTTGACTGAATGAATTTGCTGATATTAAAGCTACGACCACAGCAAGTACCACAGAAGGGATGAACTGCCTAGGGGTTTGACCCGTTTTGACTCGCTCAAAATTAGCTCCCTGCAACAGAGCATGGCTAAAATCACAACCACGAAGATCACAACCGCTAAAGTCTGCTCCATTTAGGTTCTGACCCTTGAACGAGCGGTTTCGCAAGTCCTGATTCGCAAAATTAAGTGGGGATGAGCTTGCCATAATTGAGTCGGTGAAAGCCTTCAAACTATGAATCATCGATACCAGATTGGCATAAAGCAATTGTTGCTGGCAGGGGGAACCGGACTCTTACTATTGCCCCTAATACTCTACGGGTGGCTCCATTTCCAACGCCCACCCCGAACAACTCAAGAGCGATCGCTATTTCAAGGCATTGTCTACAAACGCGAGGTTCGCTCAACACCCCGTCCGTTGATGATTCATATCGTTAGCATTGACTTAACATCACCCGGAGTTAAATTGCTGGTTACGCCAGGAACGTCTGCTCCGGAAAAGACAAAAGTCCCCACCGAAATCAACGCACGAACAACGTCAGAATTTCTCAAAGAGTTCAAGCTGCAATTAGCAATCAATGCCAGCTTCTTCTTTCCCTTTCGTGAAGTAACGCCGTGGGACTACTATCCCCGTAGTGGCGATCGCGCTAATGTAGTCGGACAAGCCATCTCAAATGGCGCGAGTTACTCCTCCCATGAGTCAGACTTGCCCGTATTGTGCTTGATCACGAGCCAAGGACGCAATCGCGTTCAACTCTCCAAGGGTAAAGCCTGCCCTAAAGGTACAGTTCAGGCTGTGACAGGGAATCAGCTCCTAGTTGAGGGTGGCAATCCTGTAGGCTTAAGTGTAAAAGCAAATGACAGAAACAGACCCTACCCGCGTGTTGCCGTGGCGATGGACAAAGCAGGTGAGAAACTTTGGCTGATTGCGATCGATGGCAAGCATCCGCTTTATAGCGAAGGAGCAACGCTAGCAGAGCTGACCAAAATTATTGTGGATTTAGGCGCGGATTCAGCCTTAAATCTAGATGGTGGCGGTTCAACCACCTTAGTCGCAGCCACTTCAGCAGGAGCAACCGTGTTAAATGCTCCCGCTCATACCAAGCTACCCATGCGTGAACGTCCAGTTGCCAATCACATAGGATTTTACGCCTTACCGATACCTGAGTAGAACCTTAACTCTGTGGTTCAATTCCGGCTGCCCTGAGTTGTGCCGCTAATCGTTCGGCTCGTTCTGATTATTGTTCGACTTGTTGCGAACCCCACAGCAAAAGTGATCTCTTGTGTTGTGTCACGGTATATCACCACGACTCATTGCCGCTACGCAGTGAACCAGTCCAGTGCGGAGTCTGCGATCGCAGGGGGAATCGTGTGGGGGCCGTCGAATTCCCGATAAAGCACATCGTAGCCAGCACGCTGCACCTGCGGCACTATCTTACGGCTGCAAACGTCGATCGGTAAAACCGAGTCTCGCGTGCCGTGCGAAATGAACATGCGCGGTGTGCCAACCTGTGAAGCTGGTGCCATAAACCCCGGCGAGAACGCTATGACATGGGTGAACAAGTCGCCGTTGGTGATGCCGACACTTAGAGCATAGGAAGCCCCGTCCGAGAAGCCCTCGATCGCAATGTGATTGGAGTCCACAGCGTAACGGCTGAACGTCTGCGCCAGTGCCTGGTCGAGCAAGGTGATATCGGAACCGTACTCACCATACAGTACATCCCACGTCTGTCGGTGTGAAGCAGGTGCCAGCAAGATGAGTCCAGCCGCATCGGCAAGATTTTGGAACGGAGTCAGACCGCCGCGTGCGTCGCCGCCTGCGCCGTGCAGCATCACCACCAGTGGTGCGGGTCGGGAAGCTTGGTAGTTTTTGGGTACGTAGAGGAGCCCGTCGCGCTTGGTGGAAAGTCCCAAGGGTTGCAAACCGACTGGTGCTGTACCCGTCGGCTGCGTTGGTCGCGCCAGCAGACGTCCGTTCATAGATGTCTGTCTATCCTGATTCTTTCGTTTGTCTGTTTTCATGGATATATTTTTCTCCATAGATTCGGTGGTACAGGCCGCTCCCACCGCCCCAGTAATACTTGCGAAAAAGATTCCTAGTAGGTGCCTTCGCGTTAATCGTGGACGGATGTCGGCCTTCTGCCTCAGCATCAGACCCTCGCTTCTTCTGTTGTAAAAAGCGAATTTTTCTCCGGGCACCAATGAGAGCACATGACATCTTGCACTGGATCAGCAAACTGTTCTCGATGACTCATATTGAGCGTTCCTTGTAAGGTGAAACAGAAAAGTTCTTTCGTGGTGGGGCTATGCCGAAAGGCAAGAAACGGCGAGCGCAAGCCCGACCTGAAAAGATGAAAATAAATAACTGTAGGTTGATCAGCTTTCAGATCATCGGCTATAACCTAGAGGCGTTTTTTTTGATATTCATAAGTCGCTAGATCAGGTATCCAAATTGGCTTCTTCAGGTGGTTAAGAACTTCAAAAAATCTCTTTCGCGTGGCGGTAGCTGTTCACGCAAAGCTTCAGATGAAAAGTGGTGGCTTGTTTGCCTTTTCCCTAAAGCGAGCTGATCTGAACAAAGCGCAATCGAGATATTAAAAGTTATATAACGATGGGTTTTGTATCTATCCAACAAGATTAACAACTAGTGCTTTTTGCAACGCCTTTCTCAGGTAGGAACGGAAAGTAAAAGCGACTGTATTCGTATTTACAAACGGACTTAATAATAGCTTGTCTTGTCACTAAGACGAGGTGACAAGGATAATCGAGATAGCGTTAAGAACCAAAGATTGTCTAGTAAGAGTTTAAGCTTGAATAGGCTTAATAGCGGTTGAAGCCAAAGCCTTGAACCTCTTGCTTGCGGTAAGTATCTCACCGCCGTTGTGGCTTATGGTAACAGGTTGTGAAGCCAGGGAAAGTGGAAGGGGAGAGGTGAATACAGCAGTAATTGTTTAACAGGTTTACAGAGGCATTAGAAATGAGGTGAACTGGTATTACTGCTGTGCTTGAATTTCATTCAACAACATCTCATCAGAGTAGGATTTTTCCCATTCGCCCTGAAGCTTGAGCCGCACCGACTTTGCGCCACCACTGGGGGTACAAACAACCCAGTAGCTATCCTCATTTCCTTTAACTTGAGCCGCCTCCTGGTTTTCTGCGTTGTTGCCAAGCCCAGAATAGGCTTGAACACATGTCCAGGTAATGCCGTTGTTATCTGTAATCTCTCGTTCCATGACTATCCTCTCTGGTTACTGTACTTCTGTAAGATTGGGAGCGATCGCTTCTTGATGTTGCCCGATCCAGTCCCCGGCCCACTGAAAGGATACACCTACTCGTTGGGCAGCTTGTTCATCTTCGGGGCGATCGCCTACAAACAGCGAATTTTGCGGAGTATGTTTGTGTCTGATCATTGCGAGTTGCAACATACCCGATCGCGGTTTACGGTACTGCCCAGACCACTTGGTTTGGCTGTGGTTATGAACATTGTGACGAGTGACGCGGAAACATTTTTTGCCCTCAAAGTCAGGGCAGAAGTAGATTTCTCTCAACTCTGGAAATAACTCAAGGGTGTATTGCTGTTCCTGGATGCACCCTTGCATAGACTTATGACCTGCGGCAACTCCGCCTTGGTTGGTGATGCCAACAATAATCCAATCGTCTTTGTAGGCGCGAAGGGCAATCTCGGCACCTTCAATAATGCGTTGATCTTGGGGATGTTGGAAATATTGCTGTCCGCTGAGTGGTTCGCGGAGCGTGCCATCCATGTCTATTAGTAATAAGCTCATGGTTTCTCGATCGAATTCCCTGTTTTATTCAATATTTTAAACAGCGATTAATTTATTCTTCTCTAGCTAATGACATGTACTTTTGAGTGAAGTTGAGGAGATGAAAACTTTTGGGATTGTTTTAAAAATAGTTTCTTTCGTCGAAACCATTAATTAATTGAATAGTAAAATCTAAGTTGTGCTGATAGTAACAAACTGGCTTAACTCAAAACTATGCCTGCGGGCAGAATAAGGCAGGCTCTAGGGATGAAGCTGTAATTTCAAAACTGTCGTTGAATGTAGAAAAAGCATTAACAGTATCGTCCAGTCCGAGTCGATGCAAACTTTCGACCTTGGAATTATTGTACAGACGCAGCATCCCGTGCGACAGAGATTAGCCGATGCGGCGAATTCCCTCACATCTACGGCAAAGTCTGTCTTGAACATGCACCCTTAGCGGTATAAGGAGGAATGAAAATGGTATCGACTCTTGATGACACCAAGCGTCTTGCAATTGCCACAAAACTGGCAGATATGAAAGCAGTACAAAATTTGCTGATTAACAACGAGGAGAAATTCATTCAGGATTGCACTGATGATAATATTCGCTCTTCGCTACAGGATATGCTCGAATGCGATCGCAAAAACCTGGGTGTTCTCGATAGTGCGATCGTTCAGTACGGTGTCCAGAGTGAGCTTAAGCAAACAACTCAAAAGCTGGTTGAGGAAGTTGAGAAACTAATGGAAGGTTCTGAACTGAGTTTGTTTGAAAAAGTAGCTCAGCATGAATTGCTCAAGCACAAGCAGACGATGACTGGGCTGCTAATCCATAAGGCAGCCCAAGTAATTGGTGCTGATATTGAAGCTGCTATCGCTCCTTTAAATGCAGTTAACTTTGAAAACCGCGCTCATCAAGAGCAACTCAAAGGAGTTCTAGAGATGCTGGGCGTTCGCGAACTGACAGGACAAGAACCAGACCAAGGATTGTGGGGACGGGTTCAAGATGCTGCCGCCGCCTTATCAGGCGTAGCGGGTAGTCTGATAACCCGTACTGATGATGAGATGAGTATCCGCGACCTCCTCCGCATGGATCATACGAAAGCCGATACCTTATTCGCGGAAATTTTAGGTACTAACGATCCTCAAAAAATTTCAGAGTATTTTGGACAGCTCTACAAAGATTTAAAAGTGCATGGTACAGCCGAAGAACAAGTTCTCTACCCGGCAATTCCTCCATATTACGAACACACGCAGGAAATATACCAGCAAACTGACGAAGTAATGGAGATGTTAGATGAAATTAAGCCTCTAGAGCCTGCTTCATCTGAGTTTAAAGCAAAAGTTGAGCAGTTAAGAACGGCGACGCGAAATCACATCAATCAAGAAGAAAAAGATATATTCACCCTAATCAGGGACAACTTCAGCCACGAGCAGCAGCAGCAAATGGCTACCGAGTTCAAAACAGTTAAAAGCCAGCTACAAGACCAGATAGCTGCTGCCAATGCGTAATATCAAGCTAATCCTAATCAAAGATGAAGTGAATATCTAAGTTTTCCTTAGATATAGTTTGACCCTTCTAACCCTCAAGTGAACTTTCCCACAAAAAGCATTCTTGGACTTTGTGCAACTATGGATAATCCGACGACCTGGAAGTACATATTTCAACTCAAAGCTGCGATCAATTGGATCGAATCTCTGGCTTTGCTATTTGCCGACCGATGGATTCGCGAGTTGATTGGTGAGAAACCCCTCACCAATCCTGAGTATTTACAACTGTTTCTCGTGTTGGTATTTGTGATCGGAATTGGCTATTGGTGGGTCAGTCAGGACATTTCCCGCAATCATGAAATTGTAAAACTTGGAATTTACGCACAATGTTCCGTCTTCGTTGTGCTGGCTTATCAAACTTTGGTAGGCAATGTTCACCCACTTTATCTAATTCCAGGTGTCATTGACCTGATTTTTGCGATTCTCTTCAGTGTATTTCTCTACTCCTACGCTCGGATTAAACCAGCTTTGGAGTGACAAAGAAAGGCAGAAGGCACCTACAATACATTCGTTGTTTTCCCATTGGCAGTTGTCCCCAATGCGATCGCATCTCTAGTTGACAAGAGCGTTCAACGGTGTTTAATGCTTAGCAACCGAGCGTACTCGCCCTTGATGATTTCATAACACTCACACGAGGCGGCTTCCAATTCCTTGCGATTCAGGATGGTAATTTTGCCACGTTTGTAGTGAATCAGTCCTGCCTGTTGAAGGCTGTTAGCCGCCTCCGTGACACCCGCACGTCGTACACCCAGCATCTGGGCGATAAATTCATGAGTCAGGGGCAACTCGTTTGACTCGACACGGTCACAGACGAGCAGTAGCCAACGTGCAAGTCTGGCCTCCAGATAATGGAGGCGATTGCAGGCAGCGTTTTGCGTGACTAAGGCGAATAGCGCTTGTATATACCGCAGCAGCAGACTTTGCAGTACACCACTCCGCCCAAACTCGGTTTTTAGCAAGCTTACCTTCATCCTCATGGCAGAACCTGGTACCTGCACCACCGCGGTTGCGGTGGCGATGTTGTCTCCCAAAGCGGCGGGGATACCTACAACTCCGTCATTCCCCACTAAGCCGACTTCGACCTGAGAGCCATCTTCCATAGTGGAGAGCATAGAAACGATTCCCCCATGGGGGAAATAGACGTATTCAATAGGTTCACCAACCTCGTAAAGAACTTGCTTAAAAAGGAGCGAGACGTACTCCAGATCAGGAATAAGACGTTGGTACTCAGCCTCTGGCAGAGCCGCTAGCAGTTCATTGACGGCTTGGGGCGAGGAAAAGGACATGCGGTATTAGGAATCTTCTAGGGTTAAGTCGTTGCAAAAAAACAACTGACGGCATCAGGAGAAGAATTTAGACCCTAGTCCGAATGTCAAAAGGTGTTTGATCACCAGTAAGTTAAAACCTGGCTACTATATTGTAGAGAATTCACAGACTGTGCCGCCTATACCGCTTGCGGTATAGGCGGCACAGAGCTAAGAGGTGGGGGTGTAGAGGATTGCGATAGGTTGTCGAGTCAAAATCACAAATTGCTAGAGCGGCAAGTCTTGCTTGTTGATCGAAGCAACAGCAAATATTAAGACTGATTGTGCTTGGACATACCTTGTGCGCTGATTCCCATTCGATATTATCTCTAAAATTAGTGATAGAGCCAGTCCTGCCTGAGGAGAGAACACCTACAATAAAGTGAATAATATTATTATTGTAGATTCATGGGTTTATGACCTGCGTCAACACCGCATGGGTTGGTGAGGCCGACCATTATCCAATCAACTTTGTCGGCACGAATGGCCATCTGGGCACTGACCTGACAATAAGGCGTTGACCTTGGAGATGTTGGAAGTGTCGCTGTCCCTTGAGTGTTTCACGGAGTGTGCCGTCCAGATCAGAGGAATTAGGTCATCGTTTCTGGATAAAAATCCCTAGTCCTAGGGTTGACCAAAAAAGCCCCCGTGAGAAATGACCTCTCAGGATTCACTCGAAAACAATTCAAGCCAACCTTCGGGGTTAAAACTCCCAATAGATTCATGAAAACAATAATTCTACAGAAGGATGTCGGGGAGATTATAGTAGCTTAACCTAAGCTAGAAGATGAATGACTTGAAGTCTAAAAAAAATCATTAAAGATTGCGGATAAAATCAATTTTTTGGCGGATTTGCTCCACCCGTTGGTTAAGGTAATAAAACTCTATTCTTGAGCAATTAACCGCTAGGAAAAGAGTGACCAGGACAGGATTTCAATTAAGCATTTTTCCGGAGATTTGTCTTGGGAAAGGCGCTGTGATTCAAGTAACGATTAAGTTCCCGTTAACTCTTTAAATATTGCTAGACGCTATGTTAGGGCAACAAGAAGATGAAATTTTACTAAAAACGATTCCTGTGTCCATTCAGGAAATCCCAGAGGATACGGCATTAATACACACGCAACTTCCTGCAACTCCAACTCCGCCTTTTAAAATTTCTAAGCGGGAAATTCGCACAAGCCTGAGGGCATTAACGACCGAAGGTGGCTTCGCTACGGTCTTTTACAGTATCATTGGCGGCGCACTGCTGAGTAATTTCTTGCTGGATCTCGGTGCCAGTACCGTAGAAATTGGTCTGCTCGCCTCTATTCCCCAGTTGACCAATCTGCTGCAACCGGTGGGAGCCTTTTTGGGAGACCACATCAAGAGCCGCCACTGGTATTCCCTGTTGATTTTCGGCTCATCACGGCTGCCGTGGTTGCTGATTGTGCCGGGGATTTGGTTGGTGAGTACATCTCGTATCCAGCCGCGCCAGTTGGTGCTGTTGACATTGGCCATTATCTGCCTGAGTAATGTGATGGAAGCTTTGGGTCGTGCTTCCTTTCTCAGCTGGATAGCTGTGTTAGTACCGGAACGATTGCGGGGACGGTATTTTGGCTTTCGCAATAGTGTGGTGACCTTGACCAATCTCATCGGTGTGCCGCTGATGGGTCTAGCGGTATCGAAGTGGCCCGGTGGCTCGCTGTCTGGATTCGGTGTGGTCTTGGTTGTGGGAGTTGTGTTTGCCACACTCAGTCTGGTCTTTCAGTTCTGGATGAGTGATGTCAACCCAAAGCTAGTACATGCCGCCGATGAGGAGACAGGCCACGCGTCGCCCTGGGGGAGAGTTTTTGGCTTCCTCAAAGATGGCAATTTTTTGAGGTTTCTGCTTTACTCCGCCTTCTGGAGCTTTGCGGTTAACGTCAGCGCTCCCTTCTTTAACCTCTACTTGCTGGGTGACCTGAACTTAGATGTGAGCGTGGTCACGCTCTATAACAGCTTAGGAGCGGGTGCTAACTTGCTGATGCTGATTTTCTGGGGCAAACTGGCTGACCGGATTGGCAATCGCCCACTGATGATAACTGTGGGCATCTTGGTAGGGTTGACGCCTCTACTTTGGTTAGAAGCTGGAACCGCTCCCATTTTCCTTTGGGCCTGGTTCCCCTTGTTGCACATCCTGGGTGGTGCGACGTGGGCGGCAATTGACCTGTGCAGCGGCAATCTGATGATGGCAGTGACACCGCTACGCAATCAGTCGATTTACTTTGCGATCGCGGCGGCGGTTCCTGGTATCACTGGCGCAATGGGAATCGCTGCTGGTGGCTATGTCGCGACTCTGACTAATTTTGGTGGCTTGCCAACGGCGTTTGCTCTCTCAGCCGTCCTGCGGCTGCTTGCCCTGCTGCCCTTAGTTTTTGTACACGAGCGGCGTTCTGTGCGTGTGCGTCAGCTCATGAAAGTCATTATCCCCACACTCAAGCGCCAAGCCGGGGCCATTCAAGCCGGACGCACCAGTTTGAAACCCTTACCCTTAATCGAATCTGAGCACAAATCTCCACCTGCCAGCTCATCCGCTCACTCTTGATATAGGGAATTGACGATCCCTCCCCTGAACGGGGAGGGATTCGTGTTCGTACTTCATTAGACCTCTTGCAGAAATCTATCCTAGTGAGGATGTTGCAAGAAACAAAGAGAAACAAACTCTGCCATTATTGGTATAATGTAGCGTATGTTACAGAAATATACCCATGAATCCCCTATCCATAGGATTACTAAACGGGGCAGGAGTAGTTGAAGATTTTCAACAAACCGAGAAAGATTTACTACTAAAAGTCAAACAAGAGGATAAGGCATTATCCGGGACGGTACTTCCTGCAAAACCGCCTCTCAAAATTTCCAAGCGAGAAATTCGGACAAGCCTCAAGGCATTAACGACCGAAGGTGCCTTCGCTACGGTCTTTTGCAGTATCATTGGCGGTGCCTTGCTCAGTAATTTCTTGCTGGATCTCGGTGCCAGTGCAGTGGAAATTGGCATGTTGGCGTCTATTCCCCAGCTGACAAATCTGCTGCAACCACTGGGAGCCTATCTGGGAGACCGCATCCAGAGCCGCAATTGGTATTCCATATTGATTTTCGGCACGTCGCGGCTGCTATGGTTGCTGATTGTGCCAGGGATTTGGTTGGTCAGCACGTCTCGTATCCAGCCGCACCAGCTGGTGCTGTTGACACTCTTCATTATCTGGGTGACTAATATCCTGGAAGCCTTGGGTCGTGCTTCCTTTTTCAGCTGGATGGCTGTGTTAGTACCCTCCCGATTGCGGGGGCGCTATTTTGGCTTTCGCAATAGTGTGGTGAACTTGACAAATCTCATCGGTGTGCCGCTGCTGGGTCTAGCGGTATCGAAGTGGCCTGGTGGCTCGCTCTCTGGCTTCGGTGCGGTGTTAGTTCTGGGAATTGTGCTGGGGATAATCAGTCTGGGCTTTCACTTCTTGATGAAAGATTTCAACCCAACGCTAGTACACGCCGCCGATTCGGATACAGACCCAGGGACATCCGTGGGGACAGTGTTTAGCTTCCTCAAGGATGCCAATTTTTTGAGGTTTCTGCTTTACTCAGGCTTGTGGAGCTTTGCAGTTAACATCAGCGCTCCCTTCTTTAACCTTTATTTGCTGGGTGACCTGAACTTAGATGTGAGCGTGGTCACGATCTATGGCAGCTTAGGAGCGGGTGCTAACTTGCTGATGCTGATGTTCTGGGGCAGACTGGCTGACCGGATTGGCAATCGCCCACTGATGATAACTGTGGGCATCTTGGTAGGGTTGACGCCTCTACTTTGGTTAGAAACTGGAACCGCTCCCATTTTCCTTTGGGTGTGGTTCCCCTTGTTGCATATCGTGGGCGGTGCGACTTGGGCAGCGATAGACCTGTGCAGTGGCAATCTGATGATGGCAGTGACACCGCTACGCAATCAGTCGATTTATTTTGCGATCGCGGCGGCAGTTCCTGGTATCACTGGCGCAATCGGAATCACCGTGGGTGGCTATGTTGCGACGGTGACTAATTTTGGTGGCTTGCCCACAGTGTTTGCTCTCTCAGCCGTCCTGCGGCTGTTTGCCCTGCTGCCCTTAGTTTTTGTGCACGAGCAGCGCTCTGTGGCTCTGGGTCAGCTCATGCGAGTCCTGTTCCCAACATTCAGGCGGCAAGCCGTAACCCTTCAAGCACCAGCCACTAGTTTGAAACTATTAATAGAAACTGAGAATAGCTGTCCACTTGTAAGCTTATCAGGTCAGTCTTCGGATGGGGAATTAACAATTCGTAGTTCGTAGTACTTGCTCTCGCGTTAGCAAGCTACGTAATTCGTAATTGATATTCAGATGGAGATTAGCGTTCTAGCTAAAAGAGGATTCACGGCTTTGTCTGCTGGCTAAGTATTGGGTTGAGGTGTAGTGGACTGAGCATCGAGTCACGCAGGAACTACTTCTAAAGTGCAGTATTTGAGGTTTTTGTATGCACGACTACAAGCTGGCTTAGTTTGTAGTTGCGAGTACAACTTGGCTTAACACTATATCCTTTTTAGAGGTAGACGATTAGCCTTCATAGGCTATGTTAACTTTTGATAAGCAGAATTAATTGAGACTTCTCATGGAAAAACTACTGAGAAACTTCTAGCTTGGGAGAATTGTTTCATATTTAAAATTTAAAAAGCTCCCCAAAATATGATCTTGGGGGCTTTATTAGTCCTTAGGAAATGTTTGTAAAGTTGATAATTTCCTAATAATTTTGAAACACTCTATAGGTGAACCGATGTAACTCTACGGCTCATTTAGCTGTTTTGATTTACGGCTTCCGTAACATATTGAAATAGCTCTCCCAAAATTGCTTCTGGGCTTCGATTGACAGACGACTCAATAGAGCTTGGAATTCCAAAGAACTCGTCACCATCTGTTCCTGAAATCTCAGAGTGTTATCGACAGAATCGCGGAAGTTGGGCGTGTTGGAACTTTGCAGATTCGGCATCATGGATGTCCAGCTAGTGAAAATCCCTCTCTGTAACTCGCTTAACTGTCTTAAGTACTGCTCAAAGTTACTATTCCAATCCATCGTGTTTCTCCTGTGATTGTCTGATTGGATACTAATTGCTCTGTCAGCAATGTTAACAATAAGTCGATAACTAATTATAATGTGCAATGAATAAAAACTATATTTTTAAGAATTGGTTGCAAATGGTATTTGTGAAAGAAGTGGCTTCTAATCATGCCTAGCAAGCCTTGTACCCTGTCTAAATAAATGAGTTTTTACTAGTCATGTAACCTGTGAAATAGGGTTGAGTAAGTTCCATGAAGACATAACTACTGATGATTTTAGTCGGATAACCCCAGTCGATCAGGTAAACATCCATGCCAAGGTTAAGCAAATTGGCAACAAGCGATCGCCCCTCCTGTAAATCGACAATGTAGGGACGGTTAACCAGGGCATAAACGATGAGGATAGGAATGTTCAGCGAAGGCTCCACCTTTGGCGTGAAGCGGTACAGCACCACCTTGTCCTCCCGGTACACCTCTTCTTTAGGAGTCGCCCCGATCTGAATATCCTCCTCGCGCAGGCGACTTAAGCTCTCGACGCCCTTGACTAGTTTTTGGGTTAGCTCTGAGTTGCTAAATCGGTATGCTGAAGTCATTGCGAATAGTCATTCCAGAGCTGGTTTAGTCTCATTGTAGGAGTAGAGAAACAGACCGAAGAGAATCGAATAGACTTGGTCAATGACGCCCGGAATCAAATAAAGTGGGTGGAGATTGCCGATCGCGGTGTGATAAACCAGCACGGGGAAAACCAAGGATTGGGCGCAAATGCCAAGTTTCACGAGATCGCGATTACTAGAAAGGTCGTTACCAACCCACCAATAGCCAATCCCGAAAATGAATATCAACACAATAAACATGTGTAGATACTCAGGATTGATGAGAGGTTTCAGATTAAGCAACTCGCGAATCCATTGGTCGCCAAACAGTAACCCGACAAATTCAGCCCAATTTATTACAGCCTTGCTCAGAAATAGGTACTTCCACGTCATCGAATTTTTCATAATTCATACTTCAACCGTTCGTCTGAGATTCTGCCAAGGCTTTGCAGCACTACCTGATAAGCTGTCGTGCATTAAAAATGCACAACAAATGGGAGTCGGGAATGGGGAATGGGGAATCGAGGGAGGACGCCGTATTTCTTGCGCGGAGCGTCTCGAAATACATCTTCTTTTTTAGTGGGCTTTATACCCACAACTAAAGTTTTTATTGATACTCCTAACACAAATGCCTTCTGCCCTCGCCCCTCTGCCTTTCTTTGTAACGCGCTTTGAGAATTAGCAACTATTTGGCTCACAGATGTACGGGCGTTGCCCAGTTCAACCTAAATTCATCCCTCGTTGTTGAAGGCTTGAGTTGCCAGGAAGGCTAAGGCTGCCACACCCGTGAGCGCACCCCACTTGAGCGCCGGATTCTTATCCAGCCAGTCGCTAATGCTCGGTATCTCTAGCACATCGCTAAGGCTTCCCTCAATTGTGTGGTGTTCCGGGACCGGCTCGTAAAGATTATTTGGCGCATCTTCAGACTTCGGCACATTGCTGTGCTGTAACGGGAAGCCGACGAGCAACAGCAAGGAATCTACCAGTTCGGGCGAAAGCCGCTGAAGGAAATCTAGCAGCCTAGCGGCATCCCCAACGAAGAAGTCACGAGTTGGGTGTTCGGCAGTATAGAGAATTGCGTCAGCTACCAAGCTAGGTGAGTAATAGGGAGGTATTCCTGACGGCTTCACGCCTAACTTCGTGCGAGCATTGTCCCAAAAGGGTGTGTCGATCACGGCTGGCTTGATACTCGTCACGCTGATGGGGATTTTCTCATGTTGCAGTTCGAGGCGCATCGCTTCGACAAAGCCCTCTATCCCGTGCTTGGCTGCGGAGTATGCGCTCTGGTAGGGGAGACTTCGCACACCCTCCATTGAAGAAAGGTGAATCAGTGCCCCCCGTCCCTCACGCTTGAGATGGGGTAGCGCTGCCATCGCACCGTATACCTGCCCCATCAAGGTGACATCAACGACGCGCTGAAACTCTTGGGGTGTTTTATTATCGAACGTGGCAAAGACGGCGGTAGCAGGAACATGCACCCAGGTATCGAGTCGTCCATACACTTCTACGGTACGGTCTGCGATCGCTTTGACTTGCTCGAATACCGCTACATCATCGATGACTATAGGCGTTACCTCACCGCCAAAGCTACGAATCTCATCCACCAACGAGGCTAACTTTGACTCACTGCGACCAGAGACAACCACCTTTGCCCCTCGTTTTGCGAATTGGAGAGCTGTCTCGCGCCCAATGCCGCTGGAGGCTCCAACGACGGCAACGACCTGCTGATTGATTGGTTTCAGTTGCATTAATGCTAGTCCTTTTTAGTCTGGGATTGTGCTAAAGATTTTTTCAGGCTTTTAATTTCCTTACGCAGCTCGTAAATGCTGCGGTGAATCTCGTCTACTTCGCTCCTGCTCGGTAAGTCATTCATCTTCAGAAAGACTTCCATTAGCTGTTGCTGGTGCAACCTGTAAGTCATGGCTGAGTTCAAGAACTTCCCTTGGATCTCAAGGGCATCTTCGGAACGGAACGTCTGTGCGAAGACTCGATCAAATACGCTACTCCAGACTTGCAGAAACTGCTGCCAGTTCTGAACCGTGTCGTCCTTTTCCTTTGAGGAGGCTAACTCCCGCGTCAGCTCCTCAAAGGCTTTTAACCAAACCTCGACCAGCACAAGCTGATAGTCAACGCTTGCCTTAGAGAAGTTTATCCAGGCATCAAAGCTCTTAAACAATTTGTTGTTGAATTCACGGGTGTACCCCAAGCTTGGGCTTTGCAGAACGCTGCCAAACGTTTTTTCATAAATATCCCAGTAGAGATTGGTCGCCTCGCTCACTGCCGAAGCGTAGCCGACTACCGCTCTACTAGCAATCTCCAGTGACAGCCGTAGTGGTTCTGCCCAAAGTTCCATCCTAAATTCGCCCCTGGTTGTTGAATGCTTGTGCAAGCAGCCATGCTAACGCAGCTATGCGACCGATCACGCCCCACTTAAGTAGTGGGTTCTTATCCAGCCAGTCGGAAGCACTCGGTATCGTCAGGTTCTTAAAGTCTCCCTTAACTCTATCGTTAGCTGGAACAGGCTGATAAAGGCGGCTTCTTGCCCTGCTGCCCTTAGTTTTTTTACACGAGCAGCGTTCTGTAGGCGTGCGTCAGCTCATGCAAGTCCTATTCCCAGTCACGCAGCCAACAGAGCTGATTGAAGCAAAGGAATAAGTTTGCTCCTAAATCCTTGCCTAATCCGGGTCTTGTTCCTGCTGCTGTATTTCATATTCTTGGATAAATTGCGCGATCGCAGCTTTGCGATCTTCTGTTAACTCACTCGTTTCATCGAGGCGGCTAATTCGGTCAGCGATCGAGGAGGGTTCGAGGTAGGGTGCGAGCCACTTAGGGTCAAGCCTGTAGCCTGTTTTTTCAATCTCATCCGACCCATACTCGCTAATATCTTTTTGCAGGAACTTCTCCAATAAATTAACTAACCCCTCGTCGTTTTCAATAATCTTCTCAACCCATTGCTTGACTTCCTCTTCTCCTGCCCAACTTTGCCAATAGTATAATTTTTCAGGTAACTTTGGAACTTGCAGTAGAGAGTTTTGCTGTGCAGCATCTCGTAGCCGCTTCAACGCGACTTCTTCAAGTTTTTTAAGGTGTTGTTCACCGATTAGCCATTCCTCTTCTGGGATAGATTCATCGGCTTCATACTTACCTTGTTCCTGACCCAAGGTTACTACTTCGCGAACAATTATCGATAAGGCGTTACCGTTTGACATCGCCTCTTTCAACATTTCAAACCGTGCTTGTTCGTCCAGCCTACGCAATAGCTGTGAGATGATGCGCCCAATTCTAATGTCATTACTAAAATCAAACATTCCCTGCGGTTCATCTTCGGGACGCAAAAGATGATCGCCCACATCAAACAAGCCTTGCACAATTGAGGGAATATTATTCCCAGGAATCTCTTGTTCAGTATAATCCTCAAGCCGTTCAAGAGATACCCGAGCTTGGGTCGTGCCATCTTTGCGTTTTTGATTGGCAAGTTCTATAAGATTTTCCCCAAATGCCTTTGCATCGTTTGTCAAAGCAAGGAGAGCTTTCGCCTCAGTATCAGAGAATTCATCTTCTGTTAACGTCAGACGAAAATAGTTGGGAAATATATCTAAGCTACAAACACGCAGGTGCTTGCGCCATCTTGACTCGTTTTTTTCATCGCAGTAAGTATCGTGATAAACGGCTTCTAACTTAGGAAAGAGGCGTAATAGTAGACGCTTTATCGGTTCTTTATCCTCATTTTGTAGCTGAGAAATCCACGAATTGTGAAAAGCTTTGAGTTCGTCCACTGTAGGAAATAGAAACCCTTTCGCCTTCGCCGGGCCGGCAAAAAACTTTTGATTTTTGCGGATTAGATCATATACCATTGGGCGAAAAACTCGCAGTGACTCAATAGCAATAAAATCCACTGGATTCACTTCCCCTTTCACGGCAGGGTAGGTGACGGTTAAGATGTTGGCCAGGCGAACAATGTCGCGGGGGTTGGTAATAAAATGGTCTAGCCCTTGAAAGTAAACGTTACCCCAGTGGCTTTGATCGAACAGCGGCTTCGGGGTGTCAGCAAGTACGGCACTGAGTTTTTCAAAAAGCAGCCTACGCAATGAAGATTTATCGGGAAGAGGTACCTCAAAAGAAGCCTGAACAATCTGATCGAGGTAGGTTTCTCCGGGTATACCTTGGGCATCTGCCAGATTTTTGACGACAATTTCCTTATCTAAAGCCAGAAAATAGACGACGTTAGTAAAATTTGGAATTGCTGTGATCAGGTGAAACAATGCCCTGATATCCTCAGCAGGGAGTCGGTCAATATCGTCAATCGTTACCACGATTCGCGTGGAGTGATTTTCCAGCGTATCTTCGAGTTCTTCTTTTAAGGTGGAAGTCTCCTTTTGTTGATCGTCAAATAATCTTACAACTGCCTTACCCGCTTGAGCGTAAGGAAGAGGAATTTCCGTAGCCGCTTTAACAAAATTGGCGACCCTAGCTCTGAAGCCTCTGGGCACAAATTTCAATTGGCTCAAACTGCTTTGTAATTGGTTAACGAAGCGCTTCGTAATGTCTTCGTCTCCAGAAAATAACCAGGGATTAAAAGAGACGATAATGGGTTGCTCGTTCTCTGGCTTTTGCTTGAGATAGTACCTTAAGAAGTTCAACAGTGTCGATTTACCGGAACCCGAAGCACCGTAAACGGCAATAACGAACCCTTCAGGAAAGTTCATTTTGCAAATACTCTCTGCAAGGTGTTGGGCGAAGGGTGCATATCCCAATCGGTCTTGTTTCGGCTCGATTAAGGCTGTGTCTGTCGATAGCTCATTAAAATTCTCAGATTCGACCTTTGAATCGTTCTTTGTTTGAGCCATGTAGTCTATCTCCTTGTTAGTTAAGGTGCCCTTGCCGTTCAACGTTCGTGTAATTAACACCTCGCTGGCGTGTTGAGTGTGGGGTGTTGAACAAGAAAGGTAGAAGGCAAAGGGTAGAAGGCAGAAGGATTTTCCTTCTGCCGATAGCCCAAGGCTTCTGGCGACGGATTCGGAGCAAGGGTTACAATCCCCCTGACACTCCCTCCTTCTGCCTTCCTTCTTCTGCCCTCTGCCTTCTTCAATTACGTCCTAATTATGCGATCGCTCATTCTTTATACCGATGCCCATAAAGTAGCATCAATGAAGCTCTGCTCTTGTCTACTGTTCGATGGACATTAGCGGTGAAGTACTGCCAATGAACTGAGTACAGTTCTTAGGCAGCTTCCAGTTTCAACCGCTCTGCCACGTTGGGGACTTCCTACAAGAAGAAGTTCGGGACTAAACCCGATGATAGCGCAGCGTTAGCGAGGAACGAGCGTCTGGGCTTACAAAGCGTCTGGAGGTTTAGATACTCGACCTCTAACTCCCGTAGCGAGAAATCGCTACCCTGGCAGCAACCCGTCTTCCACAGGTTGTTATTTCTTTCTCGTACAACACAACTTGGCTTATTTTTTATCGCAGAGCGTAATCGTGCGAACCAGCGGTCATGTTCTTTCTCCGGACTCTGATGTTTCTGCGGCAAGAGTTGTAACTCTACAACGGACATCAGCCTGTCTGTTCCATACAGCCGGACGGGTCATCAACCACTATAATTGTAGCATATTCATACGTAATTGCTACCATGCCTCAAATTAGTATTCGTTTACCCGATAGAGAAAAAGAGCATCTATCAAAGTACTGCCAGATTACAGACCGCAATCAAAATGATGTGCTGCGAGAACTCATTAGGAAGTTGTCAATCTCAGGGGTGTTGAACCCCCTCGATTGACCCGCCTGTCATCCCCACTCTTAGCGTAAGGCGGTATTCGCACTCGCTCAATAATCCGCCTTGCCACTAATGGGGATTTCTCGACGGCTTTTGTTAAGGCCGCTTGTGTAGAAGGAACATCGTTGCCAAACTCAACGCTTGCAATGTACTTCTCAATCGCATCTCTATCTAACAACAGCTCTCAACCGTTGTCAGTGTCTAGCAACCTAGCGTACTCGCCTTTGATGATTCCATAACACGAACAGGAAGCGACTTCTAATTTCTGTCGATTCAGGATGGTAATTTTGCCACGGGTGCAGCGAATCAGTCCTGCCTGTTGAAGGCGGTTAGCCGCCTCCGTGACACCCGCACGTCGTACACCCAGCATCTCGGAGATAAATTCATGAGTCAGGGGCAACTCGTTTGACCCTACACGGTCAAAGATGAGCAGTAGCCAACGAACGAGTCTCTCGTCGAGGTGATGGAGGCGGTTGCAAGCCGCGTTTTGTGAGGCTAGAGCGTACAGCGCTTGCGTGTACCGCAGCAGCAGACTTTGCAGTACACCACCCTGCTGAAACTCGGTTTTAAGCAAGCTTGCCTCCATCCTCATGCCAGAGTCTGGTATCTGCACTATCGCAGTTGTGGTCGCGATGTTGTCTCCCAAAGCGGCGGGAATACCCACTATCCCCTCATTACCCACTAAGCCGACTTCGACCTTCGAGCGTTCTTCCGGAGTGGAAATCAAAGAAACTATTGCGCGATGGGGGAAATACAGATATTCGATTGATTCACCCCTCTTGTGAAGGACTTGCTTGAGAGGGAGCGGGACGCGCTCTAGATGGGGAACAAGACGCTGGTACTCTGCATCTGGCAGAGCGGCTAGCAGTCGATTGACTGCCTGGAGGGAGGCTTCGGACATCGGGTATTAAGAATTTCCTAGCATTGAGTCGTTGTTATAAAAAACAATTAACGGCATCAGGAGAAGAATTTAGAGCCTAGTCCCAATGTCAAAAGGTGTTTATTTACCAGCAACTGAAAAACCAGTTCTTATATGATATGTAATTGACAGCCGGGCCGCCTATACCGCAAGCGGTATAGGCGGCCCAGAGCCAAGAGGTGGGGGTGTGGTGGGTTGCGATCGCATCTCTAGTTGACAAGAGCGTTCAACTGTGTTCAGTGTTTAGCAACCTAACGTAGTCGCCGTTGATGATTTCATAACACTCACACAAGGCGGCTTCCAATTCTTCCCGATTCAGAATGGTAACTTTGCCACGGGTGTAGCGAATCAGTCCTGCCTGTTGAAGTGTGTCAGCCGCCTCCGTGACACCCGCACGTCGTACACCCAGCATATCTGGTAGCTTATCTCAGGTGATTTCGTAATTGACGCTACTGGCTAACATGCTATGACTCACGGGTCAAATGGCACTTTCTAGGTACACAGGTGGTCTGACACACAGGGGCTGGGAATCTTGTGTAGCTTTAATGTAGCGTTGGGCGTGGATGATGAGCAGCAATCACTACGAATTATGGACAGGTAAGCGCTAACTGGTTTCTGAGGTAACCTAGTTTTGGCTCAGCGCCAGTATTGCATTCTACAAAGACGATATCTGTTTTAGCCATTTGCAGCTTATGGGAGACGGTTTTTCCTGCTGCGCCAATCCGCGTCACTCTAACAGCCGCCTCTCCCGGAGACTGTAGGAACAATAACACTCCGATCACCAAGACTAGAGCATTAGCCAGCAGGAACAGCCTGAATGCCTGTTTGTAATTTAATTTGAACTTTGGCTGAAATCTCATGTTTTGTACCCGAAAAAGAAACGATCTACAACTGCAATGGCAACGAGTATCATTAAACGCAATCATGTAAACGTACAAGGCCAAGGCAATCAAACGCTGATTTTTGCTCACGGTTTCGGTGCTGATCAGACGGTTTGGCGACATATTGTCGCCGCCTTTGAATCTGACTATCGCATTGTACTCTTCGACCATGTCGGGGCGGGTAAGTCTGATTTTACCGCCTACAGCCGATCGCGCTACAGCAGCCTCTACGGCTATGCAGAGGATTTACTGGATCTGTGTGCTGAATTCAAGCTGACGCACGCTATCTTGGTTGGTCACTCCGTCAGCGCCATGGTTGGTTTACTCGCATCTCTAATCGAACCAGAGCGCTTTAGCCGCCTAATTTTTATTGGTGCATCGCCCCGTTACCTCAACGATGTAGACTACTACGGTGGCTTTGAGCAGTCTGACCTCGATGCTTTATATGCAGCGATGTCTGCTAACTACGAGGCTTGGGCTTGTGGCTTCTTCGCACCTCTGATGATGGGCAACCCAGAGCGTCCCAGCCTGGCTCGTGAGTATGCCAGTACGATGGCAGCCGTTCGCCCGGATATTGCCCTTGCTCTCGCCCGTGCGATTTTTCAGTCAGACTTCCGTGCCCACTTACCACGCCTAACTGTACCGACGCTGATTATACAGTCGAGCGACGACAAGGCTGTACCCCCTGAAGTGGGTCGATATCTAGCTGCCCAGATTCCCCACAGTCAGCTAGTCAACATCAAAGCACAAGGACACATCCCTCACTTGAGTGCTCCTGATGAGGTAATTCGAGCGATTAAAGCTTATCTGGCTGAGTGAAGGATGGTTTGCGATCGCACTTCGTTAACTCACCCTACAATATCTGCATCTGCGATCGCAATTGAGCACGAAGTCTTACCTGGTCATAGAGGGGTTTAGGAATGGGCATTGTCCTGTGCAGCGATGACAGCGTTGATATAGCTGAAGATGTCATCGAGTTCGCCGATCGCCTCTAGTTCGATCTTTTCGTCTGAGCTAAGGGTATCTAATTTGTTCTTATCAAGGAGTTCTTGCATCCGTTCACCCAGCTTATCGGTGAATTTGAAGAGAGTGAGGTTGTTGATGCGTTGGATGCAGATCCCTTCAGGCAGAAATTTGGAGGGTCTAACCGGTGTAGCCGTCATCAGTCGATCCTCTTAAGTTTTCTTGATTTTATCATTGGCAAATCAAGAGGAGCTTGTAACCCCCCAGCGAATTCACCTGGGGGGCTATGACGGAATGGCAATTAGTTAAGAGGTGTGGTTACACACCAGTCAGTAGACAAGTGGAATATTCTCTTCGTGGTGAGAAGAGTGAGTTCTGATTTGATATGCTGTGAATTGAGTAACTGGCTCAACCGTTAGAAAGTATCATTCCCAGAGCTAATACGTGCCAGATGGTTTTCAAGTAAATCTACCCAATCGTTTGAGCGATTTTGATAATGAATATGGAGTATGCGAATGAGTTCGCATCTCTCCAAGGTAAGGTAAGCTTCTCTCAGCAAGTTGTAGGCTTTCGATGAGTGTTCTTCTCCATGCCAGTACCATAGGGATCTTCCCGCAGCGAGAGCTGCTATAGCTTCACCATGAGTATCAGGCTTGAAATCTTCTGGTTTTATGACACTAAGACTTGTATCAGAATGGAAGCCTTCTGGTCTGCCTTCATCAACCAATAATGAGCTTTTTGCTAAAAACTTCTCAAACTCAGAGCGAAACTGAAGAATATTTCCTATTTGTTTTTGATAGTCTGCGATTTCTTCAGAATCATCACTCTCTGAGATCCATTCTTGGCAACCCGAAATTTGTTCATCACATCTCGAAACAATAGCATCCAATAGACTTCCGTATACTGCCATTTCAGCCCCATCATTGTTGTAGTAGGACGCTACACCACGGAACCCCCGTGTTGGTTCATCTAGCAGCATTCCCCAATGTTCACCATCACACTCACCAGTTAGGCAAGTAAAAAACTCAGGAACATCTCGATAGTATCGACAATGTAGTAACGCATTATCAATAAACTTGGCCTCTAATAAATCATCAAATTCTAAAAGAAGCTCAAGTGGTCCAGCTGGGTAAAGCCCAATAACGCTCAATGCCATTGATTTATCATCATTTTCTGTGCGACTAATCATAAAGTCATGTACACCAAAAAGCGCATCGGGGAATTCAACACCGTACAGCTCTTTTAGTTTTTGCTGATTCTGCTCTTTCGACCAATTCATAAGTTTTGAAACTATATTCTTTACAAGTAGTGCCGTCTAACTTAATATTGAGCCGCACAAGTGCTTTTTAATCACATTATGGGCGGTAATGTCCTGCACCAGTGCGGTCTAACTCCAGGAATTTAGGGTCAATGGCTGCATTGAAAGCGGGATAATGCCAATAGTGCCTCAGTTATATTGACCTGAGTTTAAGAGACGACCTTTCAATGACTGCAACAACTCCCGATTCTGCCAAGCATAAAAAAGCCAAAGCCCTCAAATCCTCCAGCCGCCGCCCAGCCAAAGAACTGTGTAGCGAGTGCGGACTGTGCGATACATATTACATTCACTATGTCAAGGAAGCTTGTGCCTTCTTAAACCAACAAATTGCCGAACTCGAACAAGAGGCACACGGACGCAGCCGCAATCTCGATAATCCCGATGATTGGTACTTTGGCGTCAGCCAGAACATGATGGCAGCGCGGAAAACCGAGCCGATTGACGGTGCCCAGTGGACGGGGATTGTCAGTTCCATTGCCATTGAAATGCTCAATAGTGGCAAAGTTGAAGGTGTCGTCTGCGTGCAAAACACCAAAGAAGACCGCTTTCAACCCATGCCCATCATTGCTCGAACTCCCGAAGAAATACTGGCGGCACGGGTGAATAAACCAACCCTTTCGCCCAACCTTTCCGTGTTGGAGCAAATTGAGCAATCGGGTATGAAGCGATTGCTGGTGATTGGCGTCGGTTGCCAAATTCAAGCATTACGCGCTGTTGAAAAACAGCTAGGTTTAGAAAAGCTCTACGTTTTAGGAACACCCTGCGTCGATAACGTCACCCGTGCGGGGTTGCAAAAATTCTTAGATACTACCAGCCGTTCTCCAGAAACAGTGGTGCATTACGAGTTTATGCAAGACTTCCGGGTTCACTTCAAGCATGAGGATGGCTCTGTTGAAACCGTCCCTTTCTTTGGACTGAAGACAAACCAACTCAAAGATGTGTTCGCCCCCTCCTGCATGAGCTGTTTTGACTATGTGAACTCCTTAGCCGATTTAGTTGTGGGTTACATGGGTGCACCCTTTGGTTGGCAGTGGATTGTGGTACGCAATGACACAGGGCAAGAAATGCTGGATTTGGTGCAAAACCAGTTAGAAACGCAGCCTGTGATGTCTAAGGGAGACAGACATAACGCGGTTCAACAAAGTATCCCCGCCTATGACAAAGCTGTGACTCTACCGATGTGGGCGGCAAAACTGATGGGTGTCGTGATTGAAAAAATAGGCCCTCAAGGCTTAGAGTATGCTCGCTTCTCGATAGATTCCCACTTTACTCGCAACTATTTATATGTCAAGCGTCATCATCCAGAGAAGTTAGAGGAGCATGTTCCAGAGTACGCCCAGCGGATTGTTGGACAATATAAATTACCAGAATCTTAAAAAGTCATTTGTGTAAAGCTTCGGCAAGTTAACGCTTGGTGCTGGGAGTCTACGACTCATAGACCTATCTTAAAAATTGACTTTCAAGATAGGTCTGTTCGTCTATTGATGAGTAAACTTCTATTTTTTAGGGAGCGAAACCGTAAACGTGTTTCTGTGAGAATAGTTTTGGATTCCATCGGAGTATTTTTACAGTATTCACCTCCATCAATTTTTTGTGTGTTTATCGCTACTAACTTCGTTCATGTTGTCAAATGTAAAAAAAAGATAAAACTACGCTATTGCCTATACATATTGGATTTACATTCCTTAACATTCAGGGAATCGCTTATGATCTGTCAGAGACTAAGTTGAGCCTAACTGCGATTGCGATCGAGGAATCACAGTGCCAAACAGGGAAAAAATCGTTACTATCTCCCAAGAACCGTTACCAGTCATCGGCTGGCGGGAACAACTGGCGTTGCCTGAACTGGGAATTCCAGAAGTCAAAGCGAAAATTGACACCGGGGCACGCTCGTCTGCCTTACATGTTTTTGATCTCGAAGCATTCCAACAGGATGGGAGAATGAGGGTTCGCTTCAAAGTGCATCCCTATCAACGGGACACTCATCGAACCGTACTCGCCCAAGCTGAACTGATAGACCAGCGAGAGGTTCGCAATTCGGGTGGTTATACCCAGTTACGACCTGTGATCCAAACCCTTGTCGAACTCGGTGAGTTCGCTTTTCCCATTGAACTGACTCTAACCAATCGGGATAAGATGAGTTTTCGGATGTTGCTGGGGCGTCAGGCCGTGCGTCAGCGCTTTCTGGTGGATGCGGGTCAGTCCTTCCTGCAAAGCCGGACTGGGAGGAAAACACGCCAACAGGCTGAAGAAAAATCTTTATGAAGATAGCCATATTATCACAGGATGCTTCGCTTTATTCCACTCGACGCCTCAAGGAAGCTGGGGAAGCACGGGGACACGAGATGCGGGTGATTGATTACCTGCGCTGCTACATGAACATTACTTCCCATAAACCGACTGTGATGTATCAAGGAAAACCGTTGGAAAACTTTGATGCGATTATTCCCCGCATTGGAGCGTCAAAGACATTCTACGGTACGGCGGTGGTGCGGCAGTTTGAAGTGATGGGTGTCTTCACGGCTAACGAATCTCAAGCCATTTCCCGTTCTCGTGATAAGCTGCGCTGTCTCCAGATTCTCTCCCGTGAAGGAATTGGTTTACCTGTCACTGGCTTTGCCCATTCAACCCAAGATATTGATGGCTTAATTGATATTGTGGGTGGAACTCCCCTAGTAATTAAATTGCTAGAGGGAACTCAAGGAATTGGTGTAGTGTTGGCGGAAACTCATCAAGCTGCCAAGTCGGTGATAGAAGCCTTTCGCGACCTCGACGCGAATATTCTGGTGCAGGAGTTTATTAAAGAAGCCGAAGGCATGGATATTCGCTGTTTCGTGATTGACAACAAGGTTGTTGCGTCGATGAAACGGCAGGGGGCACCGGGGGAATTTCGCTCGAACTTGCACCGAGGCGGAACAGCTGAACCCATGAAGTTGACACCGGAGGAGCGCAGCACCGCTGCCCGAGCCGCCAAAGCGATGGGACTGAGAGTTGCAGGGGTAGATTTGCTGCGCTCCAATCATGGCCCAGTGGTGATGGAGGTGAATTCTTCACCGGGACTGGAAGGCATTGAGCAATCGACTGAGGTGGATGTGGCGGGAAAGATTATTGAATATTTAGAAAAAAATGCTGCCAATGGAAAAATCCGCGATAGCGCTTCGCGTAAAGCCGATCGCATCCAATATTAACCAGTAATTCCGGAAATAGTGATAAGGGGCTGAAAAAAGAGATCTAGAACACCAGTTCAGTTATCAAAAGCCTTACCCCAACTTTTTCTTCAAGCTTCACTTCCCACTTTCTCCTGCTCTGTTTTAAGAAGAGGAGGAATCAGGAAGGAATTTGTTAGTTGCAAGGGGAGCAACACGATACCTGTCTTCTTCCTGCCGATATAGGGGAGAAGTAAAGCGAAACGGTTGTTTCACGATAGGAGTTAAGGAAGCGGTGAGCAGAGCGGGGACTGAATCGATGTTCTAAATGTAAGGGTATTCTGGCAGGGAGAAGTCCGTTGAACACTGAGACAAACCAGCCTGTTTTGGGAAAGTTTCTAAACGGGCGTTACAAAATTGTTCAAGTTCTGAGTATGGGAGATTTTGGGCACACCTATGTTGCCGAAGATTCCTGGCTCAGCGGTACGCCTCAATGTGTGGTTAAGTTCTTTCAACCCCAAGGTCACCATCCTAAACGATGGGAAATTTGTAAGCGTCGATTCACTAGCGATGCAGAAGCGATCAGAAAACTGGGTACCCATGACCAGCTTCCGCAATTCTTAGATGCCTTTGAAGACGAACAGGGATTCTACTTGGTGCGAGAACTGATTGTGGGAGAAGCACTGAGTGTAGAACTGCCTCTTGATCTATATGATAACAAACGCTGGAGTGAAGTTCAGTGTATTGAACTCTTAGAGGACGTTTTGGGTCTTTTGGAATTTGTTCATCGCCAGGGAATCATTCACGGCGACATCAAACCCAGCAACCTGATCAGACGTCTGTGTGATGGCAAGCTGGTTTTAATTGACTTTGGCGTTGCTCACTCTATTCCTCAGAGTCCAGTCCAGCCACAAATTGTTGCAGTTCAGCCCGCTCTCGCTCCTGTGGCGATTCCTCCCTTAGGCTACATCCCAGCAGAGCAATTTAGTGGTCAACTGTGCCCTAGCAGCGACCTTTATGCCGTGGGTATGATTGCGATTCAGGCAGTCACAGGGCTAGATCCCCTGCAATTACCCATCAATCCTAGTAGTGGTCAGATCCACTGGCAAAAGCAAGCCGCCATCAGTGACGCTCTAGCGTGCGTGCTCAACAGCATGGTGCGCTATGACTTCAAGTCTCGCTATCAGTCTGCCACAGATGCCCGAGCAATACTCAAGACTCTGGTGATAGAGAGTCCAAAGAGTCAGGAGCAAGAAGCAAAAACTCAGGAGTTATCGGACTCATCAGGTTCTGAGTCGGTTTCCGGTTTAGCAGAAGCGGACGATTTGGCGCTGTGTTTTCATAGTGTTTCCCGGTTACCCCAAAGCCATTTTTCCCCATCTTCTCTGGAGCAACATCAGCCAGCAAGTGAACAGGCAAAAGAAGAGGATGAAGGGAGTAACATTAGCCCAAGATGGGAGTATGCGCGTGAAATAGCGATCGCCTGCTGTCCTAAACTACCGCCCATTATGACCGGAATAGGAGCTGGGCTAGCCACCTCTAATGCTTTAGCCATCTCGTTTGGGCTTTATTCGCTACTGCATACGGCTCCGTCTAATCCCGCACTCGATATTTTAGAAAGAGCGACACAAGAATATCAAGCCGGGAATTTTGACGAAGCCCTGACTTTAGCCAAATCAATTCCGACTGATAGTTCCGTTTATCAAGAGTCGGTGGCTACTGTCCAAGAGTGGCGCTCCCAATGGAACAAGGCAGCGACTCAATTCAAAGTAGTGGAACAAGCCTTGGAGGAGGGACGCTGGCGAGATGTACTCGAAGAAGCTCGCAAAGCTCCCGAAATTGCCTATTGGCAATACAAGTTTGACCTTTTGGTTGAACAAGCCAAACCTGAAGTGGAGGCAGAAGCCCAACATTTATTAAAACAAGCTTACCAACTCGCCGCCCAAAAAGACTTCACAGGGGCGATTACCCTGATCAAACAAATTCCTCCAGAGACTGATACAGGCAGCAAGATTCAACCGAAGCTCAAGGAATATACCCAAAAACAACAGATTAAGGCAGAACGGTTATTACAACAAGCTTATCAACAGGCATCCCGAAGAGACTTCAAAACCGCCTTGAAATATTTATCACAAATCTCAGAAGAAACACCGAGCTATGAGACGGCTCAAGCCAAGATGGTTGAGTATTCTCGCAAGCAGAATTTCCAGGAAGAAGTTGAGCGGCAAGTTCAATTAACCGCTCAGTTTCCCAAATTAGAAATGAAGCTCACAAAGTTACCTCAATCTTCTAAATCCTCGAAGGTGTCTTCTCACCTTAACCCTGGGAATCAGTTTAAAGAGGTGGCTCCTAAACCTGTTCTCACTAAGCCTGTGCGTCGATAGTAGACCTCTTGCATAAATGTTTGAAACCCCTCCCCGCATCGGGGAGGGGCTTTTTGAGTGCCCTAACCTTTGTAGGAAGGGAGAGTCCATATGAGGATCTGGGGAGTGAGGTTTTGCGAGTGAAAAGTTTGGGGATTCCCCTAAGTTTGGGGAGTTCCCCCAACTGCTGATCTTTGATTTTCAGGGAGTTCCAGACTCCGTAATCGGCTGATAGCTTGAGGTGGTTTCCCCCAAATATTCTAATTTCAGTAGCTCAAGCCCCGCTCAAAGCTACGGCTGATACCACACAGGAGTCACTCATGCGCGAGCAGTATTTGGCAGTTTTGACCACCATGATTTTAACCACAGGATTGAACTTGCCTGTAAGCACTACTCATTCCGCCCAATTTAGGCTGACTTCGATGTTCAAAACAGTTGTAGCGCAACAGAATGTATCTAGCTTAAGCCCTCAACTAGAAGCTGAGACATCTCCAGTGGATCGAGGCGCACCAAGCGATCGCAAAGGAGGAGCCACCCATGTGATTTAATGATCTGTGCAGTAACCAGAAGAAGCACAATCTTTGAGTTTGAAGGTTGAATTATAAGTTTTCATGGAATAACAACTATGGTCTATCCGAAAAAAATGAAGCCTTTTCGGGCTTGGGTGAGGAAACAACTCGGAATTTTGAGTTTTAGCGAACAGACTTTAACAACCTCGGTACAAAGTTCAACTTACCGCATCGGAATATCTTGCCAATCGTAGGTGTCCGAATCAATCCCTAAAGCCTCGAACAGTTTTAGCAAATTGCGACCTGTATATCCCACCGTTATTGCTGATTTGCCTCTGAGCAACGGTAAAATTTCACTGAGTTCCTCCGCGATCAGGCTATCATCACATCGAAACATTTGTAGTAGACCATTCCTCAGTCGTGTCAACATCTGGGTAGAAGCGATGGGTCGAGCGCCCCTACCATCTGGATTACTGGGCGCATTAGGCTTAATGAGTGAATGGTTTCTCAAAAGCTTGAATGGCTCAATATCGTGCGTCTCAAGTACAGCCTCAATCTCATTGACGGCTTGTTCAATGAATTCCTCGATCGCATATTTCATCACCAGTGGCTGCAAGGTGAACAATGTCTCACCCCCTTCTGCCATTTTCTCCATGGGCGCAGGTGTAACCTTTTCAATGAGAGAGCGCCGCTCCAAAGATGCTAATGCCTCCAGTAATCGGGATTGAGACGGAGGTAACAGCAAATTTGCTCGTAATCTAGACAATGAAATGGGTTCGCGTTCAATTGCCAACCAATACACTACCTCTTTTTCCAACTCCGAAAGACGGTTGACTTGTTGCTTGAGCAGTGTCCGCAGGCGATCGCTCAACACTAAAGTATTTTGCTGTAAAAAGTAGGAGATATTACCATTGCAAATCTCCTGAATCATGGTGATAATCACTTTCAAAGCTAAAGGATTACCACCATAAAGATGAATTAATTGGATTAGCCCATTCTCTGAGCCAGAAAAACCTTTTTCCCTAAAAATATCGATGGCGTCCTTAGCCTGTAAACCCCACAGTAGGTGGGAATGGACGGGCAGGGTTTCACCCTCCAATGCCGTAATTTCTCCAGGTTTCTCGCGACTGGTTAGCAGGATACAACTTTGATGACGTTCGCCACCAACTCGCCGTAGTAACTCCCCATAACCCTCATATCTCTCCTGATATTGTCCGAACTGAGGACAACTCTGCCCTTCGTGACTCGACAGAATTACCTCTACCTCATCTAAAATCACGAGACAACGGCGCTGTCGCAGGTGATGAAGGAGCTGAGATATCCCTTGGTGAACATCGTCAGAGGACAGGGTTTCTTTGCCCTGGGAGAGGGATTGCAGCAAGCTCTCTAATAGGGTTTGAATCGGTGGTGCTGACTTGAGACTGCGCCAGACGACGCACTCAAACTCCTCCTGAATTTGTTCTACCAACATCACCGCCAGTGTGGTTTTACCAATTCCCCCGATACCCAATAGGGCGATTAGTTTGCAACGCTCATGCACAATCCATCGCTCTAACTGGTGAAGTTCTTCCGTGCGTCCATAGAAACTGGAAACTTCTGGCGCTTCTCCCCAATCAATTTGATTTTGGATTTTAGATTTTAGCTCTTGGATGGGTGGTGTACTCTCGCGAAAGTCTGCTTTTGTGTTGTCGCGTTCTTCACCAATCGGCTTTTGCAGCCGACGACGCTCCCACTCCACATCCAACCGCTTTAAATTGGCTTGTTGATCCTGCCGTCCATACCAAAGCTTCAAGGTGAAATGCCAGTCATCTGCCCCCTGCGTCTTGAGCCGATTGTCCTCCAAAATCCCCAAAAAATCCTCAAGGCGATGCAGCGCTTCCTTGATTTGTTCACTATTTAACTTACCGCCAGGTGGCGCTAGGGCTGTTAACTCTTGCAAAAATCTGATTTTTGTCTTGACAATCAGACGTTTTTCTGAATTCCAGTTGCTCTGGATCTTGAGTCGCTCAGCATCCTCCAATTCGTGATTGGCATAAGCCAGGAGTGCCTCCAAAAGGCGTTTAGTGCGCTGTTTAGCTTGAGGGCCATAATTCGGTCTCGCCATTGATGCTGTTTAAAAAAGTTTGGGGATTCTATAAATACGGATTTGCTATGACTCCTAGAGAAATGAGCTAATTCAATCTAACGTTAAGCGAAGAAACACTCCCTAACTAATTTTTGCCGCTACCCATCAGGTACAGTAATGCCATCCGCACAGCAACACCACTTGTTACCTGCTGGGAAATCAGACTAAACTCTGGGTCGTCCATCAAGTCAGAACTAATTTCTACCCCCCGGTTGACGGGGCCTGGGTGGAGAATTTTAACATCGGGTTTGCAAAGCTTTAATCGCTCGCGCGTAATTCCAAAATGCTGATGGTATTCTCGTAAACTCGGCAACAGATGTGAGGTCATGCGCTCTTTTTGCAGCCGTAAGGTCATGACAAAATCGGCATCTTTTAAGGCGGGTTCGAGTTCCCAATGCAGAAATAACTTGCGATTTTGAAGGGAAGAATCTCCGATTTGGCCTAACAATTTAGGAAGCAGCGTCGGTGGCCCCGCCAGATGCACTTCGGCCTTACTAGAAGTCAAACTCCAGATATTAGAACGGGCAACCCGTGAGTGCAAAATATCCCCGACAATCACAATCTTTTTCCCCGCTAAAAGCCCTAAGCGGGGGTATTCAAAATCAATTAGAGAGGTAATTGTAAACAGGTCAAGCAAACCTTGGGAGGGATGTTCGTGCTGTCCGTCACCTGCGTTGAGGATGCTAACTCGGACACCCAACTGGTTCATTTCATCTGCGATCGCATGGGGTACCCCAGCTTCTCGATGGCGAATCACCATCATATCCGCTCCCATCGCCAGATAGGTCTTCGCCGTATCCAGAATGGTTTCCCCTTTGGTTAGGGAAGAAGTATTGGCTGCAAAGTTTAGCGTATCGGCAGACAGACGCCTTGCCGCCAACTCAAAACTACTGCGAGTTCTCGTTGAGGGTTCAAAGAACAGATTGGCAACCACATGACCCTGCAACGCGGGTACCTTTTTCGTTCGCGTTGAGAGTACCTCCCGAAAGCTGGCAGCCGTTTGCAAGACTGTATCAAATTCTGCGGGCGTGAAATCAGCCAACCCAAGAACGTGGCGGCGTGTCCAAACGGTAGTAGCCATAGAGATGGGTTAAAACTAACTATTAGCCAACATACCGCGATCGAGGGAGTTTGATCGCGGTTCACCTGTGGGATTTCCACAAAGAGTTATAGCCTACTGCCGCTTAGGGGTTTAAATGCAGAACATTTAAGGAAAGCGAAATCAGTGAGAGGAAAATCATAAACCCAACGGCATCTAGCATGGTGGTGAGTAGGGGGCCGCTAATCAGTGCCGGATCGAGTTTGAGTCGTTTCATTGCCATGGGTAACAAGGTTCCTAGGGTCACAGCCACAAAGACATTCATTGCCATGACCGTTCCCGCCACTAAGGACACCCAACGTTCTTGGGGCGCGGCCCAGATTAAAGAGAGGGCAATCATGGTTAGACCTAAGGAGAGGGCGGTACCCAAACCGGCAAGAATTTCCTTGCGTAGAATCTTCAGGGTATCTTTGGGAGTCACCTCGCCCACACCGAGTCCTCGGATCGTTACCGTTAACGCTTGAATGCCCACGGTACCCCCTGTGTTGGAAAAAATAGGCATGATGACGGCTAACACAGGCACCATAGCAATCACTTTTTGAAAGGGTGCGATCACGCTGGCAGCTCCGATGTACAATCCCATCACACCCACAAGCCAGGGTAGGCGCTTGCGAATCGTGATCCAGGGAGGGGACAAGGCCGATTCATCTCCACCACTCACCCCTGCTAGTTTTTGAATATCTTCTGTTGCTTCTTCCTCCAAGATATCCACGACATCATCAATCGTCACAATCCCCACCAAACGGTCTTCGCGGTCAACCACAGGCAATGCCAGCAAATCATAGCGCTTCATGAGTTGGGCGACTTCTTCCTGAGGCATTTCGGTGCGGGCTTTAATCAGGCGATCGCTGGAAATATCATGGATCAGGGCATTAGGAAGCGAAAATAACAGTTGCCGTAGGGATACAACTCGAACGAGTTTGTGGTTGTCATCGGTGACGTAAGCGTAGTAAATCGTTTCCTTATCGTGGTCAGTCAGACGTATCTTATTGAGAGCTTCTCCAACCGTTAAGCCTCCCCGTAACTGCACGAATTCCGTCGTCATCACACGTCCGGCAGTGCCTTCGGCATAGCCTAAAATCATCGCCGTTGCCTGACGTTCAGTGGCACTGAGTCGTTGCAAAAGCCGCTTAACCACCCCAGCCGGTAATTCATCAAACAATTCTGCCCGGTCATCGGGACTCATCGCCTCGACAATCTGAAAAACCTGGGTATCGTGTAGGGCACCAATCAGTTCTTCTTGAATGTCCGGCGGTAAATATTCAAAGACACTGATCGCTTGATCTTTCTGGAGAATGCGAAAGGCGATCGCTCTGCGTTCCGGAGATAAATCGGAAATAAATTCTCCTACATCTACCGCCGGCAAGCGATTCAGTGCAGATTTGAGCTGGTTTAAATCGGCAACATCAAAGAGTGTATTGCGAACATCTTGAGTAAGCATAAAACCTCCTAATTCTCCCTTGTGCAGGAGAGAAGGCTCATCCAGCACTCAGGCGATTACTACTGTTAGAAAATGGACTTCGATCCATAGAATCGATAAAATTTAAGGCTGGCAATTGCCATAATTACCAGTAGGCAGCTCGTCCAGATAAGGTTCGCAATGGAGGAATTAAGCAGTCAATCATTCGGTACATTTTTAGTTACTTTAAGCTATTGATTGAAAATAGATCCGCAGTCATCAACGATGTTAACGTGAACCCGTTAAATAGTACATACCACAAGGTTTCTAACATCATCAGGACGATAGAACCAATTTGTAATCTTTCGTCAATCTGAGTAAGAGTGAGAAGCAATACAGGTAACAAAATTCCTCCTTAATTTGACATAAACAAACGTCATCGAGTGAACCCTTTGTTGTCTGAATTACTTCCGGGGGACAATCATCAAAGTTTTGATTGGTCTAATCTTCGGTGAGCGAATCAAACAGCGCTCGCCCCATTCGTTTACACCACGGATGCTCTCATGTGGAAAGATAGAGGAATCAGGAAATAGCCAGAATAAAACACTGCACCTTTTAATAGAGGCGGTGGCGCACTACTCGCTTCTACAAAGCCGTTACTGGGCACTATTCGCTTCCTCGGCGGTGCGAGGTGTGCGATGCATCCTGAAGAACTCTAGTGCGCTCTTTTGCTAGTACCAGCGCTCATCACCTAACTTCTAGGGTAGTTCCGCAACACTATTTTCCCCACCAAAGCGGGTAAGCCTAGAAATTTCGTAGCCGTTACTGAATTTCGAGGATTTCAGCCACTTTAGCGCCCCAATTCTCCTCCTCAAGGAGGGTTGGGGGGATATTGGCATAAGCCCCGTTCCCACTTGAACTGAAAAGAATCAGCCAAGTGCGACAGTGCAAGACAACTGTCCTGAGTAAACATGCAACCCCCTTTAGCTCCCTCGCGCTGGGAGCCATGGCTCTCTATGCGCTCAGGAGCTTGCTACTACCAATTGATGGACTTCGGTCCATAAAAACCACAGAAATCTTCACTGATATCGCGTCAAGACATCAGTAAGTCAATATTAGCCTCTAACAGTTACATTTCTCAATCCGGGATTGGAGATTTTGACTGTGGTTTTCGCTTCCAGTCCCTGTCTACAAAACCTCTCTTATACAAATTGTTTAGCGATGAACCCTCTCAAAAAATATTTAGCGCCTCTCATGACTGGACTAATCGTTCTTAGTCTCAGTAGTTGTGCTTCTTCTGTCGCCAATCGTCAAAGTGACAAGGCAAACTCACCAACCCAAGAAATGGGTAATATGCCTTCTACAACATTGTCTGCAAGAGCTGCTGCAACACCAGCTCAACCCCAGCCGCAAACGCCTGTCACCCGTCAACCCGCGAACACGAGTGATTCTATTGCTCAAGCGAAGGATACAGTTACCCTCACCATCTATCAAGCCGATAATCAGTGTCAGACTCTGGTTCCTGAAAAAGTAGCTGTTCCAGCCACTCGTGTCGTCGATACTGCCGTGGGACAAGTTTTAAAACAAGCTGACTCCGGCGATTTCGATCTAGCGGGATATCGTGTCCAAGTTAACTCCAAAAGTGGTGTTGCTACCGTCGATTTCCGCTTGTCACCCAATTCACGGCGACAGTTTGTTTCTCTCTCTAGCTGCGAACAGTTTGCCCTTTTTGGCAGTCTTCGTAAAACCCTGACTGATAACTCCCGATTGAAGATTAAGAATGTTCGCTTCACGCAGCAAGGGCAAGAAATTGTGCTTTAACAACAGGTGTGGCGGCTATTCATAGCCTAGAAACAGCTGGACAATCTTTTAAATACCATCGCCAAGGCAAATCCGCTCCTTTTGATAAACCAATTCGAGTCGTCTGCATCAAGTTAGGGACAAATTCTGGTGGACGGTGCTCCAACCAAAGGGGTTGACCAGGCTGTAAGATTTGATTATTCAAGGTCAAGTTAATTTGCAACACCTTGCAGAGCTTACCGGGACCCGCCGCGACGCGATGCTGTTTTGAGCCTTCGTGCGGTTCAACCCAACTGGGTATGGACTGTAACTGCAAAGCGCGAATCAAGACCGCACTGCCAATGTCTTCCTGGTCTGTAACAATATTCAGGCAATAGTAGACCCCGTAAATTAAATAGACATAAGTGCGACCCGCAGGCCCAAACATCGCCTCATTGCGTTGTGTGCGACGTCGATAAGCATGACAGGCCGGGTCGTCAGGGCCATAGGCTTCAGTTTCTACAATCATTCCCCGCAGGAGGGTGCCATCGCTAAACTGGCGCACCAATGTGCAACCCACTAGATCGGGTGCCACTTCAGGAGATAGACGGGCGAGCCAATTCGGTTCTACAATTTGAGCTGATGATAAGTGAAAATTCATCATTAAAAAGCCCTGAAGTCCCTCAATGGGATCAATAGAGAGGAGGTTATTAAATCCATGGATGTCAAACTGATTTTAGTGATACTGACCATTGTTTTTACAGTGTCATCCCTGATTTTCGGTACGAAAAACGGATTTTACGATTCCGACAACTATCACGGTAACGGTTCGGCCCACTAAGATTTCCACGGTAGTTAATACGCTGGAATCTCAACTGCATCCCAACTCTCACCGCGCTGGGATAAATAGTTGCTGAACTTCAGGGACTCAGAACCTCTATTCAGGGTCGATTTTTTGGCGCTAGAGAACGTGAGCGACACTAAATCGTTATCCTATGATTACAAAAAAATCTGATAAAATGGATACTGAATAGCTAGTTGCTGGCTTGCGATGCAGGTGGAAAGCTAACCGGGGTTTAACCCCCCTCGGCAGCCCCTAGAGAGACGCTACGAATAGGAGAAGACGCGGGTTAGAGTTCAGGAAGGGGAATAGGAGAACAAGTCCTCCAGAACAACAACCGATTAGATATAACCGATACCGTTAGCAATAGCGTAGCGGTCGTAAGAGCAGCGGACACTGGCATGTCGCTAGCGTTCATTCATCGTGCGTCGAGGCATGGGGTGGTGGTCAAAATCCCTAGTTGAGATCACCTTGTTGGGTTATCATGCTTTGGGTTATGTGTCAACAAGAATTTAGCTTAGCGGAGCGCTAGCGTGTTTCGGTAACGAAGCTCATGTTCCTAGAACACTCGAAAGCATGTCACCTCATGCGTCAGCCAACAGCTCTGGAGGAGGATAAGTCATCTGTAGTCAGTTGTCCCAACTCACTGGACACGGAGAAAGGGAATGATTAACCCAATAGCAATAGCTAATAGCTGATTATTGAGTGCGACTCTCTGACCGTTCATGAGCCATCAACGCCCAATGGCATCCTATGTTGAAGATGATCAATTAGTTTGTTTCCCCTATGCAGTAGGTCATGGTGCTGAGGGCATTTGTTTATTGGTGCAGATGGGGCCACACCGCATTCTCCTCGATTGTGGATTAGAGAATATATCACCCCTACAATCGAGTTCCCATCCACCTGCCGATTTAGTCTTGTGCAGCCACGCCCACTCGGATCATGCCCAGGGATTGCTCGCACTCCACCAAGCCTTTCCCCAGTTACCCATCTACGCCAGTGAGGTAACCACTCAACTTTTGCCGCTCAATTGGTCGGAGTTGCCGCCCCAGAAAATTCCCCATTTCTGTCAAGCATTGCCTTGGCGATCGCCGGTGGAATTTTGCGAGGGATTGAGTGCAGAATTATTTCCGGCTGGGCACCTCCCTGGAGCCGCGGCTTTTTTACTCACCTACACTACACCCAAAAAAACATACCGCCTGTTTTATACGGGTGACTTTTTCCTATCCAACTCGCGGCTGGTAGAAGGATTATCGATTGAATCCTTACGAGGAATGCAGCCTGATGTGCTTATTGTGGAAGGCAGTTACGGCTCAGCTCGGCATCCTCACCGACGACAACAGGAAAATCAGTTAGTAGAGCGTATTGATCGCGCGATCGCCCAAAAATACTCAGTCTTGCTGCCAGTGCCCACCTTGGGGTTAGGTCAAGAAATTTTAATGCTTCTACGGAGTCATCACCACTTTACGGGTCGTAACCTCGATATTTGGGTTGAGGGAACCGTCGCGGATGGTTGTAATGCCTACTTGGAACTGTTGCCTCATTTCCCCACATCCGTACAAAACTTTGCCCGCCATCAACCCCTGTTTTGGGATGAGCGAGTACGTCCTCGCGTCCGACTGTTGGATGAGCGGCAACTCGCTTCGATTGGTCAGTCCCCTTGTATTGTGATCACCGACGAAACGGCTGACGTCAGCGATTACTGGCACCCAGAATCCAGCCATCCGGTCATCCTGCGACCGGATCATCCGAGATATTCGGCGAGAGACAGCATTGAGCTAGCGGATGTTGAAACTTATCTACTGGCTCAACATGGCGATCGCTTGGGAACCACTCAGTTGATTCATAATCTCCGTCCCCAGCACGTCATTTTTATTCACGGTTCTCCTACCTACCTCGCAGATTTAACTGGCTTAGAGGAGTTGCAAAATCGGTACCATCTCCATTCCCCAGCCGCCGGAACTTTAGTAGAATTACCGATTGGTGAAACATTTATCCAACCGGCAGCACCCGCCGAAGCCAACTATGAAGGTGAGCTAACCGAGTTAGGAACGGTAGTCACGGTCACCCTTCCAGAAGCGATCGCCGCTGACCCTCGCTGGCAAGATTTTGCCGATACGGGTCTAGTAGAAGCCCGCTGGCAGGGAGAAGAATTGGTATTGAGGGGATTGTCCCAACGAGAACTCCTCACTCAAGCGGGCAATACCAGAGTACCGATGAACATCGATTGCTGTGGAAACTGCCGTCACCAACGAGGGCAGCGCTGCTGGAATCCGGCTTCTCCTCTCTACGGTTTTAAGGTGACACCAGAGGGGTATTGTCCAGTTTTTGAAGCGGTAGAACCCCCCCCGCCAGCCTCTTAGTACGGCTTTTGTCCGAGTTACAATCCTTTGAGTGCCATGGGGTGTCTGGCAATACAACTCTCATACCTGGAAAGTTTGCCATAAGGACTTGATACCAAATCCGCCTTGATAACCCTCTTTTTGCCTGAAGTATTTTCTTTCTTCTGTCCTCACTAAAGCTCCGGTTTGCCCTTTGCCTTCTGCCTTGTCTCCACCAAACAAGGGGTAGTTAACCCGGATTGGGTATTGAACCCGACCCTGACTTAAACGCCTAACTCAACATTTAACCCAGTGTAGAAGGTTCCACACTGGGTTCAGGCCAGGATTACATGAGTTTTTATAGCTTATTAAACCTAGAATGGCTCCAACCCTTGCTATTGGGTCAGAAAGTCCACTGCGGATTCAGGCAATCCTGTACGTAGGTTTTTAGAGCCTTCAAAAACGCTTGATTTGAACTTTTGGGCAACCAACAAGCGACTCGTTTTCTAATCTAGTCTAGATTCGAGTCTTGGGAACGCGGGTGAATTTGTTCAGCTTCCGGGCAATCGTCAGAAACCAAGGGTTCAAAGTTTCCTCTTGGCACAGAAGCCAGTTTCTGAGTTACAGAACCAATACTTTCCAGGCGAACCATTTCTTCCCAGGAACTGATTTCATCCTCTTCTTCAGTTTCGTAACGAATGGTAACTAAATCGCCTTCTATATCAACAATTCGAGCGCGTTCAATCCAACGTTGCTGGTCCCGCAAGAAAACACAGATTTCACGACCATCGCAACAAAGTTGATAAATCTTGCGGTGTAGCATATTTGGCTTCTCCTGAGCAAATAACTCTTCCAATATGTATGTGAAGAAGCAAGCCGTTCCTGTAATGGGGGATACAGCTTCCTTGTGAGCTTGACGGACGTCCAACCCAGTGGGTTTCTCGCCGCCAAAGGTAAGATGCCTTAACGCTCTTTCCCCTTGAGTGCTTAAAAGTTTGGCTTGCATTCAACAGCAATCTTGAGAGTGACTTTAGTACCTTCAACGATGGAAAGCAACTAGGGGCATCCTTATTCAAGTGCACGAGCAGTTAGTAAAACTCTTGGCAAGGCAATGATGGAGAGCAATTTGCCCTGTGATCCGATGGGAATTTTTAACAGATGGGTATCGGCAGGGAGCCGAAATTGTTTTAAGGCACAAATGAATTCCGCCATTGCGACAAGCGCACTCTTCCCAGGTGAAAAATCCTGGTCTACTAGGGGTACATGGATATCTGAGGTTTTGATACGATATCGAATCGCACTCAGACATAGCTATTGTGACATACTCCTCATGCTATCTGCTGGGCACGAGGGAAAGGACTTTGATATTTTTCCTAAACGTGAACTCCTACAGGGCAGTCGCCACCTGGTCTTGACGCACAATTATCTTCAGCATACTTTCGTGTAACAGCTCCAGCAGACGGCTCCTTGGCAAATCCTACATGCTAAACACTCTGGTTATGTCTCTGGTCATGAAGCGTTACTCAAGCAAAAGCCATTTTACAGCCTTCTTGCCTTAGCGACGGCTAGGCATCAAGGTCATAGCGCTGTTCCCATGAGCCTCTCGCTGAATTCGACCGGAATCCACGGCCTCATAGAGAGCATTCAGCGCTTCCAAATCTGATGCTTCGTAACCTTTCATTTCCAGTACCTGACGGATTAGACCTTCAGAAGCCACACTGAGACAACCCGTTTGAAAAGCTGATTGGACAAGCGTGCGAATCATGAAACCAGAGCACTACTGTAGGGGATTGTTAACACTATCCTGTTTTTTTTGCATCTGGGCATTGATTCATGTCAGTCCATAACTGTGATTTTCCACACCTTTTTGTTGTGATGCAGGTCACAGATGAGGGAACAGTGAGCTAGGTTAGCAAAAATCTGGTTATTTCGTAGTAATTAAGAATACTACTAGAGCCTAAAATTTAATGGCTGCTCATCAGCTCATCCCCATAACCTAAAAAATATCTCGTAAAAAAGGCGTAAAGCTAACGGTCGTTTTCTGATAAGAGTTTGTTAAAGTTTCTGGTGTAACTAGCCAACCAACAGCCGCTGTTTTGGGAGAAAGACGCCTGTGTGTGCGATCGCCATAGAACAAAAACAATACAAAACCTACATTCTCACGAACCCTCAAGCTCACTCTAGACTCGAAGTTGTACCCGAACGGGGTGCGATTATTACCCACTGGAGCCTCCAACAGCAGGATATCCTCTACCTAGACAGCGATCGCTTTGCTGACCCGAATTTGAGCGTGCGGGGTGGCATCCCCATCCTCTTCCCCATTTGCGGTAATTTACCCAACAATACCTACACACACCAAGGTCAATCGTATCAGCTCAAACAACATGGCTTTGCCCGTGATTTGCCCTGGCAGGTCGCACAATCCTCAGAGGCTAACCATAACTCAGAAAGCCTTACCCTCGTTCTCAACAGTGACGACCAGACTCGTGCTGTTTACCCCTTCGACTTTGAACTTGCCTTTACCTACAAACTCATTGGCAACGCTTTGGAGATTCATCAGCGCTACACGAATCGTTCCGATGAGCCGATGCCTTTTTCCACAGGTTTACATCCCTACTTCGTTACGTCAGATAAGACCCAACTGGAGTTTGAAATTTCAGCCTCCGAGTATCAAGATCAGATAACCAAAGCCGTTCATCCGTTCTTGGGCACTTTCGATTTGAGTCGTGATGAACTGGATTTGGCTTTTGCACAGGTTGCTGAGCCTTGTGCCAGTATTACCGATCAGGGACGTGGCTTCAAGATTTCTCTGAGTTACAGCGACCTCTACTCTACCCTGGTTTTTTGGACGGTTAAAGGCAAAGACTTTTATTGCCTAGAGCCGTGGAGTGCCCCCCGCAATTCTCTTAACACGGGTGAACACCTGACTGAACTCGCTCCAGGAGAGAGTTTGGAGACATCTGTCACCCTTGAGATAACTTTTTTGTGATTTTTTAGTTTCCTTTTGAAAATTGTTGTGCTATTGTTAGAAGTCGTGTGCTTCACACACAGATTGCGGGTCGCTAGCTCAGTGGTAGAGCATTCGGCTTTTAACCGATTGGTCCCGGGTTCGAATCCCGGGCGACCCATTTACAAAGAATAGAAAGCGATTATTACCTACATAAGGAAAGCTGATTTAAAAATCTCTAGAGATAATTGCCTATAAACTGGTAAATTATCTTAAGATTGTCGTAAGAATTAAGCTTGTTATAAGACAACACGACTAGCTGACAACGAACCAAAAGAATAGGAGGACTACTATGGCGCTCGTACCAATGCGACTGCTACTCGATCATGCGGCTGAAAATGGTTACGGCATCCCGGCGTTCAACGTCAACAACATGGAGCAGATCCAATCAATCATGCAAGCTGCCCATGCAACCGATAGCCCTGTGATTCTCCAGGCTTCTCGTGGCGCTCGCAAGTACGCTGGCGAAAACTTCCTCCGTCACCTGATTCTGGCTGCGGTGGAAACTTATCCCCACATTCCCATCGTCATGCACCAAGACCATGGTAACGAGCCTGCCACTTGCTACTCTGCCATCAAGAACGGTTTTACCAGCGTGATGATGGATGGTTCTCTGGAAGCCGATGCGAAGACCCCAGCCAGCTACGAGTACAACGTCGATGTGACTCGTGAAGTGGTGAAAGTGGCTCATGCCATCGGTGCTAGCGTTGAAGGTGAGCTGGGCTGTTTGGGTTCTCTGGAGACCGGTATGGGTGAAGCCGAAGATGGTCACGGTTTCGAGGGCAAGCTTGACCACTCTCAACTGCTAACCGATCCGGATCAAGCGGTTGACTTTGTTGAGCAAACTCAAGTTGATGCCCTAGCTGTTGCGATCGGAACCAGCCACGGTGCTTACAAGTTCACACGTAAGCCGACGGGTGAAATTTTAGCGATCAGCCGGATTGAAGAAATCCACCGCCGCCTGCCAAATACCCACTTGGTTATGCATGGTTCTTCCTCGGTTCCTGAAGACCTACTGGCGCTGATTAACGAGTTCGGTGGTGCCATTCCTGAAACTTATGGTGTGCCTGTCGAAGAAATTCAAAAAGGCATCAAGAGCGGTGTTCGGAAAGTGAACATTGACACCGATAACCGTCTAGCTATCACCGCCGCTGTACGCGAAGCTCTGGCTGGAAACCCCAAGGAGTTTGACCCCCGTCACTTCTTGAAGCCTTCCATCACCTACATGCAAAAAGTTTGTGCTGACCGCTATGAGCAGTTTGGTACTGCTGGCAATGCTAGCAAGATCAAGCAAGTAAGCCTGGAAGCGTATGCAGCTAAGTATGCCAAAGGTGAACTGAACGCAGCTATCAAGAAAGCTGCGATCGCTTAATTGACTTTCGTTAAGAAGGCAAACTGACACGTTTGCCGCAAAAATTCTCCTGGGTGGCTTTGAAGCTACCCAGTTTTTATTTTTATGAGAGGTTTTGTAAGAATTTGTTAACCAGTAGACAGCCCAATGTTTGGGTTTGCGCTGTTTTTGGTTTTTATCCGAATTTTTTGACAAAGATTTGTAACGTTTAGTCACTCTCCGTCGTATTCCTGTATACTAACCTCCCCGCGTCTAAGAATCATGTCTTGGGATAGACGCTCGTCTGTATGTACGGTGATAACGTTTTTTTAGACAAGTCCAAAGTAATGAGGGCAGTGCTAACGATAGGACAACAAGCTCCTAGTTTATGCGCTCTAGGAGCTTTTCATTGCTTTGTGAACGACCCCGCCCTCCACAACCACAGGACGGGAAATCTTGTAGATGTTTTCTTACGTCTTGGGCTTGTAAGTAGAAGCCACCTGTAATTCCTTCAACTGCTTGGCATCCACCTCAGCCGGAGCATCAGTAAGCAGGCAGCTAGCCTGCTGTGTCTTCGGGAAGGCAATCACATCCCGAATCGACTCTTCTTTCGCCATCAGCATCACCAAACGGTCTAAGCCGTAGGCAATTCCGCCATGAGGGGGTGCGCCATATTCAAAGGCCTCCAGCAAAAACCCGAACTTATTGAGAGCTTCCTCTGCTGATAAGCCAATTGCTGCAAACACCTGCTGCTGAATGTCCTGCTGGTAAATCCGCAGACTCCCGCCGCCCACTTCAAAGCCGTTATAAACCAAGTCATAGGCTTGTGCTCTGGCCGTTTTTAAGTCCCCCAAATCATCGGGGTGGGGCGCGGTGAACGGGTGATGTAATGCCTCTAAGCGCTTCTCATCCTCATTCCACTCAAACATGGGGAAGTCTGTCACCCACAACAAGTTAATCTTGTCCGGGTCAATTAACCCCAATTCACGACCAATCGCGCCGCGCAGTCGGTCTAAGGTCTTGTTGACGATGTCAGTTGAGCCTGCTCCAAATAGCAAGAGATGACCCGGTTTAGCTCCTGTGCGTTCCAGTAATTCCTGTTTTTGGGCTTCACTCAGGTTGTCTTTAATCGCCCCAATCGTGTCGATTTCACCGTCATCGCGCACTCGGATGTAGGCAACACCCTTGGCACCGGCTTCGGTTGCTTCTTTGAATAAGTCGCCCCCTGGCTTAATCCGCACATTAGAAATCAGTTCATTACCGCCAGGAATGGGTAATACTTTGACGATACCCCCAGCCGCCACTGCACCCGAAAAGACTTTGAATCCTGAGTCTTTGAGTAAATCAGAAACATCAACGAGTTCTAAACCAAAGCGCGTATCAGGTTTATCGCTGCCATAGCGTCCCATGGCTTCAGCATAAGTGAGGCGAGGGAAAGGTCGGGGTAACTCGATGCCTTGGACGGTTCTGAAGATATGACAGACTAACTCTTCATTAAGCTGGAGCAGCTCTTCTTGAGACATGAAGCTCATTTCCATGTCTAACTGAGTAAATTCTGGCTGTCGGTCAGCTCTGAGGTCTTCATCCCGGAAGCAACGAGCAATTTGATAGTATCGATCAAACCCAGATACCATTAACAACTGCTTGAAGAGTTGAGGGGACTGGGGCAAGGCGTACCACTCTCCTGGGTTGACACGAGAGGGCACTAAATAGTCTCTGGCACCTTCAGGGGTGGAACGGGTGAGGACTGGAGTTTCAACCTCGGTGAAGCCTTGCTCGTCTTCTAGGTAGCGGCGGATGGCTTTGACCACTTGGTGACGCAGTTGGAGATTACGACTCATGCGATCGCGTCTTAAATCCAAATAGCGATACTTGAGCCGCAACTCTTCTCGGATTTCTGAAGTATCGGAAGTGGACACCTGGAAGGGTAGCTGCTTGCTCAGGCTATTGAGCAGTTCGATCTGGTCAGCGTAAACTTCTACCTCACCTGTTGGCAGTTTAGGGTTGAGAGAATCCTCTGGACGCGCTGTAACTCGACCTGTGATTTTAACAACGTATTCATTCCGCAGAGCTTCTGCATCTTGATAGGAATCTGGGGTGCGCTGGGGGTCGCTGACGATTTGGACAATGCCAGAGCGATCGCGCAAATCTAAAAAAATCACACCTCCGTGATCGCGGCGACGGTCTACCCATCCACACAGGGTAACGGTCTCACCAATATGTTCCTTTTTAACTTCGCCGCAATAATAAGTTCGCATAGTTGCTTGTCGGTAACTTTGGCTTGAGGATAGGAAAGTACACAAGGTCAAGCCTGAAGTCTATAATAAGCGCCATCTGGCTCACTCCGCAGTACAGAATTATGCCAAATCCTTAAGCCCAACGCGGCCTTCTCGAATTAGGTGGACGCGGATTGAGACCAACCCGCCCAAAAAATAACGCTCAACCCAAGAGTTGGTTGAGCGTTCGCTTGCCTTATTCTTTGCTAGCGTAGTGCTTCTAGCGAGATTTCACTAATATCCTGAAACTGCGAATTCTCTGGCAAGAACAGCTCTCCAGTAAGCCATTTTCAAAACGCTAACATCTGTCACAAGTCCTATCTTTGAAAAAGACTAAATTTTCTCTTTTAACGAGTCACTAGGCATTCGCTGAGGGATTTACGTCCTTCGCCATCTGCCGAAATTCATTAGGAATATTAGCCCCAGCGGCTTCGGTTCCCGTTTCGTTTCTATCGATGTCGCTGACGCTGTATTCTTTTGAAGCTTCGTAGTCGGCATCAACATCAATGTCTGGTGTTTTCTCTATTCCGTCTGCCATATTCTGGGCGGCTAATTCAGCGTCTTGCCCTACAGCTTGTTTCGGATCTACTTTCAGTTCTTCACTCATGGTAAACTCCTGTCCTTTTGATTTTTTTTAATCCTCTTGGTCATCCTAACAAAGACGATCCCTATAGGTTTAGACTCTTGAGAGATATCTTTTATCTCTATACAAAGGAAGATTTATTCAGGTTTTTTGACTTGAGCCAACTCCTTCTCTTGGAGGGCGATTTGTCAGAGAAAAATTTTGATAATTTTAAGGTTTGAACCCATTCATTTATTTAATCAATAATTTATGTCTCCAGCTCAAGAAACGAGTCGTTCGTCAGCCCGTTCCGAAGACACTCGAAAAGTAGTGCAAGCTTTTGAGGCTTTAGGCACCGATGAGAAACTAGCACTGCTCTACTATGTCTATGAAAAAATGGGGGACTCTATCACGCCAGCAGCTCCCACTGCCGCTAATCCAGAATTGGCTCCTCGACTATTAGGAGAAGAATTTTATAACAGCTCTGATCAGGAGCAGTTAGCGGTGATGCGAGCCATTGTTAATCGTGAAGATACAGAACTATCTCGTGCTTACGGAGGGCTAACGGAGAATAATCAGTTAGTCGTTTGGTATGCTTGGGCTGTGGCAATGGGTGATACTGTAGTCGATATACCCGATGACTATCAATCCACTGATGTAATCAATAATACGTTGTCCCAAATTGAAGGACTTGAATTTGAAGGGCAAATCTCGTTGTTGCGCGAAATAGTTGGCAAAATGGGCTATAGCGAGGTCAAGCCAATTCCTACGCAGGCAGAAACTGGCAAGACGCCTAGCCTGTAGGTTCAGGAAATTTTCCCACCAGGCTTGAAATAGAGGTTGTTGTTTAACAATCTCGCAGAATAATTCTAGATAAGGTGTGATACTGAGTTCTTGTTAGAGCTTGGTTGAACACTCTTTTTTTTCTATGCGGCTACCGATAAACCGTCTCGAATTTTTTATCTCACTTGATTTGCCTATTTATGAACGATACTCGAACCCCCTTGACAGGGTCGCTCTTCCCCCGGCTGAAGCTCTTACAGCAGCTCGTCTCCTTCTAGATGCCTCAAATCTTGTTTCTTGAGAATTGATTTCAAGAAAAGTCACGGCTTTTTGAGAGCCTATACTTTCTTAAAGCTGTGATTATGGACATGAAAAATGTCCTTGATTAGCGGACAACGGCATGTAAACACATAAATGAGGAGCGAGACGAAATGACAATTAATACAGCCAAGCTTGAGAGCATTCTCCAAAATTTTGTCACGGGCGCAAGTGATGTCCAGGGAGCTGCTCTCGTTTCACCTGATGGACTGCCTTTAGCATCCAGCTTACCGGGTGAAATGGATGAAGAACGAGTATCGGCGATGTCGGCTGCCATGCTTTCTTTGGGTGAGCGCATTGGTAGTGAATTAGCCAGAGGCTTTCTAGACCGTATTTTTGTTGAAGGCGATCAAGGCTATGGCATACTCACGAATTGCGGCGAGTATGCCGTCTTACTTGTCTTAGCCAGTAAAGCGGCTAAACAAGGAGTCCTGATGCTGGAAATTAAGCGCGTCATTCCAGAGTTGAAGGCGGCTTTAAACTGAAGCAAACGCCTGATCCTTCAGTCTTCAGCCTGTATTTCGATGGCACTCAAGCTGTCACCCCAGAGTGCAGATGGGCCAGCCGTACATCGGTGTGCTGGCTCCTCAGCTAGGTTAGGCTAAAGTTAAACCCTTACATGTAGCTAAAAGGTAGCAGCAAAACCCAAAGCCAGAAAAAGTCAGCACCTGAATGCTTTACACAACAGAACATCAATAACCCTGTTCATCGCCACAATCTCCCCCAAAGTTGAATTTTTTTAACTTTTATCACTCACAAAAGCAGGTAAATCACTATTTTGGCTCTGTGAGGGCAGCTACCCGTCAGCTCTGGGTGTGCCATCAATGGCATGATAAAAAGATTACTGGGAAGATGGTGAGTTATGTCACCCTTGGGGGAACACTAGTGTTAAGGGCTTTTGGCGATGATTATTGCTGAGATTTAAAGCTAAACCTCACTCAACGCCTCTAGCTTTGTTTAGAACCCAAAAAAATCAGTACTCAGGCTGAATTTAAATTGAAAATCTAGGTAGTTATCATAAGCTTAGATGCTGATCGGGAATAAACGTAACAAAAAGTTGATATTTCTTCACATTAATTTGAGAATAAGAGTAGATAATCCTATTTTTGACCCATCTTTAGAAATAAGCGAAAAGCAATGGCAATTACGAGTAGTTTGTCAGAATTTTCCCTACCGGAACTCTTTCAATTCCTCGATCAAGGAAGTAAAACCGGATTGCTCACTCTTCGATTTCAGCTTGACCCAAATCAAGAGGCAAGAATCCGACATGCCCTGATTCATCAGGGTCGTATCGTCGCTGTTACTAAGCGCCTGGATCAACAGTGCTTACTTGCGATGATTTGTCAACGGGGCTGGATTAGCCCTGAGGTGATACGCGAACAAGTTAATCGCTGTCCTGCTAATATACCTATTGGTCTTTACTTAAAGACACAGGGATTTCTACAGCCAGAGCAGTTGAGGTTACTCTTTCATGCCCAGGTACTTCAGCAAGTTTGTGCGTTATTTCGGCTCAAAGATGCTCGGTTTAAATTTGACTCAAAAGCCACTTTACCAACAACAGAAATGACGGGCTTAAGCCTTAGTGCGACGGAAGCAACACTGATGGGTCTACGAGTGTTGCGAGATTGGAGATCGTTAGCAGACAAGCTACCTGAGCCAACTTCAGCCCTCTCTAGGGTGGTGATTGGCAAGCGCCACTTACGGCTCGATTCGCTAGAAGGACGACTTTGGCAGTTGGCGAATGGGTCGGTTCCGCTGAATACGATCGCTAGCCAGTTTAAACAACCCATTGAAATGATTCAACAGACCGCTTTCCGCTTAATCAGCGTGGGTTTAGTGGCAGAAGTACCGATGATTGCTCCCGCTCGTACCAGATCTTCGGGAGAAGACATGGTAGAAGTTGCAGCGTCGCCAGAGAGTAGCAAGGACAACCAGGGTCAAGTGATCAGCAATTCTTTCATGCAAAACTTGCTAGGTTTCCTGAGGAGCAAGTAAGCGTGGAAATCATGCGCCTCGTTGTGACCGGTACGGTGGGTGCCGGGAAATCCACGTTTATTCGTTCAGTCAGTGAGATCGCCGTAGTCGATACTGATCGTGTAGCCACAGGACCTGCTGCCGAAATTAAGACAAGGACAACGGTAGCGATGGACTTTGGACGCCTACAATTTGCTCCAGGAATGGCACTGCACCTTTATGGCACCCCAGGACAGTCTCGTTTCGATTTCATGTGGGATATCCTGATTCGTAGGGCGCACGCTTATATTCTGTTGGTGGCAGCTCATCGCCCCAGTGATTTTCGCTTAGCCCGTCGTATTCTCGCGTTTATGAATCAACGGGCACAAATCCCTGTACTGATTGGCCTAACTCATATGGATTGTGAGGGAGCTTGGTCTGTGGAAAATGTAGCGATCGCGTTGGGCTTTCTCGATGAAAAAGATCGACCGCCCTTTGTCACCCTAAACGCGAATCAAAAAGAATCAGTGGTGAATGCCTTAATTGTACTAATAGAACATTTTATGCAAAGTTCTGTAATGTAATTTTTATGAAAAAAAAGTTTTTTAAGAGTGTTTAAAAAACATTATTAAACATCTTTAATAATTAACCAATTTAGAGCGAGTTCAGGGATTGAGCAACGCTCTATCTTTCGCCTGCGATTGGACTCTCAGGAAAATAGGCGTCATCATTCATAACGGACATAGGACTGACGGCAAACCTCTATTCGTAGGGTGTCTTAACGTAGCGTCACGCCTTATGACCGCTATAGAGGGTGTAGCGGCCTAAGCTTTGTAACAGTAACAAAAGTATCATTTGACGTTGATACACACAGTACCCCAGGCATGATAACTGCTCGCTGAGGAAACTTAGCTTGAGAGCTGTGAGTTTGTTCCCGGTTCCACATTTCCACACCCGAATTCGACCTGCTTACCCAACTCCTATTAATGAAACTGAATAACCGATTGGATTTTGTATCCTAAATCACTTTAAACAAAGCTAAAAATAAAAGAAAGTATCAGCGCTTAACAAAATTAAACTTCTTAATTATTCCGTAATTATAATTATCTGTAACTCAGGTAAGATAACAAAAACTAAGGTTGAGTGAGTGAGCCGTAGAGTGATAACACTAAAGGCGCGAAATTCCTTAAATTTCCCCAGATTATCGCTCCATCTCAACCAATTCTTCAAATCAAGGCGGGCCATCTAGTGAGGAAGAGGAAAAGTGTTAGCCAGTCTCTCACAGAACATCGTTTCGGGTCTGTCAATCCGAATAAATACTTATGATTCCGGGAGCGCTCAACTCAAGGATAGAGGAATTCCCATGACCGATGAGCGACAATATCACAAGCCCAAACAACCGTTGAGTCAGGCTCTCTCTCCAGCAACGCTGTTTCTATTGAGGTACACAAGAGTTGGTTTAAAAATAGCTTTGCGATTTGAACCCTTCTTGCCCCGAAAGTGGCTAACTTATTTTTGTACAAGCTCCAAGAGGCGAGAAAATGTGTTTTGTTCAATAGATTGATTGCTCAACTGGGACGAATTAACACTCTCTATCGATAGATTGATTCAGGAAATAGCGGATTCTATATTAGTATTGCGTAATATTAAGCAAATTCTTGAGCTACCCATGCCATCGTTGATTTCCAAGTAAAGCCTCTGTCTCTTAACCTTCAATTAAACAGCCATGTCGATTACAGGTCATCTATCAGACTTTTCCTTACCCGAAATTTTTCAGCTGCTCGAAAAAGGGCATAAAACTGGCTTGTTAACGCTTCGGAGTGAACCCGTAGTTCAAGACAAGCCCCAATTTCATTACATCTGGGTGTATCAGGGTCGAATTGTCGCAGCAGCCAATCGACTCGATCATCAGGGTTTAGTTTCGCTGATTGATCAACGCCAGTGGGTTAGCGATCGCGTCTTTGATAAATTAGTTCATTGGTGCTGTCCAATTAATGAACCCTTGGGGTTATACCTCAAAAATCAAGGCGTTTTACAAGCCAAACAACTGAAACGACTATTCCAATTTCAGGTATTGAGCGGCGTGTGCGCTTTGTTTCAATTCAAAGATGCTGAGTTTCGATTTGAGCCAAACGTGCAAATCCCCACGCGAGAAATGACGGGTTTAAGTGTACTGGCTACGGAAGCGGTATTAGTGGGGTTAAGAGTGCTGCGAAACTGGGATGCCTTAGCCGATAAACTACCCGATCCGAATGGAGGTTTGGTCAGTATCCTTGCAGGTCAACCCCAATATCGCTTAGATACTCTAGAGTGGCAAGTTTGGGAATATACCAAAGGCACAATGTCTCTCAGCGCGATCGCACGACAATTGAGACTCCCTGTAGAACAAGTGCAGCAGGTGGCTTTCCGACTCATCACCATCGGTTTAGCAGAAGAAGTGCCATTATTAGTGGGCACCCTACCGACTCAAGAGGAAGAACCTCTACCTGCACAACTCATTGAAGATGACGAAAAACAAAACATCAGTCCTTCCTTTGTGCAAACCTTAGTGGGTTTTTTGCGTAGTAAAGTCACCACGCAACCGAGTCTCAGTAATTGTTAATGGGTAATTGCTAATTGGTAATTGGTAATTTCTAATTGGTAATAGCAAGAACTTTCTCTAAAGACCGAAATATTCAAGAGTATCGCTACCGCTTCTTCCCCAGGAAATTTCTGCTTTTTAAGCAAGTTAATTAGGTCATGGTCAAATTAGCAATAAAAATACCCACTTAAGAAACGGCCACCTGAGTAATTTCCTCAGGACTCAGATGAGAATGTATCACTTCACCGTCACGGAACCAAACGATGCGATTGGTTAAACGCGCCACCTCTGGCTCGTGAGTCACCATCACCACGGTAATACCACTGGTATTGAGTTCGGTGAAGATATCCATAACTTCCTTCGTAGTGCGAGAATCTAAAGCTCCTGTCGGTTCATCCGCTAAGAGTAAGACGGGTTGATTCACAATCGCACGGGCGATCGCTACCCGTTGTTGTTGACCTCCAGAGAGCTGATTCGGTTTATTATTCAGACGGTTTTCTAAGCCTACCCGTGTTAAAGCCGCTGTTGCACGTTCCCGGCGTTCGGCATTAGGTACACCCGCATAAACCATCGGCAGCATGACATTTTCCAGCGCAGTCAATTGAGCCAACAAGTGGAATTGCTGGAAGACAAAACCAATTTTGAGATTCCGAATTTTCGCTAAATCAGAATCAGCGAGTCCAGAGACATCCACCCCATCTAAGTAATAGCGTCCCGAAGTCGGTCGATCAAGACAGCCAATAATATTCATCGCTGTCGATTTACCCGAACCAGAGGCTCCCATAATCGAGCAATACTCTCCTTGCTCCACAATCAGGTTGACGCCGTTGAGAGCACGAACTTCTGTATTGCCGATGCCATAGACTTTGAAGATATCCTCAAGGCGAATAACAACAGGTTTTCTGGGAGAATCGGAAACCTCGGATAGAAAATTAAGTGAGTTTTTCATAATACCTGATACTAATTTTTATGCCTTGAAAGGGCGCTCAGGAAGCTATCCCAATACTGATTGACCGGAGTTGAATGATGAATTCCTTTTGCCTTGTGCCTTCTGCCTTCTGCCTTTTTCTTTTCCTAAGCACTTCTGAGAGCAACAATTGGGTCAAGTTTCGCCGCCCGCCGTGCTGGTACGACGCCAAAGAATAAACCAATGCCACCGGACACACTGACAGACAAAAGAATCGCCACTGGAGAAATTCCCGCTTTCAAGGGACTCACCATCGCCACAATTTGGATGACGCTAATTCCTAGCGCCGTGCCAATGATGCCACCTGCCGCCGAGAGAATCACCGCCTCGATCAGGAATTGAATCAAGATGTCTCGTTCTTGAGCACCAATCGCTTTTCGTAATCCGATTTCCTGGGTACGTTCCGTGACCGAGACTAGCATAATGTTCATCACACCAATACCCCCGACGAGTAGAGAAATTGCCGCGATCGCCGCCAAAAGAACGGTGAGTCCGCCCGTGATTGTGCCAACAATTGTGAGAACATCTTTCTGAGTTCTCACGGTAAAATCATCTTCATCGGTGATTTTGTGCCGCAGCCGCAGCAAATTCTCAATTTGAAACTGAGCCGCCCCGATGCTATCTTGATTTTTGGCAGTGGCGGAGATGAACGTTAGCTCTAATCCGTAGGGAGACGTCCGTCCCACGATTCGATTCGCCATTGTGGTTAGGGGGATAAAGGCGGTGTCATCCTGATTGTCTCCAAGAACAGCCCCTTTCGCCTCCATTACCCCAATCACCAAAAACGAGGCATTTTTAATCCGCATTCTCTGACCAATTGGGTCAGTATTTCCAAATAGTTTCTCCGCCAAGTCAGCGCCCAACGCTACAACTTGGTTATTCCGTTCTAAGTCTAAATTTGTGATAAACCGACCCCTAGCTACATCAAAGCTCCTGACACCGAGGAAGTCAGGTGTAGTACCCGTAATGCTAGTGTTGGTGTTTCTGTTGCGGTAGGTGACTAAGAGTCTAGAGTTAATCTGAGGAGCAACATCTTTAACGGAAGGGACTTGAGCTGCGATCGCCTTGGCATCGGCTAGTACCAGTGTCTTTGGCAGGTTCAGCGTCCTGCCCCGCGTTTCTTGAGAACCGGGCACAATAAACAGAAGATTAGGGCCGAGAGCCTCAAATTGTTCAGAGGCTAACCGCTGGGCACCTTGCCCAATCCCCACCATCGCAATCACTGATGCATTGCCAATAATAATGCCCAACATTGTTAAGCTACTACGCAGTTTGTTAGCTACTAGCGTAGTTCCTGCCATTTTTATACTTTCTATTAAATCCATATTTTAATAAAAGGGAGTGTGAAGTTATTAATCAGTTATCTATTTCACTTACTATTGAGGTTAATTAGTTTTTTTTACGAACCACAGAGGCATAGAGTTCACTGAGAAGAGAATAAGAGTAGAAAAGGGATTATAGATGTGGAGTTGGTATTAGTTCTCGATCATTAGTTCTTAGTCTTAACGAATCCTGAACACTAATAACTAAAAAGAAATGATTAATGACTAATGACGTATTGATTTTTTATTTTATTTATTCTTCTTCTGCCTAAATTCTTCGGGTGGTGCGATAAACACCCGTTCACCTTGTCTTAATCCCTCCAGAATCTGATATTTGTTTTCAATCTCTTGCCCAGTCGTCACAGGTTTAAACTTGGGTTTATTCTCTGCATCAGGCACCAAGACACCCCTTTCGCCCCCCTTTTGAGTGACGATAGCGACGGAAGGAATCACTAGGGCATTGTTGACACGTTCACCCAGAAAGGTGAGTTTAACATTCATACCTGAGCGTAGCTCTTGTTGACCCGTTAAAAGCGCCACCCGCACCTCAAAAGAGGTGACATTTTGATCGATCACCGCTTCCGGTGCTACACGTTGTACGCTACCTTTAAAGACTTTGCCAGGAAAGGCGTCTGCCTCAAACTCCACCTGCTGTCCGGGTTTAACTTGTCCGACATCAACCTCTGGAACATTAGCGCGGATTTCCAGCCCTTTAGCCAGTGCCACAATTGAAGTTGAGGTTGCCGAAGCGGTACTGGACGCTGACGTGGTTGGGGTAACAAACGCTCCTTCGGTTGCGTATTTTTGCGTCACAATTCCCGAAAAGGGCGCACGAATAACCGTATCTTGCAGTTGGACTTGTACAGACATTACCTCCGCTTTCGCCGCATCCACCGTCGCTTTAAGTTGAGAAATTTCCTGGGGACGTTTACCGTTTTGCAACTGCTCTAAATTAAATCGTGATTCGGCTACAGCCGCCTCCAGTTGGTCAATTTCTGGCCTCTTAGTGTTTTGCTGCTGCTCTAAACGTCGTTGTGCTTCTTGTAGGTTGGCTTGGGCATTGCGCTCTTCGGTTAAGGCTTCATCCCGCCTGTCTAGGGACACAGCGCCTTGTGAGGCTAAATTGCGATAGCGATCAGCTCTCAGTTTAGCCAGCGCTAAGCGTGATTGGGCGGCTTCGATTTGTGATCGGACTTGCTCAATTTCTTGGGGATTGCCACCACGCGCCGCCTCTAAACGCGCTTGAGCTTGCAACAGACGGGCTTTGGCTTGGTTAATTTCTTCTGGACGACTCCCCGCCTGTGCCTCGGCTAAAGTGGCTTGTGCTTTATTGAGGTTAGCTTGAGCTTGAGCTAATCGTGCCTGCAATTCGGCATTTTCCATCAGCGCGATTTGTTGCCCTGCTTGGATGCGATCGCCCTGTTCGACCAACAACTTTGCCACACGACCAGACGTTTTGGGGCTAAGGTTTACATTTTGAATCGGTACCACAGTACCGCTGACATCGGTGATACGCAGCGTAATATTTTCGGATTGCACGGGTACTGTCAGTTTATTCAGGTCGATTTTAGGTTTCCTAGCCTCAAGAGCAAAGTGAGTTGCACCGCCCACGCCTAAAATGCCGACGGTTACTAGCCCGATGAGCCAAGGGGGAGGTTGTTTGACTTTACCGATTAGTGGCAGTTCCATGTAATGATGTTTTCCCATCCAGCTGTAAAGAGAAACAGGTTGTTAGAAGGTTGGGCGTCTCATCGGCTTGGCTCTACTCGCTAGAATCCCCTTGAATTAGAAAGACAGCACTCCCTGGTGAGTTAGACGTTCACCCTATGCGACTTGCCACTCAACTTTACCTTTCTTTATACTATCGGTCTGAATTCAACCCTTGGGCTACTCTGATTACTCCCTGGCGGTACGGAATTCCGAAGCAACAAGCTCTGCTTGAGCTAGCGCCTAAAACTTCACAATACTTTTCAATTGAGATCAGGGGTGTATGAAGCCCAAAAAAGGTTAAGATGATAAGTTTTAGTGTCTCTTATGACCATAGCTTGGCGGCTTCAAATGGGTTGGTGCTTCCTCCAGTTGGCTCATCCCATCGGGTGAAGTAGCCTCAGCGAGCCGGACTCTACCGGTATGGAGAATAAAAGGGTTGCGCTGGCACTGGCGTATGGCGGCAAGCCGAGTGATTTCTCTGGACTCATCTGGCACAAAAATTGTGACGGGTTCTCTGTGGGTGTCTCATCGATCAATCTCTGGGCGTCACCCCGTCTGTGTGTCTATCCGCCGCTCAAAATCAGTTGGGTAATTCACATTGTCATTATTCATTTTTCTCTCCCCCTCCCGCACTCCCACTCTTCCCCATCCTCGTATGAACTCCGGCTCCACTCCCACATGGGGTTAGGCCAAATTTTTGGTTAAGATTTCAGCAACAATCCCATCGATTATGCGCTAATTTAGCTCTTAGATTCCTTCCTTGTTGTCTTTAGAGGCTGCACCGTGCCCAAGTATATTCCTTTAATTTCTATTTTTGTTCTCCTGGGTTTCCTGAGTGCACAAGCACCAGTTGCTGGACAGGCACTTGTGCCCTATACCCTTCAGCTGGATTCAAAGCAACTAGAGCAGCAGGGCTTGAACCTAGCTCAGGATGCGGTTCAGTTGGTACGCTTCCAGCAATATGAACTGGCTTTGCCGAGAGCGGAGTTGGCGACTCAACTGGCTCCCAAAGCGTTTCAAACCTGGTTTATTTTGGGGAGTTTGTATGTTCAGACGAAAGAGTTAGAGCAGGGGATTACGGCTTTAGAACGGGCTAAATCCTTAGACCCTAAAGAAGCAGGAATTTACTTTACTCTGGGGTCAGCGCGTTTTCAAAAAGCCGAATATCCCAAAGCGGTGGCTGAGTTGGAAGCTGGGTTGAAAATTAAACCCAATGTTCCAGAAGCCCTGTTTGACTTAGGCAATGCTTACTATATGCTCAAAGCCTATCCCAAGGCGATCGCTCAGTATGAAAAAGCCGTTGCCCAAGAAAAGAAATTCTGGCCTGCTATCAACAACATTGGTCTAGTGAAGTACGAACAGGGTGATATTCGGGGCGCTCTGGAAAAATGGCAAGCGGCGATCGCCATTGACAATGAAGCCGCAGAACCTCAACTAGCCGCTGCTGTTGCGATGTATGCTCAGGGAGAGCAGGAAAAAGCCCTGGCGCTGGGAGAAGCGGCTATTCGCATAGATAGTCGCTATGCTGACTTAGATTTTCTCAAGGAGAATCTTTGGGGTGAGCGTCTGCTCACTGAAACACAGAAGTTTCTGGCAAACCCCAAAATACAAGCCAGTATTGGTCAAAGTCAAGCGTCGCCTGCACAAATGGAAAGTGGCCCTCGGTAGAGTCACCCTTGGTCAGCTCACTCAAGGAGCTTTCTGTATGAATCCGCTCAGAGTTTCTAGCTCTCGCTCCGATGCTCTGGCTGAGGTCTAGACCTTTTGCTCACACAAGGGGTGGCATCCCCAAGCAATGACTGGCCTCATTCGGAACACATCTTGCCGAAATGGTCATTAAATAGTACATATGTACTTAAGCAGTGTCCCACTCAGCCGCAACATAAATGAAAATCGAGAGGAGGAAGACAACTCGAACGGATTAAAGTAAGCGTAAGGAGACAGCAGTATTAGGTCTCTTTGGGGAGCAGAGCCATGATCTGATCCACAAATTGTTGATGGTCAACAACCGGCTTGGAGATGTAGCCATCAGCACCACTCTGCTTGAGGAAGTTTTCGCGATCGCCCTCCATAGCGTGAGCCGTAACCAAAATAATCGGTAGATTGGACGTTTGAGCATCAGCTTTGAGCATCTGCGTAATCTTAATACCGTCTACAGCCTTACCTCGGTAAACACTGTGGGATAGGGAAACATCCATCAGGATAATGTCCGCTGCTCCACTTTGTGCAATTTGCATCACCTCTTCCACATCTTCGGTATGCTTGACATCTAAGCCGCCCCGCTTGCTGAGAATCTTAGAAAAAACACGAGCATTAATGGGATCGTCTTCTACAATCAGAACGGTTTTCATGGGCGTTGCCTTGCTGAAAGTCGTCGTTTTTGAATGTGCGATTTGATAATAAGTCTGACAGGGACTTTGTCATGTTGCCATCCTGGCAGGCACTCCGTCATCACTTAGTGGTCAGAAATTAGGGAACTTTAACTCATGGCAAAACAGCTCAATTTACTTGCGACCGGTCAGGTCATCCCCACAGCTTTACATGCGGAGATGCAACGGTCTTATCTTGAATATGCCATGAGTGTGATTGTGGGACGGGCACTCCCCGACGTTCGGGACGGTCTCAAACCCGTTCATCGGCGGATTTTATATGCGATGCACGAATTAGGTTTAACACCAGATCGACCGTATCGCAAGTGCGCCCGTGTGGTGGGAGACGTTTTAGGCAAATATCACCCCCACGGTGACCAAGCCGTTTACGATGCGCTGGTGCGCCTCGTACAAGACTTTTCTTCTCGCTATCCACTGCTGGCGGGTCATGGCAACTTTGGTTCGGTGGACAATGACCCACCCGCCGCCATGCGTTATACCGAAACACGGTTGTCTTCGCTGGGTAATGAAGCACTCCTTTCCGAGATTGGTGAGGCAACTGTTGATTTTATCCCCAACTTCGATAGCTCTCAGCAAGAGCCAGTGGTGCTACCGGCTCAGTTGCCGGTATTACTGCTCAATGGTTGCTCTGGCATCGCCGTGGGGATGGCAACGAATATCCCTCCTCACAACTTGGGAGAGGTGGTAGATGGTTTGATTGCCTTAATTGACCATCCCAATTTATCTGACGAAAAATTATGGGAATTGATTCCAGGGCCGGATTTTCCCACCGGGGGGGAAATTGTCGAAAGCGGGGGCATTCGGGAGGCTTACAGTATCGGTCGGGGTAGCATTCCCGTGCGCGGGATCGTGCAACTAGAGGAAATTGCTGCGGGGCGAGGACGGCGTCAACAACGGCGAACCGCGATTGTCGTGACTGAACTCCCTTATCAGGTGAATAAGGCCGGTTGGATTGAGAAAGTGGCTGAACTGGTCAACCACGGGCGCATGGAAGGCATTGCGGACTTGCGGGATGAAAGCGATCGCTCCGGGATGCGCGTGGTGATTGAACTCAAACGAGACACCAATGCTCACCATGTCCTCAAGCAGTTGTACCAGCAAACCGCACTGCAAACGACCTTTGGCGCGATTATGCTGGCTTTAGTGGATAGACAACCCCGTCAGCTCAATTTACGCGAGTTATTAGAAGAATTTTTACAATTTAGAGAGCAGACGCTGACCCGGCAATATACCTATGAGCTAGAAGAAAACGAAACACGCCTTCACCTAGTTGATGGGTTAATTATTTGTCTGCAAGCCCTAGACGCCGTCATTGATATCCTCAGAAGCGCCCCAGATGGCACAACGGCAAAAACTTCTCTACAAAATCAGTTAAACATCAGTGAGGCTCAAGCCGATGCGATTTTATCCATGCCCATGCGACGGCTTACGGGTTTAGAACGGCAAAAATTACAGACAGAATTTGCAGAACTCACCGCCCGAATTGAGCAGTTGCGGCGATTACTCAGCGATCGTAACGAGTTGCTTAAAACCTTGAAGAAAGATTTGCGATCGCTCAAACGCAAATACGCCGATCCCCGCCGGACTAAAATTATCACCCAAGACGTGAAAGCCAAGGTGCAAGACGTTACTCCTCAGCTGTCACCCGCCAAGAGTAAAAAGTCAGAAGTTAAGAATCAAACCTCACCCGACAAAAGTCCCGCCTCAGAACCCGGAAATCAGGAGAAGGGAAACCGCAGGAAGCAGAAAAACTCCAACCCACCCACACTTCCCCTTCCTGAGCTTGTCGTTGAAGAAGAAGAAACCGTTTTAGAATTTACCCATCACGGGTGTGTACTGCGACAGCGTCCCTCAACGGCCTCAAAATCCAGCCAGTCCATGAAAAGAGGGAATGACTTTGTGGTTGAGTCTCTAACCACCGTCACACAGGCAGAATTAGTCGTAATCACGAGTGGTGGTAAAGCCTATCCCATCAAAGTGCGGGATATTCCACCCGCCGCAGGACTCCAGGCGGGAACTCCTTTGGTGAAATTGTTACCGGATGCGGTGCAATCTGAAACAGTCGTCGCTCACTATATCCTGCCGGATGATCCGGGTACCCTCTCCTTAATTTTGCTCACTCAGCAGGGGCGAATTAAGCGCTTACCCGCTTCTGAGTTGATGAACCTCACGGCACGGGGTACAACACCGATCAAGCTCAAGGATGACGATCAACTGCAATACGTGAGTCTGGCTCAACCGGGTGAGCAACTCGCCCTGGCAACGAGCAATGGACGGATTTTGCGTTTCGAGGTGAATGATGCTCAGTTACCCTTGATGGGGCGCAGTGCTCAAGGAAATCAAGCCTTGCGCTTGCAACGTCGAGAGCGGTTGGTGGGTTGTGTGACGCTGTCTGCCAAAGAAAACCTTTTACTGGTTTCTGAGCAAGGTTACGGAAAGCGCGTGCCCGTAGGTCTATTCCGGCTGGTCAATCGGGGCGAACTTGGGACTCAGGCTCTACAATTTAAGACGGCGACAGATAGTTTAGTGGCGATGAGCAAAGCTTCGTCTGAGTCTGAAGTCATGCTGGTGACGAGTGGTGAGCGGACGGTATCTTTACAGATGGAGTCCGTCAAAATATTGGGTAAAGATGGAACCGGCGATCGCATTGCTAAACTCAAGGCGGAAGAAAAAATTCTTTCGGTGAGTGTTTTAGCCCCATAACTCTCGTCATGGCGGTTCGCTGATTATGAGCGGACTTAAAGCCAGCCACTGCAACTTTCGCCAAGCCAATCTGGAGGACTTGATGAACCCCACCCCTGAAACCGATTTCCCCAATCGCCTCCTACCTCAGGCTGTGGCTCTTGTGGAAAAGGCGACGGGTGGAACGAGCGAACCCAAGGTGGTTGAGGCGCTAATCGCCGCCTTTATCCTGCTGGAAGAGAGTTCCCAGACTGACTCCCCCATCGTTGCCCTGGAACAGGATGTGCGTACAGACACGGGAACGTATCATTTGTTTATCCGACGCCTCAGTACGAGTGTTCCGGCGGGGAAGTTCCAGATTTTGATTACCCGTGAACTGGCATCCGGCTTAATTTATTAGGTTCCGCCCAGAGTCCCACGCCCCAGACCCCAGACCCCTATTTTCAAGACAGATCTAAAGTATTTCTCAATGTTTCGATGAGATAAAATCCCTTCCCTAATCGCAGTAGGATGAAATCAGGTAAAGCGCTAACCCACTGCTACTCTACGGAAATTAAGAGCGCACTTCATCTATTGAATTCACCTGAAGTAGGTAATTAGACGGCTGTTGCAATCACCTCAGCGACAGGGAAGAATAACTGAATACGGGAATGGGAATCGATCGTGGCGCAGGTTGTTCTAGAAAATATCTATAAAAGTTTTTCAGGTCGTAAGGGAGAGCGAACCGTCACACCAGTAACAGCAGAACCTCTGCTCTCGCCGGTGGATGAAGCCCCTTTGGTTGCGGTTGACAAGTCTTCCCCTAGGGAGAATTCTACTGCACAAAAATCGAGCAATGTCAATGTATTGCGGCGCATCAACCTAACGGTAAACGATGGCGAGTTTATGGTACTTGTTGGCCCTTCGGGTTGCGGCAAAAGTACCTTGCTGCGATTGATTGCGGGGTTGGAGCAAATGACGGGCGGCAATATCTGGGTGAACGATCGCTTAGTCAACGACCTCCCCCCCAAGGAACGAGACATTGCGATGGTGTTTCAGAACTATGCCCTATATCCCCATTTAACAGTCTATGACAACATTGCTTTTGGGCTACGACGCACGAAAAGGCTAAGTCCAGAATCCGACATTGGAAGTGGGGAAGAGCCATCTGAACAGGAGATTCCCCAGTGGGTTGAGGATTTCTTCGTGGCAATGACGCGATCGCTTCCCAAAGGACTCCGCTATTTTTCTGACAAGGAGAAAGCCGTTGATGAACAAGTCCGCCGCGTGGCGCAGTTGTTACAAATCGAGCCATTGCTGCACCGACTGCCCAAGCATTTATCTGGGGGACAACGGCAACGGGTGGCACTAGGACGGGCAATTTCTCGCAATCCTCAAGTGTTTTTGATGGATGAACCCCTCTCCAACTTAGATGCCAAACTCCGGGCGGAAACTCGCAGCCAAATTGTTAAACTTCAGCGGCAATTGGGAACAACCACAATCTATGTTACCCACGATCAAACCGAAGCGATGACAATGGGCGATCGCATCGCTGTGATGAACCAGGGACAAATCCAACAACTTGCTCCCCCACTGGAACTTTATAACCACCCCGCCAATCAGTTCGTGGCTGAATTCATCGGTTCTCCGCCGATGAACTTTCTCTCAGTCCAGATTAAAGCGCCGCTGTTAATTACCCATCCTCAGTTCCGTCTTACTCTCCCAGAAGTCTGGGCACCGGTTCTGAAAAAGTATGACGGACGTTCCCTCACTTTAGGCATTCGTCCAGAACATCTCAGCGTTAGTGTGCCTGCCCCCAAAAACCTACCCGTGAAAGTTGAGTTGGTAGAAGCGCTGGGGAACGACACCTATTTAACCGTGTCGCTAGCGCAGGCATCTCCTTTACAAGTGAGAACGGCACCCGATCAACTCGTTCAAATGGGCGATCAACTTTGGCTATCAATGGTAGTTGATAAGATTCATTTTTTTGACCCCCAAACAGGCTTGGCAGTTCGACCTAATTCATGAGAACCTCCCTTTCTTCCCTCTGTGCCGTCTGTGCCTGTGTGGTTCGTTAAAAAAATCAAAACTCACAAATGATTTACGATTGCTAGAAAAGTCAAAACTCAAAAAAGGGATAATGAGCTTTCACCCTCAACGTTGGTTCCCTTTAACACTACTGAGGATTTGCTTCGCAGCATCAATGCCGGAGATCGCAGCCCCTTCCATGAAACCCTGCCAGTCATAGAATGAGTTAGCATGTTCGCCCGCAAAGTAGAGATTGCCAACGGGCTTGCCTTCATTATTGGCGATCATAGTAAAATAACCAGGTTGGTTACAGGTGTAACTTCCCTTCACCAAAGGGTTGGAAGGCCAATGCTCCAAATGGGCTACCACCTGATTGCCATTACGCCTTGCGGCGGCTGATGCACCGGGAAAGATGCGGTTGAGGTCGTTGAGAAAGTCACTCGTCTCCTGCTGAACCTGGTTAGGATTAAGCCCTGCACCCAAGTTGCCGCTTATGTAATCAGTCAATACAGCTCGATTGCTATTAGCATTGCTGGGGTTAGTTTCCCAAGTGCTTTGCAGGTGTGGCAAGTCGGCGTAGGACGAACCATTACTACCTAGGGCTGCCCACGGACGACTAGTAAAGCCAACCATTAGCTTGGCGTTGGTTCCGTAGACTAGATTGTTGATGGCAAAGCGCTTTTCGGCAGGCAGTTCGAGGCTGGCATGTAGATCAACTTCCCGCAGAGTTGAGAAGGGAATGGCAAAGACAACGGCGTCAAACTTTCCGCTAGAACCATCATTAAACGTCAGCTCAACTTTGCCTGCACTGTCCTTGCGGGCGGCTACCAGCTTTTTCCCCACCTGAATTTGCCCTTGAAGTCGGCTGCGTAAGCCTTCAACAATTTGCTGGTTACCTCCGATAACGTGATAGCGTTCGTCGCTAAACACGCCAAACGGTCTAAATTTCGATCGCTTATCCGCATGGATAAATAGGAGAAAATTGAGGCAGCTTTGACGATCAATTTCTAAGCCGTATTCCCCAAGGTAGGCCGATTTAATTACAGCCTTAATCAGATTTCCCGCCCCACGAGTATCCAGGTATTGTTGGAGAGTGGTCAAGTCGAGTTTGCGGTCAGCTTCAGTATAGTTGTCGGCTGTGGGTTCTACAGAAAGCGATCGCAAGTCATCCCGCATAGCAGCAACAAACTTGCGGAATTCATCAACAACCACTGACTCTGTATAGCGTTGACCATTAAAGTAGTAAAAAACTTCCCCTGGTTGCTTGGACAAATCCTCTACATCCAGTTTGAACTCCCGCACGTATCCCAACAAAGTCTTGTGCAGGTTATCGATAAACTCTCCCCCTCGCTCAACAACCTGGCTGGGAAACGTAACACTTCCTGGGAAGGCACCACCCAGGGAGTAGCAGCGCCCACCCAATCGGTTGCTGGCTTCGTAGAGAGTCGCATTAATTCCCTTCTGCTTGAGTTCGTAACCACAAGCTAGCCCTGCCAATCCCGCCCCCACAATGGCTACATTCATAGCCACAGGTGCTGGTGCAGCCAGAGTGGGATGCACCCGTCCGGAAGCTACGCCCAGTGTCGTACCCACTACCGCTAGCTTACCCATATCCACTAGAAATTCCCGTCTGCTTCGGCGTCGTGCTGACTTTATGGCTTCTAGGGCTGCTATGCGCTCCATCCCCTCGCTGGTGGAGATGTTGTGCTTTTGGCAGTAGCGGGCAATCCACAGGGTATGTGCCAAGTTGCGGAAGGGCAGCGAACGACTCATAACTTTCTGTGTTCCAGTAAGAATTAGTGCTGAGGGCAAAGAATGATTGAGCGCTAAAACCCTGCACCTTAACACTCACCTGAGTTCGACGTAAGAGGCTTCTTAACGAAAGAATAAGGGCTTCAGGCTCTGGTTCGTTACAGAAAATCCAAGCTTCCAGCTTAGATCAAACTCAGGTTAATACTCATTGTCCTTCTAAAGAGTTAGTTGCAAAATCCCAAAGCTTCTGACCTCCGAGGGAGAACGTTCACCTGAGCTTTTGTTAACTTTATTAAAGTAAGCTTGACTAAAGCAACAAAGTATTTAAGTACACCGATTAACAATCATGCAACAATCAAACACTCCTCCAATCACCAATCCTGAAGAGCGCAATGCTTGGAAGTCTGGTTTTACACCTCAAGCGGAAATCTGGAATGGTCGCCTCGCGATGATTGGCTTTGTCGCTGCGTTGTTGACTGAGCTATTAGCGAACCAAGGTGTACTGCACTTCTGGGGCTTAATGTAAGTCCTTAACACTAACAATTTTCACTCAAAAAGTTAACAAAAGGAAAATCAACCATGACTAAAACACCAAACGCACCAATTACAAACCCCGAAGACCGTAACGCTGTCAAGTTCGGCTTCACTCCTCAAGCAGAAATTTGGAATGGACGCTTGGCAATGCTTGGTTTTGTCATTGCCATAGCAATTGAATTGTTCTCAAATCAAGGTGTTCTACACTTTTGGGGACTCCAATAGGTAAATGTATTGCCCCATTAATCTAATAGGAGAAACCTAGGAGCTTTTTTAAGACCTCCTAGGTTTTTTCGGTGTTGTGTGTTGCGTCTCCTACACTAGAGTAGAAAACTGTTGCGATAAGACAGCAAACAAAACGCCTATGACCACTGCTGCACCGGTTAAAACTCAGTATGAAGCAATTATTGGTCTAGAAACCCATTGTCAACTGAGTACCCAAACCAAAATTTTCTCTTCTTCCTCTACAGAATTCGGTGGGACTCCGAATACAAACATCGATCCAATTTGTTTGGGACTGCCTGGAGTATTGCCCGTCCTGAATCAAAAGGTACTGGAGTACGCTGTAAAAGCAGGTTTAGCCCTGAATAGCCAGATTGCCCCCTACAGTAAGTTTGACCGGAAACAGTATTTTTATCCTGATCTGCCCAAAAATTACCAGATTTCTCAATTCGACTTACCGATTGCCGAACGCGGCTGGCTGGAAATTGAACTCCCTGATGAGGCGGGTAACCCCATTCGCAAAAGGATTGGTATCACTCGTCTTCACATGGAGGAAGATGCGGGAAAATTGGTTCACGCGGGGAGTGACAGGCTTTCCGGTTCCACTTACTCCCTCGTCGATTACAACCGTGCAGGTATAGCCCTGATCGAAATTGTCTCAGAACCCGATATGCGTTCTGGGCAAGAAGCGGCAGAATATGCTCAGGAACTGCGCCGGATTATGCGCTACATCGGTGTCAGCGACGGGAATATGCAAGAAGGTTCGCTGCGCTGCGATGTGAATATTTCCGTGCGCCCCGTGGGACAGGAGGAGTTTGGCACCAAAGTCGAAATCAAAAATATGAACTCCTTCAACGCCATCCAAAAGGCGATCGAGTACGAAATTGAGCGGCAAATCGCGGCGGTTGAAGCGGGAGAGCGCATTATTCAAGAAACTCGCCTGTGGGAAGAAGGCAGCCAGCGCACGATTAGTATGCGGGTAAAGGAAGGCTCCAGCGATTATCGCTACTTCCCCGAACCCGATTTACCTCCAATTGAGGTATCTAAAGAGCAACTAGAGCAATGGGGTAGTGAACTCCCCGAACTTCCTGCTCAGAAACGGCATCGTTATGAAAGCGAACTGGGGCTTTCTGCCTATGATGCTCGCGTGCTAACGGACGATCGCCAAGTGGCAGAGTATTTTGAAGCGGCTGTTGCTACGGGCGCTAATGCTAAACAAACGGCTAACTGGGTGATGGGAGACATTGCGGCTTATCTCAATACAGAGAAAGTGGCGATCGCAGAAATTGCCCTCAAGCCAACGACCCTTGCAGAACTGATCAACTTGATTGAAGACGGCACCATTAGCGGTAAGATTGCCAAAGACATTTTACCTGAACTGCTCTCTCAAGGGGGTTCGGCTAAAGAATTGGTGGAGCGTAAGGGTCTGATCCAAATCTCTGACTCTAGTCAACTCGAAGCCATTATCGATGAAGTGATTGCGGCTAATCCCAAGGAGCTAGAACAATATCGCAATGGCAAAACCAAGCTCCAAGGCTTCTTTGTCGGGCAAGTTATGAAGCAAACCAGTGGGCGGGCTGATCCTAAGCTGACTAACCAAATCTTGAGTAAGAAGCTCAATGGCTAAGCAGTGGCGATTCCTCTACGTTCATCAAATTCAGATGTAAACTTCACAAAATTCACACAATCAGGGGTATCACCCCTCAAGCCCATCTTGTTATAGTGTGCTTAGTAGATGCACCCTGATAGTCAGGAGAGTCGCCTCAAGTGGCTCTCCTTTTTTTTGTGCCTATAAACGCCTGTTAGAAAAAAACCGGAATAGGGGGTGACACCCTCCACCCCGAACCTTTATACTTGTGAGAAGTAGATGCACCCTGATGATCGGGAGAGTCGCCTCAAGTGGCTCTCTTTTTTTTGTGCCTATAAACGCCTGTGAGAAAAAAAACTTAAATAGGGGGTGACACCCCCCACCCCGAACCTTTATACTTGTGAGAAGTAGATGCACCCTGATGATCGGGAGAGTCGCCTCAAGTGGCTCTCTTTTTTTTGTGCCTATAAACGCCTGTGAGAAAAAAAACTTAAATAGGGGGTGACACCCCCCACCCCGAACCTTTATACTTGTGAGAAGTAGATGCACCCTGATGATCGGGAGAGTCGCCTCAAGTGGCTCTCTTTTTTTTTGTATCAATACCAGCCGCTTCGCTATCTAACTTCCTGAGACTTGATATAATCGCCTCTCAAACAGGAGTCAAGGTTTTCAGGAGGCGTCATGTCAGACTGGCAAGAAATTACAGGTGGTGTCACAGCTCCCAGAGGATATCGAGCGGCAGGAATTACTGCTGGACTGAAACCTTCAGGGCTTCCTGATTTAGCATTGATTTTGTCAGATGTAGATGCGATCGCAGCGGGTGTGTTCACAACCAATCAAGTTTGCGCCGCCCCTGTAGAGTATTGCCGTCAACGATTGCAAGCTAAAGCCAGTGCTCGTGCCGTCTTGGTTAATGCGGGACAAGCGAATGCAGCAACAGGTGAGCAAGGCAGGCAAGATAGCCTGGAAAGTGCCAAAGCTTTGGGGCAAGCGCTGAATATTCCACCCGAATCAATTTTGATCGCTTCGACGGGTGTGATTGGGCAACGCATTCGCATGGATGCCCTATTGTCAGGAATTCCTCAACTTGTCGCCGCCGCCTCAGAAACGGGTTCAGATTCAGCAGCACGCTCAATTATGACTACAGATTTAGTCCCCAAATCGATCGCCCTGGAAACTACTATTGGCGATCGCACCGTGCGAGTGGGTGGCATTTGTAAAGGTTCCGGCATGATTCATCCGAACATGGCAACCCTGCTGGCATTTGTTACTTGCGATGCTACTGTCTCTACTACCTTGTGGCAGCAGATGTTGAGTCGAGCAGCGGATAAAAGTTTCAACCAAATTACGGTTGATGGAGATACCAGTACCAACGATACGTTAATTGCTCTGGCAAATGGTCAATCCCGGACAGCCGCCATTACCGAGATGGGGCCAGAAGCGGAAAAATTGGAGGCGATGCTAACAGCGGTTTGTCAACACTTGGCAAAAGCGATCGCACGGGATGGAGAAGGCGCAACTTGTTTAATTGAAGTACAAGTTTCGGGTGCAGGCGATGACAAAGCAGCGCGTCAAATTGCCAGAAGTATTGCTGGCTCATCTTTAGTTAAATCGGCGATATTTGGTCGCGATCCAAATTGGGGTAGAATTGCCGCCGCCGCAGGTTATGCGGGAGTGCCGTTTGAGCAAGAAAATCTCAGAATTCAGTTGGGGGATTTCTTGATGATGGAAAATGGTCAACCCCTTCCTTTTGACCGTGCAGCAGCTAGTAATTATCTGAAACAAGCAGCAGCAGGTGCGTATTTGAAAGAGGATACGGTTTTAATTTCCGTTAGTGTTGGCAATGGACATGGTACGGGTAATGCTTGGGGTTGTGACTTGAGTTATGACTACGTGAAAATTAACGCGGAATATACGACTTAAATTTGTCAGCCGTCAGTTCTGTGTCTTCTAATGCAACTGACAACGAACAGGTGGGACGGGTGTCATACTAACTGATACCGCGTTCCCAATGAATTGCAACAGTTGTAATCTTTCTCCCCCCTTTTTAACTGGAGCTTTGGTCAGGAGGGCGGGGGGATCTGCAATGTGTAGCGTCTGAAGCAGAATAGATAGACCTGTTTACCCATAATGAATTGATGCTGTCCTCCAGTTACAATCAGCGAATTTCTGTAGTTGGCACATCTGGCTCAGGTAAAACAACCTTGGCGCGTCAAATTTCCCAATATCTTGCTATTCCCCATATAGAACTCGATGCACTCCACTGGGAACCGAATTGGACAGAAGCACCAATTAATATTTTCCAAAAACGTGTAGAACAGTCGCTAAGTACTAATAGCTGGGTTGTTGATGGCAATTACAGCAAAATACGCCCGCTCATCTGGAGTCGGGCTAATACAGTTGTCTGGCTCGACTATTCTCTACCCATTATTATGGGGCGACTGTTACAGCGAACGTGGCGACGAGTTGTGATGCAAGAGGAACTTTGGAGTGGAAACCGGGAGACATGGCAACAAACATTCAGCCGTGATTCCATCTTGCTGTGGGCGCTAAAGACTTATCGCAGCAATCGAAACAAGTATCCCCTTCTTTTGGCTCAGCCTGAGTATATCCATCTCAAGGTAGTGCATTTACATTCACCTAAAGCTACAGGTACTTGGCTGGCAAATTTGACAGTATAAAAAGTGTGATTTGCCCTCAATCGCGAACGCAATACTGCTTTTTGCTCGGATAAAACATCATGATCAACAAGTACGGGATAATTTGCCTTGTCTTAATTTTGGGATTCGTTTTTCTACCGCGTTTAACACTTGCTCAATCACCAGGGTTACTGGAATCTCGGATTGCTCGAATAGAAGCTGAAAATTTCCAGCTGCGATCGCAAGTCAGCCGCATTGAGTCTCAGTTAGCTACACTGAGTGGACGTCCCTTTTCATCCCCCCAAAAACCTAGCCCAAATTCGCCCGCTCCCCAAATTTCCTCTAGAAACAATCGGCGGCAAGTGTCTTCCTCCGATCCAATGTTTGAGCGCCTTGCCACCTTAGTCATTGAACTGAAAGAGCGGGTACAATCCCTAGAATCACAAGTAGCTGAACTCAAAAAGCCACGAACATAAAGTACTTCACTTCTTGGCCTGAATCACCTGAAGGCTGCCACCCGCTTGCAAACGATGATCAAATACTTCAAACCCTGTTTCTTTGAGCAAACTCACTAAATCCGTTTCCAATAACTGCCAAGCGGTTTTTGTCTCAAATAACCACAGAAACATTGATAATCCAGGCCAAAATAGAACATTGGTCGGCTTATGAAAATCCACCAGCGCAAACACACCTCCTGGCTTCAGCACTCGGTAAACTTCCTGAATAATTTGTCGCAGTATAGAGGGTGCCATTTCATGCATAGCCACACTGGTATGCACTAAATCGAATTGTGCATCAGGAAACGGCATCTCTTCAGCTAAGGCTTCCACATACTTGGCTTGAGGAACATTCCGCTTTGCTCGTTGCAGGGATACAGGCGAGACATCCAATCCCGTAACATCCTGTGAGTATTGCACTAAAAACTGGGTAGCTTGACCACTACCACAACACAGATCTAAAACCTGAGAATCTAAAGAAATCGTTAAGCCCTGCAAGGGGAGCTGGTGAAATCGCACTTCTCCACCTACGCTAATAGCGGCTAGGCGAGAGATGCCATCATATAGCCACTGGTATTTATAACTCCAAGTCCTTAAAATAGTTGCCACTGCTCACGTCCTGGTAAAGATGTGTATTTATTACTGCGAATTCAAACCATTAAGAGAATATATTGTTAAAATCAGTAACAAATATGAAAGTTTTTGGAAGCTGTAACTACTATGGGCCGTGTTGGGGTTTTATTACTAAATTTGGGAGGACCCGATGAGTTAAGGGATGTCCGTCCCTTTCTATACAACTTATTTTCTGACCCCGAAATTATTCGTTTACCCTTTTCCTGGCTGCAAAGTCCCCTTGCTTGGTTAATTTCCACACTACGTGCGAAAAAATCTCAAGAAAACTACCGACAAATCGGTGGGGGTTCACCGTTGCGGCGCATTACAGAGGCTCAGGCTCAAGCTCTTCAAGAACATTTACAACAAAAAGGGAAAGACGCCAGAGTTTATATCGGAATGCGTTATTGGCATCCCTTCACAGAAGAAGCGATCGCCCGGATTAAGCGCGACGGAATTACAGATTTAGTCATTCTACCTCTGTATCCTCAATTTTCCATCAGTACCAGTGGTTCCAGCTTCCGTCTGCTCGAAAAAATTTGGCAAGAAGACCCAGCCCTTAACCGAATTAACTATACGGTCATTCCTTCCTGGTACCAGCAGCCCGGTTACCTGCAAGCGATGGCGCAGTTAATTGCCCAAGAACTCGATCAGTTGCCTAACCCTGACTCTGTTCATATTTTCTTCAGTGCTCATGGCGTCCCTGTCAGTTACGTCACAGAGGCAGGTGACCCCTACCAACAAGAAATTGAGGATTGCACAGCCCTAATTATGCAAACCCTCAACCGTCCCAACCCCCATACTCTGGCTTATCAAAGTCGAGTTGGCCCGGTAGAGTGGCTCAAACCCTATACAGAAGACGCCCTTCAAGAATTAGGGACTCAAGGCATCGAAAATTTGCTAGTGGTACCCATTAGCTTTGTCTCCGAACACATCGAAACGCTGCAAGAAGTTGACATCGAGTATCGACACTTAGCAGAAGAAGCGGGTATTGGCAGCTTCCATCGTGTACCCGCCCTCAATACCCATCCTGTGTTTATTGAGTCCCTGGCGACTTTGGTGGTTGACTCGCTTGAGGTCCCTAGTTGCCAGTTTGCTGAAGTCATCCATCCGACGAAGAAAGTTAAGATGTATCCCCAAGAACGTTGGGAGTGGGGAATGACCACAGCCGCAGAAGTGTGGAATGGTCGCCTAGCAATGATTGGTTTTCTGGCTTTGGTGTTGGAGTTAATTAGTGGTCAGGGACCTTTGCATTTTGTCGGGTTATTGTAATTGCAAATAGTGATCCTGAATCCGGATAAGGGTGCGTTCCGACGCACCTCACCTGACTGTTTATATAGCTTTTTAATCTTGATAAAAATAAAGCTGTAAAGGCGTCCATCACGCCTCTACAGGGTTGCCGCATGGGGGAAAACGCACATAGTGCGGAAATTAGTTCATCCGCCGCTTGCGCCTTCTGGCAACAGCTTTCCGCTTTTTCTTTTCGATGGGGGTTTCAAAGTGACGCAAACGCTTCATATCTGCAAATATTCCAGCCTTTGACACTTGACGCTTGAAGCGTCGCAGTGCAGACTCAATGCCTTCATTTTCACCGACAACCACTTGGGTCATGCTATTTTCTCCTGAGCGTGAACAAATAATTTAGTATGAATGATGTCAATCATCCATGTAAATTTCTAACAAAATGGGTGATAACAAGCAGTTGGATGCACTGCTTCATTTGTGAATTAGCGTCAAAGCAGCGCTATCGAATATATGCTCACCGCACGTTGATCACCTCACACTACTGGAGTAAAGGGAGAGCAACTTCTGGCTGTTGAGTTGCATCGGGTTGGCTAAATGTTGATTAACTAAATGTTGATGTCTGGAGAACCAAGCTTAGTAGCGGGGTGAGTAACTACCACTGCGCTTTTTATCTTCGCGAGGCTTTGCCTTGTTGACGCTTAGACTACGACCCATCCATTCGGCACCATTAAGCTCTTGAATCGCTGCATCTTCTTCAGCTTCTGTTTCCATTTCCACAAAACCAAACCCGCGAGAGCGACCTGTTTCACGGTCTGTTGGAATTTGAACACGTTTTACAGTTCCGTATTCCGCAAAAACGCTACTCAGATCCTCTGGTGTAACCTGGTAGGAAAGGTTACCTACATAGATTGACATAAAAAGTCTCCAGAATCAAATAACGCAGAGATTTAGATCCGGAGAGAAGCCTGTAAATACCCAACAGAAACACTGCCACCGAAACATAATTCTCGCTAACTACCCTAGCACAACAACTTGTTAACCAGCCAGTTGAGCTAAGGACTCGGATGCCTCTAGACGTATCCTACACTTAACCGTTAATCGCGTCGGTCGTTCAGGCTTTCGTCGATTGACAACCGAGACTTCTGATTAGCCTAAGATAGGTTTTGAGTTGTGCAATGAGCAAGCTTCTTTTAAGGCGGCTATAGCCTGCTCAATTAATTCGACACCCTGCTCAACGGTTTCAATGACAGCCAACTGCCCCCGCAATTCAGCGGCTCCAGGGAAACCTCTAGTATACCAAGTCATGTGCTTTCTGGACTGACGAATACCGCGATCGCCTTTATACTCCCACAAGGCTTGCAGATGTTCTCGCGCACATTCCAGGCGTTCTTCGGGCGTCGGTGGCGTCAATATTTGTCCAGTTTTCAGGAAGTAGTCAATTTCTCCGACTAAGAACGGATAGCCTAGTGTCCCTCGCGAACACATCACCCCATCCGCACCCGTTTGTTCTAAACAATTTACGGCGGCCTCGACGGAGAAGATATCTCCATTGGCAATCACGGGGATAGAGAGAATCTCCTTTACTCGTCCAATCCATTCCCACTGGGCATTGCCATTGTATCCTTGGGCGCGGGTACGTCCATGAACCGTAATCATCTGCGCCCCGGCCTCCTCCATGCGTTTGGCAAATTCTAGGATATTAATCTCCTGATCGGTCCAGCCAATGCGGGTTTTTACGGTAACGGGGACAGTAACGGCTTGGACTACAGCCCGCACAATCGCCTCAGCGGTTTCCGGTTCCCGCAATAGAGAGGAACCGCCACCGTTTTTCGTGATTTTGTTAACCGGGCAACCCATATTAATATCCACCGTATCCGCTCCTTCCTCAACCGCCATCTGCGCGGCTTCGGCTAAGAAATCAGGGCGGCAGTCAAACAGTTGAATACTGATGGGTCGTTCGTTGGGGTCTACCTCCATCATTTTCGGCAGAGCTTTAGCGTAGCGCAGCCCGGATGCATGAACCATCTCTGTATACATCATCGACTCTGGGGCATAGCGTCGCACCAGACGGCGAAACACCAAATCCGTAACACCAGAGAGGGGTGACTGTAAAACTCGGCTGTTCACTTCCAAAGAGCCTATCTTCAGCGGCGTGGAGAGTTGGGCTTTCAAGCTGGGAGATAAGGAAACCATAGAAGTGATATTGCAGCAATTTAGCTTTTTTATTCTACTCAGTCGGAGCCAGCCATCCTTTAGGTTTTAAGTGTTGGCGATCGCATCCCTTGCCACCATAATTCAGTACAAATGTTCTTGAGCAAGGAATGACTTGCTTGTTGATGAAAACAGAGTGAATTGAAGGCAAAACTCGCTCAAGGCGGCAAACACAACTGATTCATTACGGTTCACCCCAATCCCTGATGCCCCTAATTTTCATACATTAGACACAGTGAAAGTGATCGGTCGTAAAAAGTTACCGATAGCCATTCATTCCTTAAAGGAGTGGCAAAAGCCATCACCCTTTTAAGAACCGTCCTATCTCAGGTTCGGGAACCCCCCCTTCATGAGACAGGTGGAAATTGCTCAGTATAGAGAATGGTAGCAGAGCCAATGGTATTGAAATGGGAAACAACTGCGGGTTGAATTCTTAAAGGGTTCAATTTTGATGCTCCCCTGCCCAATCCTTATTTGTAGTTAAACGAAGCTGGAACACTCTTATGGCAAAAGTTGTTGGAATTGACTTAGGTACAACGAACTCCTGCGTCGCCGTAATGGAAGGTGGTAAACCGACCGTTATTGCTAACGCAGAGGGGTTCCGGACGACACCGTCGGTTGTAGCCTATGCCAAAAATGGCGATCGCCTAGTCGGTCAAATCGCCAAGCGTCAGGCGGTGATGAACCCCGAAAATACTTTTTACTCTGTCAAACGCTTCATCGGGCGCAAACATAGCGAAGTCACCCATGAGGCAACCGAAGTTTCTTACAAAACCCTCAACATAAACGGTAACGTCAAAATCGATTGTCCCGCTCAAGGCAAGCAATTTGCGCCCGAAGAGATTTCGGCTCAAGTGCTGCGTAAGCTAGTCGAGGACGCCAGCAAATACCTGGGTGAAACCGTTACCCAAGCGGTTGTTACCGTTCCGGCTTACTTCAACGACTCTCAGCGTCAAGCCACCAAAGATGCCGGTAAAATCGCTGGTGTTGAAGTGTTGCGGATTATCAACGAACCGACCGCCGCTTCTCTCGCCTACGGTTTAGACAAAAAGACCCAAGAAACTATTCTGGTATTTGACTTGGGTGGTGGTACCTTCGACGTATCTATCCTGGAAGTTGGCGACGGTGTGTTTGAAGTATTAGCGACCTCTGGTGACACTCACCTAGGTGGTGACGACTTCGACAAGAAAATCGTAGATTACCTCGCTTCCACCTTCCAGAAAGACGAAGGCATTGACCTACGCAAAGACAAGCAAGCGCTGCAACGCTTAACCGAAGCCGCTGAAAAAGCCAAGATTGAGCTTTCCAGCGTCACCCAGGCCGAAATCAACCTCCCCTTCATCACAGCAACCCAAGATGGGCCGAAGCACCTGGATTTGGTGTTAACTCGTGCCAAGTTTGAAGAACTCTGTGCAGACTTGATCGACCGTTGCCGCATCCCTGTCGAGAACGCGGTGCGTGACGCCAAAATCGACAAGAGTGCCATTAACGAGGTCGTCTTAGTCGGTGGTTCCACCCGGATTCCGGCGGTACACGAGTTGGTCAAGCGGGTTCTGGGTAAGGAACCCAACCAAAGCGTTAACCCGGATGAAGTCGTTGCCGTAGGTGCTGCGATTCAAGCGGGTGTGCTGGCTGGTGAAGTTAAAGATATCCTGCTCCTCGATGTCACGCCACTGTCTCTTGGTGTAGAAACCTTGGGTGGTGTCATGACCAAAATTATTCCTCGCAACACAACCATCCCCACCAAGAAGTCGGAAACCTTCTCCACGGCTGTGGATGGTCAAACCAACGTAGAAATCCACGTTCTCCAAGGTGAGCGTGAGATGTCAAACGACAACAAGAGTCTGGGTACATTCCGCTTAGATGGTATCCCACCGGCTCCTCGTGGCGTTCCCCAAATTGAAGTAATTTTCGACATCGACGCCAACGGTATCCTCAACGTTACCGCTAAGGACAAAGGAACTGGTAAAGAGCAATCGATCAGTATTACAGGTGCTTCCACCCTACCTAAGGACGAAGTGGAGCGCATGGTGAATGAAGCTGAGAAGAATGCCTCTACTGACAAAGAGCGTCGTGAGAAGATTGACCGTAAGAACCAAGCCGACTCCCTCACTTATCAAGCTGAAAAACAGATGAGTGAACTGGGTGACAAAGTTCCTGCGGCTGACAAGACGAAGGTAGAAGGGTTAATCAAAGACCTGCGTGAGGCGGTTCAGCAAGAAGACGATGAGCGGATTAAAACGCTTACTCCAGAGTTACAGCAGGCCCTCTACAGCATCAGCACCAACCTGTATCAACAAGCGGGTGGTGATTCAGATGGTGGTCCCACACCTCCGGGTGCAGGAGGTTCCGACACAGGCGCAGGCACTGGGAGTTCCGGTGGCGATGATGTGATTGATGCTGAGTTCTCAGAAAGCAAATAAGCTATTGGGATTAGAGGTTGGGGCTGAATTTCTTGAGTCTCTAGCCGCTACAACCTCTAATTAAGTCAAGGGTTGATAGGTAGCGTTCACAGAGTTTGTGAATGCGCCTGTTAACCCTTTTGCTTTGACATAAAAGCTGGGATGGGTAAACCGCAAATATCAACAACTGTGGCGAATGCTGGCAGCATTGTAGAAAAAGCACACATTTTTCCCAGGCAACTCGTTTGGAGTCAGGACTTTAGCCTTGACTTAATGCAACTTGAATGCACATGAGCTGACTATTCTGATGGCTCCGTCGGGAAAGCCCCAGGCCGGACTTGGAGCTTTTGTCTCTTACCCTGACGAGACACTTCAACGTCCAAATTAGCTCCAACCCTACTTGCTTCAACCTGCTGTTGTACCTCAGCCGCACTCTTAATAGGTTTACCGCCCACTTTTTCGATCACATCTCCTGGTTGGAAACCCGCCTGAGCCGCTGGTGAGTTTTTCGCCACATTAATAATGACGACACCGGTGTCTTGCGTTACTTTGACCCCAAGACTCTTGTCTTCATTCAGTTCTTTCCTTAAATCTGGTGTTAGCGTCACCATCTTAATGCCCAAGTAGGGATGCTCAACCCGACCTTTGGTGAATAGCTGATCGGCAATACGTTGAGCGGTTTCAATCGGGATGGCAAAGCCTAATCCCTGAGCACCAGCACGAATGGCTGTGTTAATCCCAATCACTTCACCTTTGGCATTTAACAAAGGCCCCCCTGAATTACCAGGGTTAATGGCGGCATCTGTCTGGATAAAGCTCACCCGTTTTTCGGGAACGCCGACTTGAGAACTAGAGCGATCCAAAGCGCTGATGATGCCCACCGTCACGGTGTTATCCAAACCCAGAGGATTGCCGATCGCGATCGCCCACTCCCCTGGAATTAACTTCTCCGCTGTTCCTAAACGAACGGTGGGTAAATTCTTCGCCTCAATTTTGACCACAGCCACATCGGTGACTGAATCTACGCCTACCACTCGTCCTGAAAACGTCCGACCATCCTTAAGCGTTACTTTCACGTTATCTGCACCTGCAATAACATGAGCATTGGTAATCAGACGTCCATCTGTGCTGATAATAAATCCTGAGCCAGTTCCTCGTTCCACCCGTTGTTCAGGAGGGGGCATCTCATTCCCAAAGAAGCGTCGGAAGAAGGGATTTTTGAACGGTTCTGGAACATCTTGGGATGAAAGTTTACGCGCTGAATCAATCCTCACAACCGCTGGCCCCACCAGCTCTACAGCCTGAGCAATAAAGTTGACGTTGGCTTCAGGAGCAGGGATGGATGACTTACGCGGCAAGGGCTGCAACACAGCCGGAACTGCCTCTGGGGAGCTTGCCACCTGCTGCTCTGCCATGAGATAACGACTACCCAACACCCCCGCACCCCCGCCTATGCCGAGCAAAGTCAGATAAAGGGTTAGCTGCTTTAGGGATAAACTCATGGTTTTGGAAACTCTACGCTAGCTTTTGCTTTCTTCTTACTTCCACTCTACTCAAAAAAGCTTGGATTAAGCGAATACGGTGTAGAGTTTCTCGCTGGGGGAGCTTACAAATGTTATACCTTAGAGTCTTCAATAAAAGACGACTTCAAGCTATCTACGGCCAATCCTGTGGCAGGGTTTCGCTGTGTAATTGGAATTTCGATCACAAACTCAGTGCCTTGCCCTAGGGCAGAGATACATTTGATCTGTCCACCATGTTTTTTTACCACAATCTGATAGCTAATCGACAAACCTAAACCCGTTCCTTTCCCCACCGCTTTTGTTGTAAAAAAAGGGTCAAATAAACGCTGACACACAGACTCTGTCATACCCGAACCGTTATCTGAAATTTGGATAACCGCATGAAGGGTGGACACCGATGGTGTTTGCATCCGATAGCCTGGCAAGTCAGCCATTGGCTCTCTACCGCTGACTTCTTTAATCCTCGTGCGAATGGTAATGGTCGGTGCATGGAGGGGATGTTGAGAAGTGCAATGGGCACAATGTGAATTTAGGGTTCTCAATTCTTCTAGGGCATCAATCGCATTGCTCAAAAGATTCATAAACACTTGGTTTAGTTGCCCTGGATAACACTCCACCAGAGGCAGATCTCCATACTCTTTAATGACTTTAATTTCCGAACGCCCAGTTATCCCTTTGAATTGATTCTGTAAAATTAACAGAGTGCTATCCACTCCTTCATGCAGATTCACGAATTTCATCTCGGCTTCATCCAAGCGAGAAAAATTCCGTAAAGAGAGAACCAAATCTCGGATGCGATCGGCTCCTAACTTCATGGAACTGAGCAGTTTAGGTAAATCGGCTTTCACAAAATCTAGGTCAATTTTTTCGGCTTTTTCCTGAATTTCTTGTATGGACTGGGGATATTGCTGCTCATAAAGTTGCAGCAAATTCATGATGTCTTCTATGTATTGACTTGCGTAAGCAATATTGCCGTAAATAAAATTAATTGGATTATTAATTTCGTGCGCCACACCTGCAACCAACAAACCCAGCGCTGACATCTTTTCAGTCTGAATTAGCTGAGTTTGGTAGGAGTGCAGTTCTTCTAGAGTCAGTTTTAGCTTGGTGGCCTGTTGTCTCAATTTGGCTTCACTTTGTCGCAGTGCCGCCTCTACCCGTTGGCGTTCCAAAATGTCCTGCTGCAACTGGACATTCGCTTGGGTGAGCTGAGCGGTCCTCTCCTCCACCTGTATTTTTAATTGATCGTGCGCCTCTAACAGGGCTAACTCCGCACGTTCGCGTTCAACAATCTCATGGCGCAGTCGTTCATTGGTTTTCTTTAACTCAGCCGTTCGTTCTTCCACCACCTGTTGTAAAACTTCAATCACTCCATACATATCTGCTGGGTTCAGCACTTGTAGCAGACTGGTTTGGGAAACAATGCCGATCAATTCCCCCTCGTTACCAATGACAATTAAGCGTCGTACATGGTGGCGATGCATCTGTTCATGGGCGTGCCACAAAGAATCTGAGGGGCGAAGGCAAAATAGTGGCGTACTCATCACATCTTGAGCCATCATTCGCGACAAATCCAGTTCTAATGCCTGAAACTGCACAATGTCTCGTTCTGTGACAATGCCAACGGGGATGAGAGATTGAGAGCTGGGAATTGGGAAGGGAGCATTGAAAGGTTGACGGTTGGCATCTTGCGGTCTTCTCTGTTCGGTAATCACCACACAGCTAACCTGATGTTCTGTCATCAATTTGGCTAAATGAAGCACCGAAAAACTGACACAAGCATGAATGATCTGGGTTGTCATTACATCTTTGACATACCGCAGTCGTGTCAGAAGATTGACAGGTTGCAGAGCTCGGCGAATACTGTCGTGGGTGACAATTCCCACAGGTTGCCCCTGCTCATCCACGATGGGGAGGTGGCGAATCCGATGTTGCCGAAATAGCCCAAGAGCTGTAAAAACATCATGCTGCTGTGATTGTCTCAGCGTCACCGGAGGCTGTGTCATCACCTCAGCCATGTTGAGGTTTTTTAAGGAAATACCGTCAGCCGTTAGCCTGACAATATCTCGTTCTGTGAAAATCCCAACCATCTGCGACTTGTCAATCACCAAAACGCAGCCATCTGCGGTATCGTTGACTTCAAAAATTGCTTTTTCTGCCTGACCCATGCAGTCAATCTCAGTTCTGCCCCGATTAACTGGATAAGGGTTTTTGTTGAAATCGTGATCGCCATCAGGCAACATGCAGCTACGAAATTGACTCATCAGCGCTAAGACATCGACCAGTGGGGTATCGGGTGCCACGGTCATAAAATGAGAGTCAATCGCATGAGTTAAAGCTAATGACTGAATGGACAGGCCATTAGGCTGCATGAGTAATTTCCAGGGTATTAGCGTTGATGTCGCATGGCTATATTCGCGTAGGGGTCCTTGTGCCCCTTCAATGTTGTCGTACTGTAAAGCACAAGCCGTTTTTTTGACTTTTTTAAGCTGGGATAGCTACGCTAGGAGTAGGAGTATTTGCACCCTGAGAGAATCGGATTTTAAACAGTACAGGTAATGTAGGTAATTGTACGCTGTGATACACTAACAGGTAGGCTAATTTTTTAGCTATTGCAATAAATCCTTACATTCTGGTAACCCCTTTTTACAATTTTTATATCGTCAAAGAATGGGTAATCGGTTGTTGAGTACCCATTACCCATTCCTGAAATAAAGCCCCAACGAGGGTAGATGTTTGCGTTAGGGAGCCAAACGTCGGGATTTTGTCCTGATTCATGGCTGGGCTAACCCTGACCAAGGCTAGCTAGGACGAAGCGCTTCGAGTGCCAGAGGTAGCCTCAAGCCTCTGAGCCACGCGATCCTTTCCCGAAAAACTTCGGGGGTTCTTTGAGAGTATAGACCTGGGTTTCTTGTGCGATCGCATGGCGGATATGAGCCGGGGTTTGCAGAAGTCCCAACAAGCTCATCCCATCAATCAAGCGAAAGCCACCGGTTGTTTTTTCGCTCAGCAACTGGTCAATGGTTGCAGGATCAGGTTGCGTGGCAATAGCTTCGGCTGAAGCAATCGCAAAACCCCAAGGTGCACCGTAGCTGGGGGTATGAGAGCTATAAGAATGAACGTGAGGAAACACTGTACTCAGGGTTTTGACCAAACGAGCATGAAGCGTCAGTTCCACTGGGGAAACAGAGCCAGCTTGCAGCACGAAATATCCGCCCGGTGCTAGCACCCGCTGCACTCTTTCAAAATACTCTTTGGTAAATAGTTGAAACGACGGCCCCTCTTCAATCGGGTCAGAGAGGTCTGAAATCACAATATCCCACTTCTGGTCAGTCGTATCTAAAACTTCCAGAGCATCACCAATGACCAACTTGGTACGCGCATCCTCAAAAGCATTTTGGTGCATCTCTGGCATATGTTCGCGGCAAGCCTCTACCACTTCACCATCAATGTCCACCATCATCGCCTGCTCAACCGTCTTCCAACGCAGAATTTCCCGTACTGTAGCGCCTTCACCGCCTCCCAAAACGAGAACATTCCGAGGATTCCCATGGCAAATCATCGCTGGGTGTACAAGGGGTTCATGGTAAAGGAACTCGTCGCCTGTACAAGATTGCCATTTCCCATCCAAAACTAGCCCTTTGCCATAAGCACCCGTTTCAACGATGTACATTTCCTGGTACTCCGTTTTCTTGTAAGCCAGGACTTTCGTTACGCCATGAACATAAATATCCCAAGGCGTGATGTACTCGCTCACCCACAAATCTGCACCAACTTTACTGCCAGCCATAAAACACCCTCCTTTCCCGTAATTGGCACAGATAGCCATTATTACAGAACAAGGTTAAATTTCTATCTGGCTGACGGAAAGATTAAGTTTGGGGCTTTAACTCAATCTGAATGATGAGTGTTCTATGGGTGATCAAACAAGCTTAACAGCTGGTCAAAAATTTCTTCCCCCGCACGGGTTTGCAGAATTGAGCGAGCTAATGTGATTAATTGAGCATCTGGCTGCTTATCGCTCTGAATCAATTTACTCGCGGGATAGAAGGTAAGGTCATCTGTCCGCATTTCATTTGTCCTGCCAGTTTGCCAGCCAGAAGTCCGGGGATTCCACGAAAGTGATTTACCGCGCAACGTAAACTGAAACCACTCTATGTTTCCCTGACGCAGTTCCACAAACATATCAAAATAAGGCTCCCCCCCCTGGTACCAGATTCGACGTGTGCCCTCCTCCTTGGCTGGGGTTAATAGCCTTTGATCGATAAGTCTTAGGGAAGCGCCCAGTGCCGTAATCTCATCTTGATCCATCAGCGTAATGATTTTGTGTCCAGCAGCCTGGTTCATCCAGTAATACTTAACCATGTTGGAGGCGGCATCATAGCATAGAAATATCTATAACTTGATACACTCTTGCTACCCGTTGCTCCGGATGTGGGATTTCAAGCCAGGGTTTTGTCATCTTTGGCGACACAGCTGTTTTGACCAACTCCGCTAAACATGTCATTCATTATGAATATAGAACTTACTTTAAAAATGAATGCTTGGGCACACAGCCACTTCTGTTAGTGGATTGGCGTTCTAGGGAACTGAGCGGGGTAAGCAGATGGGCCTTTAAGTTGCATCGTCAGGGACGCTCCAGATGCCCTGGGGATAATGATGAGTTTAGTTAAGACTTTAGTCCAAATTCTTAAATAAATCAGCGAGAACTGTATTGGAAAATAAGAATCCTTCTGGGTCGCTTAGCCTTAGCCGTCCAATCGAGGGAAGTTTTTGGGCGTTTGGCTGATCAATAACTGATCCATCTTCCTGAACCACTTCTATCCATCCATTATGGTAGTAGGGGTGTAAAGCCGTCCAAATGGCTTCCAAAGTCTTGTCTCCAAACTGCTCAATGAGGATAGATAAACTGACTCCTTCTGCTAGACGTAGTCCTAGCATCAAAGTTTCTAGCAGAACATCGGTTTGTGATAGCTCCGGAGCATCTAGGACACCACCCGTTTCCATCAATTGTTGTACCCAAGCATAATAGTCCCACCGAGTCCGAGGTCGGGTGAACCGACGCCCTTGCACATAACTAGCGGCTCCCATACCAAAACCATAGTAGGGCCGATTTTCCCAATAGACTCGATTGTGACGGCACTGATGACCGGGCACAGCATAGTTGGAAATTTCATAATGTTCGTAACCCGCACGGGTGAGAATTTGCCGCGCGAGTCGGTACATCTGGGCGGCGGTATCATCTGTTGGCAGGGGGTTGGCACCAGGTGCGTACTGCCGTCCAAAAGCAGTGACGGGTTCAATAATTAGGTCATAGCAGGAAATATGACTGGGGACTAGCTGAACAGCCGTTTCCAGCGATTCCTGCCATTGTTCTACAGTTTGATGGGGTAACCCAGAAATCAAATCAAGGCTGAAGTCGGGAACCTCTACTTGGCGCAGTAGAGCCACAGATGCAAAGATATCTGTAACGTTGTGCGATCGCCCACAAACCCTCAACAATTCATCCTGAAACGCCTGAACCCCCAAGCTGATTCGATTCACCCCGGCAGTCTGGTATCCTTTGAGCTGTTCCAGGCTGAATGTTCCTGGGTCTATTTCCATGGAAATCTCGGCTTGACGCGCAATCCCTAAGTGTTGGTCAATAGTCTCTAAAATGCGTCCTAGCTGTTCTACCGATAGCAGCGACGGCGTCCCACCGCCAAAGAAAACGGTGTCTAAAGAGTGCCCATGCGCTGCTGTTGTTTCAATCTCTTGGCACAACACCCCGACATATTGCTCGATCGTGCCTGAGGTACTCCCCGTGGCTTTATCACCTACTACAGAAACAGGGAAATCACAGTAGTAGCAGCGGCGTCGGCAGAAGGGAATATGGATATAAGCAGAACGAGGAGCTAGATGATTGATAACTTTCTCAGCGTTTTGTAAGGAATAAACCACTTTTTTTTCGCCCCAAGGCTTCAATTATGATGCTAATTCTGAAGACTTGATTAACACTTATGAATAAAATGAGTTTCTCGCTCGGATTTATAGCTATACAAGTCCAACTCGAAACGTTTCAGTTCAGGGCTGCCCTTATAGATGCACCAGTAAAGCGGAAGTGAGAAATACAGTTTAAAGTAGACAATCTAAAGGTTAAATATTGTTGCTCGTCATGCGAGTAAATTGGAAGTTTATTTAAGCCGATCGGCACAAGGAGACAAAATGAGGTGAAAGATATAATGAATCTGATTGTCGAATATCATTCTTTTGTCTATTCAATTCCTTATGGAATATCACCCAAATTACTTGGATTGGAACGATGCTTGATTTTGTCATCATTCTTTTATTCATCCTAGCAGCAGCAGGGATAGGCTTTGATGCCGTTGAATTGCTGCCTCCCTCCGTCCAGGCTCAGGTTTCCAATGTGGAGGCGTTACGCTGGATCACGGCGGGCTTTGGTGCCATTATTGGATTTGCAGTGGGCTTGATGGCGCAGGTTACCTACCGCCGCTTCCAGGCGCAAGTTCGCAAAATGCCTATCGAGGTGCTTTTGACTCGCTCGGTTGGCTTGGTACTGGGACTACTCATCGCCAACTTGATGCTGGCACCGATTTTCTTGATACCCCTCCCCTTGGATTTTGGTTTTATTAAGCCTCTCGCTGGGATTTTGGGCAGTGTCATGTTCGCCTTTTTAGGGGTCAGCTTAGCCGATACTCACGGTCGTGCACTGCTGCGGCTGATTAACCCCAACAGCATAGAGTCCATTCTGGTGGCAGAAGGCACCCTAAAACCCTCCTCTAGCAAAGTTTTGGACACGAGCTGCATTATTGATGGTCGCATCGAAGAACTGCTGAATACAGGTTTTGTCGAAGGACAAATTCTCGTGTCACAGTTCGTCTTGCAGGAGTTGCAGCAACTGGCTGATGCCGCCAATGATCAGAAAAGAGTTCGGGGACGCCGGGGCTTGGAAATCCTAAATCGGATGCAACAAGCTTATCCTGACCGTTTGGTGATTCACCCGGCTGATTATGAAGACGTTAACACCGTAGATGCTAAATTGGTACGTTTCGCTCAGGACATCAATGGCACTCTCGTAACCAACGACTACAACTTGAGTAAAGTTGCCAATTTACAGAAAGTGTCTGTACTCAATGTGAACGACCTCGCTCAAGCGGTGCGTCCGATTTATCTCCCCGGTGACAGTATTGAGTTGAAAATCCTCAAAGAGGGCAAAGAACCGTCTCAGGGCGTGGGCTATCTCGACGATGGCACCATGGTGGTTGTTGAAGAGGGACTGAATCACCTTGGTGGCGAACTGCGGGTTGTGGTCACATCAGCATTGCAAACTTCAGCAGGACGCATGATTTTTGCTCGACCCCAAGCTTCGGTTGCAGCTTGAAGCGATGAGTCCTTTAGTTCGGGTTGAACGATTGAGCCGGTGCCTGTAAGGGGCATCGGTTCTGGCTTGAGGGCGGAAATTCTCTCTTCTAGACGCCTTAGTAGAGGATGTCTTTGATCGCTTTTAAAAAGCTTTGTTCAATGTAGGGCTTGGTAAAGTAAGCAGTAGCGCCTAAATGCATGGCTAAACGTCGGTGCTTGTCGTTGCTGCGGGAGGTGAGCATCACGAGCGGAACTTGCTGAAGTTGAGGGTCTTGGCGACGATGGTTCAAAAGGTCAAACCCGTTCAAATTCGGCATTTCAATGTCACTAATGACTAGATTCACTTCGGCATTGGACTGCAACTGTTTGAGAGCTTCCCAACCATCCCCAGCTTGCAAGACTCGGTACCCCGCTCTTTCCAAGCTCATGGCCAAGGTTTTCCGTAAAGAAGCCGCATCATCGACAACCAAAACCGTAGGAGTTGTTGCCCTATTGAGCGAGGCTAAGGTATGGCTAACTGATGAATGGGTATGAGCGGCGGCGGTGCTATCACGATCGAATTTGATGCTTTGCTCTAACTCGGATACAGCAGCGATCGCGCTTTGGACGGTTTCAGAAGCGATCGCAGAGGTCTGAGACTCTTGACGGAGCGCTTGCTCCACTAAGGTCACACCATCAATCACAGGAATCAAGCTGCCATCCCCCAAGATCGTACAACCGTAGGTATAGCTAGGGGCAGCCACCACCCCACCAAAGGGTTTGATCACCAGTTTTTGTTCCGTCACCAGATGATCGACTTCCAGGGCAACAGGTGTTTGCCCTCGATTGAAGACTAGCAACGGTGGGATTAAATCCGCTGAAGACGATTCTACGACCAATGCCCGACCCAGAGGCGTTTCTGGCACTGGATAGGCATACTCCAAAAGGTCAGCCACTCGATAAATGGGCGCGGTTTGTTCTCGCCACTGCAAAAATCGCTGAGTCCCGTGGCGTTGAATCTGGTTGGCTTTGGGCAGGACGATTTCTTCAATGCTGTCAGACGGCAAGGCAATGGCTTGAGAACCCACCAAGCCTACAATTAATTTGGCACTCGTCAACGTGAGCGGCAAGCCGATGGTGAAGGTGGTACCCACTCCTGGAGTGGAGTTCACGGTGAGTGTGCCCTTGAGGATTTGCAGTTGCGATCGCACCACATCCAACCCCACTCCCCGCCCTGACAGTTCACTGACCTGCTTAGCGGTAGAAAATCCTGGCACAAAAATAAAATCCTGGAGCTGATTTTCCGACACATTCAACAGTTGTTCGGGTGAAATCAATCCCCGTTCCAAAGCCCGACGACCAATCGCTTCCAAATCCAAACCTTGACCATCATCTCTGATTTCAATAATGGTTTGCCCCCCTTGGTGGTAGGCTTTGATTTCAATCTCACCTTGCTCGGATTTCCCTTGTTGACGCCTCAGTTCGGGGAGTTCGATCCCGTGGTCAAAGGCATTTCGCAGCAAGTGTAACAAGGGATCGTAGATTTTTTCCAGGACGGCTTTGTCAACCAGTACCTGTGTCCCGCTTAATTTCAGCGTCACGGGTTTGTGATAGGTGGTGGATAAATCACGCAACATGCGCGGAAAACGGTTGAGGACTTCACCCAGGGGTAACATGCGCGCCCAAACGAACTCATCCTGTAGGTTCGTGAGCATTTTACGCAGTTGGTCTAGGGTGCGGTCAGATTGTCTGGCAAATAGGCCAATATCCGCCACGGATTCTTTCAACTGAACCATGTCTTCTAGAAACCTTTGCAGTAAGGAGTGCAAGGTTCCGTAACTGTCCATTTCCAACGCGTCAAAATCAGCTTGAGTTGTGGCGAATTCTCTGAGTTGACTGACTGAATCGGGGACAGTTTGGGGGTTATAGTTTCGCTCAGGCACCAACGTTTGGTCGGATACCTTCCGCAACTGTTCGACAATTTGCTCGATCGCATCGGCTCGATTCAGCAGTTCTTGCACCGAACTCTGAAGTTGACGATTCTCTAGGGAAAGACCACTCCGGCGGATAGCAGACTCACTGACTAAATTATTCATCCGTTCCAGGCGATCGGCATCAACCCGCACTGTAACTGTTGGTGTGACAGGTATGTTGTCCTGATGAATCGGGGTTGAGCTGGGCTTGAGTGGCGTTGTCTCTGGTGATAACTGGAATGTCAGGTTGGGGCTGTTCTCAATGGATGGGGTTTCAATCGCTTGAGCCGTTACATCGATAGTTTCTGGTGTATTTGTCCCTGTTGCTTTGTCTCCCTGTTGGTGTTGCAGTGCTTTGAGCGTTGAGGTCAGCCGCATCAGTGAGTTGGAGGCAGATGCTTCTTCGGCACTGGCTACCGCGTCGAGCAACAGTTCCTCCCAAGTCGCCAGTGGTTCTACTTCGCTGCCATTGGCTCCTCTCTCCTCCTGAGTCACTTCTTGATCGAGGAGGAGCGAGAAGAAGGGTTGATTTGGATCGGCGGAGTGAGTTGTTGATGGGTTGCCATCCCTCTGGTTAGGAGAAAACGCGAAACCCTCCAACTCGGCAATTGCCTCGTTAAGTGAATCAAACTCTGCCAGTGGGTGATTAACCCCGAACTCGTTGTCCTGATTAACACTCCAGTTGGGCACGAGTGGCTCCTGCTCAACAACCAACCCTACGGATGCCTGAGCCAGTTCCAACAGAGCAAGTGAGAGGTTTCCGTCTGGAGTCGCATTCCCAGCTAGCACGGCTTCTCGGTAGGCTTGAAAATCCGCCAAAGCCAGTTTTGTAATTGTGAGTGCCTGCTCCGGATGAACGTTGAGTGCAGATAGAGCGGCTTCAGCAATCACCCCTAATCCTGGCTTGTTGAGGATTTCAGCGAGCTCGACAAATACCTCCGCTTGTTGACGTAATTCTGCGGCCACTTGGTAGTCTTGGGGGTGACTGACAACAGTGGCAAGCTGCTCCAACCCCTGCCCAACATCCACTTCAAAGATCGATATTGTCATATCGACCCCTAATTGAGCCGAAGTGGGGATGTCGAAATGTTCCACCTGGGCGAAGGCGTCCCCTAATCGCTCTTCCAACTGGGCGAAGATGGGTTCGGCTGTTGCTAAGGCTTGCGCGGCGTCAAATTGGCCGGATGTCATCTGCTGCATTAAGGGTAATCGCAGGCAGTCGTAAGCCGAGAGCAGTTGGCTTTCTAGTTCAGTATCGATTTCTACGGTTTCGCTGTAGAGCGCCTTGAAGAGATTTTCCAGGCGGTGAGCCAAGGTGGCGATCGCATCTAATTCTACGCCCGCCGCTCCTCCTTTAATCGAGTGAGCGGTTCGCATTAAACTGTGGATGTGACTATTGCTACGCTCTTGCTTGAGTGTCAGTAACCCAGCTTCAAGTACCTGCAAAAACTCAGGAACCTCTTCGATGAAAAATTTATAAGCGTGGTCGCGGATATCAGGGTTGACTGCCATGTCCAGTGTTGAAGGTTTGAAGGTTGAACCGTTGAAGGTTTGAAGGTTGAAAGTTTGAAGATATAACCTGTTAACCTGCAACCTGTTAACCTGTTAACCTGCAACCTGCAACCTGCAACTCATTAGCTGACTTTGAATTGAGCCACATCTTCTTGCAGAGCCTTGGCAACCCGTTGGAGTTCCTCAAAGGAGGACGATACAACAGTGGCTTCTTGGGAGGTTTTGTCGGAAATTTGAGCCACATTCGTCATGGTTTGGGTTACCGTTTCCGAAACACCGGATTGCTCGCTTGCCGCTTGAGCGATTTCTTCAACCAGTTGGCTGACTTCAGCAGACGCAACGGTAATCTTACTCAAGGTATGCCGTGTTTCATCCACCAATTTGGTTCCCATCACAACCTGCTCAGTACCCGCTTCCATGGCGGCGATTACCTCATTGGTTTCTCCCTGGATGGCGGCAATTAACTTCTCGATTTCTCGACTTGCTTCTGCCGATTGCTGCGCTAGTGTTCGCACTTCATCTGCTACGATCGCAAACCCTCGCCCTTGTTCCCCAGCACGCGTCGCCTCAATCGAGGCATTAAACGCCAACATCTTGGTTTGTGAGGCAAATTCACTAATCAGGTTGACGACAGTGGAAATCTTTTGGGAAGATTCTCCAAGATACTTGACTTTTTGTCGTGTTTGTGAAACAGTTTCTCGAATCGCCACAATCCCTTCTACCGTTCGGTTCATTGCAGCGTCACCTTCTTCCACGGTTTGACTGGCTCTGCGTACCACTTGGGCTGCTTTTTCCGCACTGAGTGCCACCTGTCGCGCCGATTGAGCCATCTCTTGCACCTGCTTGAGCGCTACGGTAATTTCCTCGGCTTGACGTACTGCTTCTTGGGAGAGCGCTTGGATGGACTGTTCATTATTACTCGTCGTTGTGGCAACGTTGGTAGCAGCAAATTGCACCTTTGTGACAATTTCGCGCAAGTTTGCGACCATGAAATTGTAGGAGTCGGCGATTGTCCCAATATCATCGGCGGTCACGGTTGCGCGAATAGTGAGGTCTCCATCATTAATCGGTTCGACTTCTTCCAGGAGTTCCAACACCCGATTTTGCAAGAGTTCCGTGAGCTGGCGTTGCTCATCGGCGACTCGTTCTTTTTCGTGCAAGAGTATGCCCAACTGACCCGCCATATCGTTGATTTTATTGACTAACAAGGCCAGTTCATCGTCACCTTGTACCGTCAAGCGAGTATTCAGTTCTCCCTGACCAATTTTGACCACAGCATCCGTCGCCTCTAAAATTGGACGAGTGGCTCGGTTGGCGATTGCGATCGCGATTACGGCTACTAACGCTGTGAAAAAAACCGTCCCCAAAAGCAGGGTGATGAGTAGCTGTCTTTGGGGAGCAAAGGCAACCACTGTAGGGCGCGCAACCACCAGACTCCAGTTCAATCCATAGGCTCGACGCAGTTCCTCGTTGGGAACATAGGTGAAAATTTGCTCCTGCCCTTTCTCAGACATGATCGTGGTGAGCTTTTGCTTACCCGCTTTCTGGATCTGGGAAGATAACTTGGGGAATATGTCTGCTAGCTTTTTCTGGAGCAGCTTGGGGTTACTGGATGCGGTAATATTTCCTTGAGAATCCGTCAGATAAAAGTCTCGACCCAGGTTGGCTTCGCTTCCATACAAAAAGTCGTTCACTACAGTCATTGAGGCACGGGTACGGACAAGGGCGACTGTTTTGTTGGTTGATTTATCCTTAACAGGAGCCGCCGCAAAAAAACTAAAACCCACACCCTGAGTTCGGCTTTGTCGCGGATCGACGATTACGGGGCGATCCGTTGCCAATACAGCTTGAGTATAGTCCACCTTCAACACCTGCTCTAGGTCAAATATCTCGCCTGCTGAGGCAATCGTTTCCCGTCGAGGAGGGTTATACACAAGTATGCTGTTGTAGATTTTGCCAGAGTCTATCCAGTCCTTGAGGATGGCATTTTTTTCCTCAGCCGTGAGGGAATTCCGAACCTGAGGGTTGGTGAAGGCATCTAGCTTAGACAGCCTGAGCAGGTCCTCATAGCGCTGTTTGATAAAGAAATTTAACCTGTCTTCCAAGTCTTGAGTATTATGTTCTTCATTTTGAAGAATTTCTGTCTTAATTCCTGTACTAGCCGTAAAATAGGCGGTTGTTCCAACTAGCGCCACGGGAATTGTGCCGATAGCGAGAGCCAGTAATGTTGCCTTGGTTCGCAAACTAGTAAAAGCCTGATGGGAGAAGCGCCACCAAGGAGGTTGCCGCTTTTGCACAGAAAGGTCTAAATTCTGTAAATAAGATTCAGCTTTTTGGGAAGACAGCACAATAGGGGAAGAAGAATCTTCCATCACAGGTGTTTTACCCCCAACAGGTAAATGGTTAGGGACTAACGGGTGACCATTGGACGTTTTGGTAAAGGAATTGTGAGGGGGAATCTGAGTCATAGAAGCAATGCTGTATGGGTACTAAGTAGCTGATGGTTGCTTTTTTTGCCCAACCACCAGGGAAACAAAGAAGAGTGTTGAGGTCGTTGAAGGAAGCACTAGAAAAGATAGGAAACGGAGCTATCTTTTCAGCAACGAGCCATTTTGATTGCCACTTCGGGCTGAGGGATAGATGGAAAAATGGAAGAGGGATAGATTACTTGTCCCTCAACTTAAAATGTTTTCCCAGGAGATGCACGGTAAGCTAACACCGTTATCTGTAATGTTGGCTGAATGGGTCACAAAAATCGAATGAAAGTCTACTTTTGTAACCCAACTTGAACCTTGGTTTGGAGCGTTCAAGGCTCAAGAGAGTTTTTATTCAAACATTCTGCTTCGGCATCGCAGCCATAATCGCTTCACCATCGAAAACAGCTAACATTTCATCATCTGATTTCCACCAATAGCCCTGCAAAAATGGCAGTAAACCTTGATGAACGATGGATGATGGTGGGGGCTGGATTTGCTCTAAATCGCACCACTCAATATCTTCCAGGCGATTGACAATGACACCGAGTAGCTGCGGCTTAACGGTGGTAGAGGTTACGGGGTGGGAGAGAGAGTGTAATACAACGGTTGTATACATTAAAGTACTGCGATGCTGTTGGTAACTGGGAGTCAGTCCAACTAAGTGCCCCAAATCTGCTATCCAGAGAATTTCGCCACGCCAGTTGTAGACTCCTCTGATCCAAGATGGCATGTGAGCAATGGGCACAATTTGACTGATGTGAATGTTGAATACTTCAGTCAATTGAGGCAGTGGTAAGAGTGCTGTTGTATCCGGCTCTAGATTAAACCGCAAAAACGGTTCTCTTTCACTGGAAGACGCTGAATTCGGGAGTGGTAATAAGGAGTTGGGAACTGACGAAGAATTGGACATGGATTCTCGTTAAGGCTTAGCTTTTGAGCAGATTTTTAACAGTATCCACGAGTTCTTCTTGGTCAATGGGTTTGACTAAGTAGGCATCTGCTCCATGCTTCATGCCCCACCGTTGATTTAGCTTGCCTCCTTTGGTCGAGCAGATAACAATTGGAATTTGGCTCGTTTCTGCTTTGCCTTTCAGTTCGCGGCACAATTCAAATCCACTGCGATCGGGTAGGACGACGTCTAAGATAATCACATCCGGTTTCTGATGACTGATTCTTGCAATGGCTTCTTCTGCATTGTTGGCTTTTAATACATTAAGACCTCCTTGCAGCAGACAACCAGATATAATTTCTTGTTCACTCAAGGAATCTTCAACGATTAGGGCGGTGTTCATAAAGTTAATGGGAGTGCAAAACAACAGAATGTAGTGATGAAAAAACCGATATTGGTTAGATTCAAGGTTAAAATTATCCGCTACTTGGGGATAAATCGGTGGAGCATTTACAATCTTCTAACCTTCAAATTGCACCCCTTTGTAAGTCAACTCATTTGGCGATAAATGCTTAGAGATCGTGTTGAGGACTTTTCCCGCATCGACGGGTTTACTCAAAAAATCTGATGCACCGAAAAGTTTAGCTCGAACTTGATCAACAATGCCATCATTTCCCGTCAAAATTACAATGGGAGTATTACGAAACGATGGAGCCTTGCGTAATTGGCTACAAATTTCATAACCATTGGTATTGGGCATCATCAAATCTAAAAATATCAAATCCGGCTTAGAGGCTAAAAGACTTGTGAGCGCTCGCAAGCCATCATTAATGCTAATAAATCGATAACCGGCTGCGGTTAAAAGCTTTTCTAGAGTTTGACAAACGGCCACACTATCATCGACACAGGCAATGAGCGGTTTGGTAGGATTGATCGGCTGAGATGGTAGATTCAGAACTGTTCGACCCACCGGATCAGGTAGATCGGAGATGCTAATAAGTTCTACTAATCCTGATTTAAGGTAAGGTAGAAGTAAACGAATGACTTGTACGACATCCCGCTTCATTTTGACCGCTAAATCGCGCAGAGTATTTTCTCCATTTAGCAGTTGGGTTAGAGCTTGATAAACCCTTTCTGATGTACAGTCTTGTAATGGCTGATGCTGCTTGATAATAGGTGCTTTGTTGAGAGAATAACCAACAATTTGAGCATTCCAGAACGCTTGCCAAAGCTGCTGAACATCTGCAATCACTTGTTTCTCATCAATCACGGCAAGTGGCTGAGATGTACATGGATATTCATTGATTTGATGAGTCAAACCATCCTCTTGCGACAAATCAAAAATTACCTCTTCTAAGACTGATTGAATGACTTGTTCAACTTGAGCTTCGGTAATTTTTTTCTGTTTTAGCCACAAGCCAAATAGTTGGTATTCCCAGCTACTGATGAAACTATCAAGATTAAGCTTTAAAAGCTCGTGTTGCAGTTCTGTAAAATCAACCTGAATCTGAGGGCAATAAGCGGCTATGTTTCTTGCCCAGCGTCTGACTGGATGAGTTCCACCTGTGGCATACATAATGCGACCCTGGCAGAAATAAAGAGTCCATCTTTTTTCATTATTTGGAGATACCCATATCATTTGTCCACTAAACTGAACTTTCTGAAACGTTTCAATAACTTGAGCTTTTTTCGATTGTTTAAATCTGTATTTCTCTAGAAAATTAAAACTTATTTGAGTTTTCATGGTAATATTTCCTAGGGAATTACAGTTGATAACTAATAAAAATGTCAATAATGAACTTTATTGCAGTTCCTCTGCTGTTAGCCAAAAAATAATTGTTGGCTTGTAATTCAGGTGTAATACAGGCGGCATAACTCAACTTAACAAATTGTTCCAAAAATGACAACTATCTTAAGTTAGTTTACACCACCTAAAAATGACAAGAATTTTAGACGAATTTACACAATCAATAAACTCTAATTGGATAAAATTGTTGAAATTAAAAAATATTAGTTCAGCTAAAAATCTCTGATCAATAAAAAATTGATCAATCAGTGTGGCTTATTGCAATACTCCAAATTGATCGAATATATAAATAGGTACAAAATATCTCCGTTGCTATACAGTTGCCGTCAAACGTATTACTGTATTCTTCCCCCCATCACCCCATGCAACTGATCTACCATCTTTGAACGCAACTCGGTATGAGGACTGTCCCACACGAAGTTAGAGACATTCCATCGGAACGTCCCTAACGATTGACACTCAGGTAATCTCTACTCCTGCAAAATGGTTTTGGAAACAATGCGGGTTTTCTTGCGATCGGCTTCTGAAAGTTCTTCCCCAGCTTGCAAGCGAGTGGCGCTAGTTTGTAATACAGTCGCCGCACTTTGATCGCCCATTTGCAGGGCAGTTTTTGCCGCCGTTTGCAGCATCGTTGCCGCACCGGAGCGATCGCCCTCCTGCAATTTGGCCTCTGCAATTTGAGTTTGCCGATACTTCGCCAAAGCCAGAATAGACTTTTGCACCTGAGGATTGAGAGCGGGTTGATAAACACCCTGAACATCTGCCTCGATCGATACCACTTCCGAGAGTAGACCTTCTGCCCCGACGCCTGGGTCATCGTAACGCACTTGCAGTTTAGCGATCGCTTGACGCCCCTGTGGTAGTTGACCGAGATAAAGGTTCGCTAAAATCACCCGTTCCGCATCCGTCATCAAATCTCCCAAGCGCACCATAAACTTGTCGCCCTCTCGTTGCACGGGCAATTCAATCGTCTCTGGAGCGACCTGAGCAATGGGTTTAAGTTCCGCCAACCGCACCTTAGGCATTAAAGAGAAGAGAAGGTAGGCATTGGTAAGCTGCACCGATTGAGCACGCTCAAACAGTCTGCCAAATTCATCAGCCGCTTGTTCTGGGCGTTCAATATAGGAGAGAGTGCCACCTCCAGCATCCGCAATGTTTTCCAAGACATCTTGGTTCCAATTGGCTCCAAAGCCTAAGGTGTTCAACGTGATGGTGTAGCTGGTTGCCAGTTCCGCTAATTTGAGGCAGCGTTTGTTGTCGCCATGTTCATTCTCCCCATCGGTGAGTAGAAAGACCTGAGACACAGTCTCTGCCTTGCCTTTGGCGACTTCTTCAATTCCCAGCTTGAGACCTTCATCAATCGCTGTACCACCATCCGCCGACAGCCGTTTGATCTGTTTGATTACACCATCGATGTCATCGATCACTTGGTTCTTGACCAAGATTTTGGCTCTGTGATCAAAGGCGACGATCGAAATGCGATCGCCTGGATTCAACCGCTCGATTAATTGAATCGCGGCCTTTTTCACAGTTTCCAGAGGGCGTCCGTTCATCGAACCACTGTGGTCGAGAACCAGGCACAAATTCAAGGGGACATTGCGAACTTGCCCAGATGCGATCGCACCGATCGCAATCGACAGCTGACGCTGACTACTCGGTTGATTGGCATCAACATGGGCATCATTCAGAGCAGAGTGCAAACCAACTTTCATGTCATAAGTCTCCTGAGCAAGCAACACGTACTAATAGCAACTTCCTGCCAATACGCTAGTACTACGCAATAGTGATGGTCAATAAGCACACTTCACAATGACGGAACCTCGTGAGTGCCACAACAACGTAGAAGTATCTCAAAGGACTGCCTCAGGCAGGCTCACTGGCACGTTACTATGTTTAAAGATAGCTTCATTATTGCAGCCCAAAACACCATGAACTTACCCATTCAGGCTGTTCAGTCACCCTACTACGGTAATACCAGTTACCGGACACCGCCGCCAGACTTACCTTCATTGTTGCTGAACGAGCGGATTGTTTATCTGGGTATGCCCTTGGTGCCAGCAGTAACCCAATTAATCATAGCTGAACTCCTGTTTTTGCAGTACCAAGACCCTGACAAGCCGATTAAAATCTACGTCAATTCCACCGGCACCTCTCGTTACGATGGCGAACCCATTGGCTTTGAAACAGAAGCCTTTGCCATTTGTGACACGATGAGCTACATCAAGCCACCCATCCATACCATTTGCCTGGGTTCAGCCATGGGCATGGCGGCGATGCTGTTGTCAGCCGGGACAAAAGGCTGTCGAGCCAGTTTGCCGAATGCCTCAATCGTTCTGCACCAGCCCAAGAGTTACACTCGCGGTCAAGCCACGGATATTCAAATTCGGGCGAAGGAAGTGTTGGCGAATAAGGCCACGATGATCGATATCCTATCTCGCAACACCGGTCAGCCATCGGAAAAGATTGTCAAAGATATGGATCGACTGTTTTACATGACGCCCCAACAGGCGAAAGAGTATGGTCTGATTGACCGCGTGCTGGAAACCACTGAGGTTCCCCCTGCCATAGCGGCTGGTGTTTCTTAAGACCCTTTTCTCCTTTCTCGCCGCGGCTTTCAAGGGCGTTTAACTTTTTAATTAATCTTTTCTCTAATTCGGAGCAAATTATGCCTATTGGCATCCCCAAAGTCCCCTATCAGCTGCCTGGATCTCAGTACACAGAGTGGGTTGATATTTACAACCGTCTCTACCGGGAACGGATCATTTTTCTAGGGCAAGAGGTTGATGATGAAATTGCCAATCAGATCATTGCTGTGATGCTTTATCTGGACTCGGAAGACAACACCAAAGATATTTATCTCTATATCAACTCCCCTGGTGGCATGGTTACAGCCGGCATGGCCATTTATGACACCATGCAGCACATTAAGTCCGATGTCGTAACCATTTGTGTCGGACTGGCGGCGTCGATGGGTTCTTTCTTACTCGCGGCTGGGAAGAAGGGCAAACGCTTAGCGTTGCCCCACTCCCGGATTATGATCCACCAACCGTCTGGGGGTACGCGTGGACAAGCCACCGATATTGAGATTGAAGCCAGAGAAATCATCCGCATCCGGCATCAATTGAACCAAATTTACGCAAACAATACGGGTCAAACCCTTCAGAAGATTGAGAAAGACATGGATCGTGACTTTTTCCTGTCTGCTCAAGAGGCTAAGGAATATGGGCTGATTGACCGCGTGATTGAAGAGAGACCAAATTAGGATGAGACGGAGCGATCAGGTAGTTTCCTGAGTCGTTGGTGAGGGAACGCTAGCTCACAATCCGATTGAATTAATCCTGTGCTTAATTAGGGTAGAGACGCCTCTTGGGGCGTCTTGCCTGTTAAATGACGATATTCGTAGGGGAAATCTGCTGCATTGGCTGTCCCTAAACGCCAGAACCTTGAGAAGAAAAATTAGCGTATTCCCGACAAAAATTGCTGTTTGGGTCAAGCCTTCTGCGTATAAGGATAGAACGGACATTTTATACTGTTGTCTTTGCCGTAGGAAGGTGTAGGCTTAGCTCTGGGTCAAGTCATGGGGCTGCCCAAGTCGCCAAAATGCCACTGTTGATAGCGGTGGAAGGCTCAAACGTGCTAAAGTTCCCTTTTTAAGGCGTCAAGTTCATCATTGCTTTTCCTTATCGATGGATCTGGCGAATTGCTACCGCTTGTTGGGTTTAACGTATGGAGCTTCTCTGACTGAAGTTAAGGCGTCTTATCGACGTCTAGCGCGTCGGTATCATCCTGATGTCAACGCGGGAGATAAGCTCACTCAAGAAAAATTTATTAAGTTGACGGAAGCTTATAAGCTTCTGTTGAGTGTGATTAAGGAGCCGGTAGGGAGTGCGGCGGTATCTAGCGTCTCCCAAACGGTGGCGACGAAAAGTGCGCCTCAGGAGGCTGGGGGAATGCCACGATCACCATCAACCGTGAAGGTGACGCGTAAGCCCCCCGTGGTGCATTACACTCCACCCCTGTCGGACATGGACAAACAGCTAAAGTGGAATGCTTATGAGCAGCTTCAACAACTGCTGAAATGCCGACGTTTTGCGCGGGCAACCGCACTGGTTGAAGGTTTAGCGCAACGCATTCCCCTCGATCCAGAAGTGCGCCAGTGGCAGGCGATCGCTTACATTAGTTGGGGACGACATCTGACCCACGAAGGGCAACTGGACAAGGCTAGAATTTATCTCAAAAAAGCCCTCAAGACAGACCCCCATAACCGTTCCCTTTGGGCCGAAATCGAAAAAGATTTCCAACGGATTGAGCAGATGCTGTGACGGACTTTCGTTGTGAAACGACTACAGGGCGATGAGGGGCGATTTTACCTTTCGCGTTCCCCCTCCTGTTAACGAGTTGTTTCTAATGAGATGAATACAGGTTTTCCCTGCTTATCGAGTTGGACTTGCACCAATTGGATTTGGGGTTCTTTGCGATCGCCATTTGCTTGGAAACTAATCGTGCCTGTAGCTCCCATCGCTTTAAAATTAGAGTTTGATAAGGTTTGCTGCAACAACAGACGACTGGGATTTGAGGATTTTGCTACAGCCGTGAGCAAAACACGAGTGGCATCATAAGCCAAAGCCGTGCGCCAACTCACTTGTCCTCCCCATAACTTTTCAGCGACTTGGGGAAATTTGCGGTCAGGACTATTCATCTGATGCCAGGGGACGGCGACAACTAAGCAGTTTTTTACTTCTTTTCCGACGACATCCAGAATTTCAGGTGTATAAATAGTATCGCCTCCTACCATAAAATAGCGACATTGATTGGCAATAATCAGTTTTATCGTTTTATTTAAAATTAAACTTTGACTATTGGGAAATAGAGCAATAACATTGGCTCCTTGTTTTCCCACTTCATCTATCGCCTTTCCCGAATTCAGGATGGGGGTCGATAAATCTAACTTGTTTACAACCTTGCCTCCATGCTTGCTCAAGCTTTCCTGAAATTGGTGTTGTAGAGACTTGCTATATTTACTACCGGGATTATAAAACACTACCGCCGTTTGTAGATTGACTTGTTGGTTCAAGTAACTAGCCAATGCCTGAGCTGTGACGCGATCGCTCGGCACCGTGCGAAAAAAGAAATTGGGGGAATGAGACTTTTCTTGGACTGATAAATCTTCAGAAGTGCTAGTGGGAGAAATAAAAACTAACTGATTTTGTTGATAGATTTCCGACGCAGCTAGTGTTGAATCACTGGTGAAATGACCAACAACAGCGAGCACCTCTTTTTTGTTGACTAAATCCTTCGCAATTTGTTTAGCATGAGCAGATTTATTGTCATCATCTGCGATTAATACTTTAACCCCCACTCCTTTCCGTTCTTGGTTAAATTCATTTTGGGCTTGGGCAACGCCCCGTAAAATTTCTAACCCAGAATTCAAACCCTCTGAACTGGTATCCAAAGGAACAGCCACCGCAATCGTATAAAATTGAGATTTTTGGGCATTAATTCGGGCATTATTCAGATAAATTAAAGTCTCTGGGTCACTTTTTTCCTGGTTTTGTGCTTGTTGTAACCACTCAACCGCCGTGCTATATTGCCCCTCTCGAAATGCGAGCACACCTTTTTGCTTTTCCTGGGTTGCAGAACCAGGGATTAATAGTTGTTCTCCAGAACTTAACTTGTCGCCCAAAGTAGCTAGACACGGTTTAAAATTTCCCAATCCTTCACAGGGAAGTACCTGATAAACTAAAGTTCCTGCTAATCCCAACAGCAGAATGGCACCCCCCGCCCACGAAATTTTGACTGGAAATCTTCGGGGCTGATTTGTAATATCACTCGGAAGTTGAGTGACATCCGATGGATTAGAGTTGGGGAAAAAAGTGATTGTATAAGTACTATTATTAATTTCACTATGACTCTTGTTATCAATTAACTGAATACGCTGCCTAATTTCTTGAGTATTATGAGGCCGATTGATTGGCGCAGGAGCCATTAAATCATCAATTAATTGAGCGAGAGCGTTTGAGATTGGAGACGCTAGGTTTCGCCACACCAATTCCTCTGTTTCAGCATTTTTAGGTAAATCATAGGGATGCTTACCAGTGAGTAAATAGACAAAGGTGCGCCCTAGGGCAAAAAAATCAGACTGTGGAACAGTTTTTCCCTCAATTTGCTCTTGGGGAGTGTAGTAAGTAGAAATAATTCTGGTTTCCCCAACTCCGACAGTACCGAAGTCAATCAATACAAGTTGTCCATCGGGTTTTAGCATGATATTCGAGGGTTTGATGTCTCGATGCCAAAGCCCCTGCCGATGGAGTTTATCCAAAATTTCTACAATTTGTTGTAGCCAGTTGAGGGCTTGTGCTTGAGAGATAGGCTGATTTTCTTCTATCCATTCCTCTAAGTTCTGTCCCTCAATTTTCTCCATTACCAAGCATTGCAATTTCTGGAAACCCTTACCAATTGCACAGGGAAAGTATCCATCTGGCTTGACTTGGGGAATTCCAGGATGCTTCTGCCAAGCTGAACTTAACCAAATTAAAATCTGAGCTTCTTTTTCAAATAATTCAGCAAATTTGCTATTTTTATGTTTAATCGCTAAGGATTTTAAAACTTTTGAGGTTCCCCCTTCATTTAAATCCTTAACCTCAAAAATTTCGCTGTTGTAACCTTGCCCCGTGCGTAGTGCTCTAATGATTTGATAGCGGTTATTAAGGAGTAATTGAGTACCGCACGTTTGACAATACTCCCAGTCGTCCAAATTTTGCCGATTCGAGCAGTTTGGGTTAATGCAGTAGTTCATACGACTCAAGACGTATTAACGCGGAGGTATCAATCTCTGGTACGTGCCGGACTTTTTCGCGCTAGGCTACCCCCTTGTTATAAATAACGCTTCTGGTGAGCGTAATCGTTTCTCTTAATATTTTCATCCCCTGCCCCCAAGAAGTGACTTAATATTTTTCATCATTCATTCTTTATGTGGCTCTAGTTCCGCCAGTAATTTAAGGAGGTTATCTTTGGCATATCCCACCTCTAGGATAGGCTTACCTTCTAGTATAGATAAAAGATGCTCCATATGTTCTCTAAGACGTTGTTGACTTCTAAAGGCTGATATTAGCTGTTCTTTCACCGATATTAAGATAGGTTTAAATATAAACTCTTGAATATTGTCCCCTTGGGGGTTAACCAGGGCATGACTTCTAAGCAGTTCAATCTCTCCCTCACAAAGTTGCTCACAAACTTGCTCAACAAAATGGTTATTGACATACTTCATGACGACAGGAGGAAGGCTGAAAAAAACTTCACTCTGTTCTGTACTTGGCTCAATGAGTGTAGGCGCTGCCTTGTCGATGAGACATCGCCATCCCAAAGATTGCAGCACTTCCATTAAGTCAGATTTTTTGACAGGAAATAAAATATCAGTCTGTAATTGGGATAATAAGACAGGATGACGGTGAATCGCCATCCAGTAAATAATTTGCTTTTCTAAATCTGATGAACGCTTAAAGGGCTGTTCTAATATGTCAGCAAAACCAGTAATGACTAAGGTGTTTTGTCGCAAAAATTCAGAAACATTATTATTGAATAAGTCTTGAATAGTGGTTGAAACAATATTTAAGGCTAAGGGATTGCCTCCATAAAGTTTAATCAAGCTATCCCACCCTTCCTCTCCAGCTAAATCTTTAGCTTTTAAGATTTCCCGTGCTTCTAACTCCGGCAAACCTTTTAGCTGTAAAGAACGAATAGGCGAGGATTTACCTTCAAGAGTAGTGATTTCTCTGGGTTTCTCTCGACTGATTACTATAATTGCGCTTTGATGTTGCGATTCTCCTACCCGCTTGAGGAATTCCCCATACCCCTCATAACCGGCCAAATAAGTTCCAGTTCGGTGTCGAAGCGTTTCAGGATGAGACTCGCCATCCCATAACACGGCTTCAAAATTATCAAGTACCAGTAAACAACGGTGCTTTCGTAAACAGTCAATCAGTAGGGATAATCTAGCACTGAAACCATCGGGTATCTGTCCTTCGCCCTGCTTGGGTAAGGGGGGATTGCGATCGCCAAAAAATTGGATTAACTGTGCCAAAATATCTTCAACAGGTGGGGCATAACGCAGACTTCGCCAGATAAAATACGGAAATTGCCCTTGAATCAACTCCACCCATTTGACAGCTAAAGCTGTTTTGCCAATTCCTCCCATCCCCAAGAGAGTCACTAGGCGACATCTGTCGTTTACAATCCACTGTGTTAGCGTCGCCAGTTCTTCGCTGCGCCCATAAAAAACACTCGCTGCCGGTGCTTCTCCCCAGTCTTGAACTGAACCGCTATCCGCCTTAGCCTCGGCTTCTCGATCAATCAGTTCTTCCCATTTAAGCCCAAGCACCTGGGTATAAGCCTTGAAAGCCTCCGCCTTGATGGGGTTTTTTCCTGCTAAAAATCGCTTCCAAGTTCCTTCGGAAATCCCCTCAGCAAAATAGCCACTTTCTTGCCAATGACTTCCCAAAATGATACTGGCTTCCTCAAGCCATTTCAGGCTATCCACACTCCAGCCTTTTTCTTTTCGGGCTTGCTTGATTTTGGCTAATCCAGGTGCAGACGCTTTGAGGGTTTCCATTTATGCATAACTAAGAATACTTGTCAAGATCAATTTTAAATGAGCAACCTACTGATCGGACGCTGATCTACTTATTCCTTTGCCGATTGAGGATGGTAGAGACATGGGCAATAAAAAGGAATGATGTAGGCGATGACAGCTAGAAGATTTCAACTCAAACGATGGCCCAAAGCTAGCCCATTTGTTCTGGCATTTGTGTTATTTCCCGGTGTGGGACTAGCTCTTGAGGTGAAGGATGTACCCAATCCCCGACAGATTAATGGTACTTGGGTGACGGACATGGCAGGGATGCTGGATGAGCCGACAGAAGCTCAACTCAATTCCCTGATTTCTCAATTAGAGCGTAAAAATGGCACAGAACTCGCTGTGGTGACTGTCCCAGAAACAACCCCATCGGCCTCACCTAGAAAGTTTACAACAAAGCTATTTAATTACTGGAAAATTGGCAAAAAAGGGAGAGACAATGGGGCGCTGTTGTTGATTTCCAAAAGCGATCGCCGCGTGGCAATCGAAACCGGTTACGGCATGGAAGCAATTTTGCCGGATGCCAAAGTCGCCAATATTATCAATACCCAAATCACACCGCGATTTAAACAAGGCGACTTTGATGGTGGCACCCTAGCGGGGACAAAAGCGCTGGTTGTCGCTATGGAAAAGCCTCAAGCCACAATCAGTACCTCACAGACATTCTTGCCGACTCAATCCTCCACTGTCTCACAGGAGGTGACTCAGGACGATGATTTTCCTTGGGTGCCGCTAGTTGGGGGAGGAGTGTTACTTGGGGGTGGGTTGGTGTTAGCTATAGCGAAGCGCAGATCGCAGCAGCGCTTCGCAGCAACCCATGATGCGAAGCGTCGTCAGCGTCGGGGGGTTGTAAAACCATCCGGGTATACCTCTCAAGTTAGTAGTAGCCATTGTTATTCTCAACCGCATAACCATGTCCACAGTGGTAGTACACATGTGGATGTGGATGTCGATTTTGATGTTGATATTGATGTTGATGTCGATAGCGATGATGGTGACAATAGCGATCGCACTGACTGGAGTAACCAGTTAGATAGCTGTGAGAGTAGTAACGATGACAGCGATAGTAGCTGGAATTCCGATAGCCATGATAGTAGCTGGAGTTCAGACAGCAGTGACAGTTGCAGTAGCTGGAATTCCGATAGCCATGATAGTAGCTGGAGTTCAGACAGCAGTAGCAGTGGTAGTAGCTATGACAGCAGTAGTAGTAGTAGTGACTATGGTGGTGGGAGCAGTGGTGGCGGCGGTGCCGATGGCAGTTGGTAATCCTTCCTACTGAGGATAGAACATCAAGGGATTGAGGTGAGTAGTTTGGTCAAACCCTTGCTGGGCAATCGCGTAAAACTTACCCTACAAATTTTACAGACTATGACCCTTGTTAATCCCTCGACCAAAAGTATCTACATTGCACTCGGTGGCATTACTTTAACCCTATTTGTAGGCATAACTCTACTCAAATCTTCTTTTGTAACTGTGAATCCAGGCGAACGCGGTGTGGTCATAAGACTTGGTAAAATCCAAGATGGTATTTTAGATGAGGGTACACATCCAGTTTTACCCTTTATCACCTCTGTCAAAAAGCTCAACGTTCGCCTTCAAAAAACTGATATCGAAGCTTCTGCGGGCACTAAAGATTTACAAAGCGTTAACACAAATCTGGCTCTCAACTGGTATATTGAGCCATCCAAGGTCAATAAAGTTTATCAAGAGATTGGCGATGAGCAGGAGGTTGTCGCGAGAATTATCACACCGGCTCTGAATGAAGTTCTTAAGGCAGCAACTCCCAAAAGAACAGCGGAGGAAATTCTCATTAAACGAGCCGACTTAAAACAAGAGATTGACCAAGAAATTAAAAAACGGCTTGCGGTTTATGGCATTCATGTGAGTGAGGTTGCCTTAGTCAATGTCGCTTTTTCGCCAGAGTTTGCCAAGGCGATCGAGGCGAAGCAAATTGCCGAACAACAAGCGAAACAAGCGGAATATGATGCACTCAAAGCGTCTAAGGAGGCACAAGCCGAAATTAACCGCGCTAAGGGACAAGCCGAGGCACAGCGATTAATGCGGCAAACTTTAACGCCAGAACTGCTCCAAAAACAAGCGATCGAAAAATGGAACGGGCAATTTCCTCAGGTGATGAGTGGGAATGGAACAATGCCGTTTATTAATGTTAGTCCCCAAAACTTATCGTCACAGCAAGGGAGTCAATAGCACTAGTGCAAGAAGGCAGAAGGCAGGGGGGAGAAGGCAGAAGGCAGAAGGCAGAAGGCAGAAGGTCAAAAGGCTTGTACATTTTACTTTTGGCTCTGTTGTTAACGGGTCACTTATTTCCGCCTGGCTGCACTAGGTCGTTGTGGTGATTTCCACGGCAATAGAACGCCTAGATTCAAAAGTAATGACACGCTGAGCGCTCAAACTTAAATAAATCTCAAATAATGGCGATACTCCATTTTTAGCCACACCCATGAGTCACTCTAAACACAAAGATCGCCCCTTTTGGCAGCGTATCCCGCTCTACCTACAAATTTTCATTGCCCTCATTTTTGCCATCGGGTTAGGGGTTTTGCTCGGTGCCGGTCAACCTGAGCCAAACAATATCTCCCTAATCAAACACCTGGCAATCCCCTGTGATTTGGTACTCAAAGCGTTACGTGCCCTCGCCACACCCCTAATTCTCCTAGCGGTACTCCACTCGTTCCTCACCGCTCAAATCCCTGGTAGAGCCGGTCGTCGCTTGACAGTTCTACTTCTCACCAACACCCTGGCAGCTATTCTCATCGGTCTTTTGGTCGCCAACATCCTGCAACCGGGCAAATGGGGTCGTATCGATACTTCGGTGGAAAGCACCTCTGAAGTCGTCAAAACCCTTGACCCTTGGGCACTACTTCAGGATATTGTGCCTGAAGCTATCCTCAAGCCTCTGGTTGATAACAATGTCCTGCAACTCATCTTCATTGCCCTCGCGTTTGGCATTGTCCTGCGTGCCTTGAAATCCGAGCAAACCGCCCAGGGAAAGAGGGATTACCTGCCAATTGAGCAAGTCATCACCCTGTTATTTGAGGCAGTGATTCGCGTACTGCATTGGGTTATTGCCCTCGTACCCCTCGCCGTTTTCGGCATTGTCGCCAGAACTGTTGCCCTTCAGGGTTTTGCTCCATTTAAAACCCTAGGTGCGTTCATTTTGGCAGTCCTGATTGCCCTGTTGTTGCAAGCTGGCTATTACCTAATCAGGGTTTACTTTGGTTCCTGGGTGAATCCGAAACAGTTCCTGCTGGGAGGGTCGGATGCTCTGTTTACCGCCTTGTCAACGGCTTCTTCAACGGCAACCATGCCGATTACCTTTGAGGCTTTAATCGAAAAAATCGGCTTGCGGGAATCCTCAGCTTCGTTGGGGGCGTTAGTTGGCAGTAACTTCAATAATGATGGCACGGCTCTGTATGAGGCAATGTCGGCTTTGTTTATTGCTCAAGTACTGAATCTAGAGTTGAGTCTCCCCCAGCAGTTGATTGTCGTAATTACGTCTATCTTTGCCTCGGTGGGTGCAGCAGGGATTCCAGAGGCGGGATTGGTAACGATGACGCTGGTATTTACAGCAGTTGGCTTGCCCACCCGGTACATCGCTTTACTGATAACTGTAGACTGGTTCCTCGATCGCTGCCGTACTGCCATTAACGTGATGGGGGATATGACGGTTAGCGCCTTACTCGATGGCAAGAAGCGCAAACTTGAGCCTGAATTGAGTGTTGTCCAACAGGGGGATGATTTGCCCGCAAACATCAGCGAGTGAAAATAGACTTCTTTACATAAAAGGCAAACAAGAGGGTGATAAGTACTATAGCCATCTAGCTTCAATGGACTTTTACAACAAGTCTATTGTTTCAAAGAGGAAAATTTATGAACGTGCAGCAAGCGGAACTTTACCAGCGTATTCAAGCATTTTCCCTAGATAACCCTGATTCTGACCTTTCCTTCAGCAAGCGACTGGCTAGAGATAATGGTTGGAGTGCCAAGTACACCCAGCGTGTCATCGACGAATATAAGAAGTTTGCGTTTTTAGCTGTGGTTGCAGGACATCCAGTAACGCCGTCTGATCAGGTCGATCAAGCTTGGCATTTGCACCTGATCTACACCCACTCTTATTGGGGCGACTTTTGCCCGAATGTCTTGCAAACACCACTCCATCATGGCCCTACTCGCGGGGGTCGTAAGGAACATCACAAATTCAATGATTGGTATACTAAAACGCTGGAAAGTTACGAACGTTTCTTTAGGCAAGCGCCACCCGCAGATATCTGGCCCTCTCCCCAGCTTCGTTTCGATCGCGACCTTCATTTCAGGCGGGTGAATACTCAGCAAAACTGGGTCTTGCCTAAACCCCAAATAGAATTATCTCAACTTTATCGAGAGCGATCGCATATCGCAGTCGTGTTGTTCGTATTGACCCTAACTGTGACGGGTTGTATGCCGTTAGGATTGGCGGCGATCGGCAATCCGCTTGATTTCAACGGTTTTCAATTTCTCTCGTTTTACCTGTTGGTAGCAAGTGCTGCTATTGTTTTGGCCTACATCCTGCGCTGGCATCTACGGCAACCTGCTCATAATTTGCCTGATGTATCTAGCTCGTTAGATGCCTATGAGATAGCCTATTTGTCTGGTGGTAACAATCGCGCTGTAGATGCGGCTATTGTTAGTCTCGTGCAACGAGGGCATTTGCAACCACTCACGAACATTTTGGAATTGGGTGATGCATTGCCAAGCAACAGCCATCCCTTAGAATCTGCGATCGCGCAAGAGGTGAAGTACAGGGGCAAACCCTCCGAAATTCGGGAAAGTGTTATATCTGCTACTAGCTTAATCGGAGAGCGGCTGCAAAACCTGGGTCTATTAGTGAACGCCAACCAAGCCAAGGTTGTTCAGTTCATACCTGCACTGCCGATCTTCGCTGTATTGCTACTAGGGATTGCCAAGATTGGGGTGGGAATCTCTCGACACAAGCCTGTTGGTTTCCTGGTTATTTTGTGCATCATCACAGCAATAGTAGGACTCTTTATGCTAAGGGAACCCCACCGTAGTCGTTATGGCGATCGCACGTTGATTAGACTGCAAGTCAAACATCAGAATCTCCAAAAACCAAGCGAGTCTGAATTAGATCAAATCGAGTTAGCATTTGCCTTATTTGGTAGCGTCGTTTTAGCAAACAGTTCATTGGCTAGCTTAAAGCCCTTGTTAATACCACCTCCGAGTCCAGATAGCAGTAGCGGCGGTGATAGTGGCGGTGATAGTGGCTGCGGTGGTGGAGGTTGCGGTGGCTGTGGCGGCTGTGGTGGCTAATTCATCAGCCATCCTCTCTCAATAGCCATAGAGCCAATTGCTGGAATTGATGAGATTCCTGCATAAGTGACAAGCCTTAGGAGATAAGTACAACTGCGGGACAAGCGTTCCTGCCTGCCATCACCAAAATTGACCTTTGCCAGTCATTAAAAGACGGTTAGGAATTTAGACGGACGCTGATGTAGTAAAAAGACATATCTCACACAGAACCTCGATGAATCAGGCAAGTAATGCTTACATGAGTTTGTCTCAAGCCATTGATGGGGGTGGTGGTGAATAATTCAATTGTGATTATCGCTGGCATTTCAATCGTCGTTGGTATTGTTGTCGGTGTTGTAGTGGTGTGGTTGATTTATATTCAACGGCGACGCCAAGTTGTAGATAGCCTAGTGCGTACTAACTATGTAGTGGGGCGCTCCGGTACGGTTGAAATTCCTTTTGATTCCCACACTCAAGGAAAAGTTCGCCTTAATGTGAAAGGGTCTTTAGTTGATTTTATGGCCTTCACGGACGAACCTAAAGAATTTAATCAAGGCGATCGCGTATTCGTTGTCGCGATGAAGGGCAATAAGGTGTGGGTAGTATCTGAAGATTTTACTCGCCCATAAACCAACAATATCTAATAGAAATCAGTTATGAATGCTCAACCAAAATTTAGCTCATTTTTCGAGCAAGATGTTGCCGTTGTACAAGTCGGACAAGTTCCATCAAACAGCCCCGTCAGTAATCAAAAAAATGGCTTTGAAGGACTACTATGGGGCAGTCTCCCCATTGCGCTTTCCATCTTTGGCGTTATTGTATTTGTTTGGTTTATTAAATCCTTTTTGTGCATCTGTAAACCCAATGAAGTATTAATTCTTTCAGGACGCAAACGACGTACCAAAGATGGGCAAGAAATTGGCTACCGCGTACTAACTGGGGGACGAGCCATTCGCATCCCCATTGTCGAAACCATCAAACGCATGGACGTAACGACAATGCCAGTACGGGTAGAGGTGAAGAATGCCTATGCCAAGGGAGGAACGCCACTGAATATCCAGGCGATCGCCAATGTGAAAATCTCCACCGATCCGGCAGTAGTGGGGAATGCGATCGAACGATTTCTCGATCGCGATCGCTCAGAACTTACCCGTGTTTCACGAGAAACTTTAGAAGGTTATCTTCGGGGTGTTGTCGCAACTCTAACCCCGGAAGAACTCAACGAAGATCGTCTGAGTTTCGCCGAACGAATTGCCTCCGATGTTAGCCGCGATCTAACTAAGTTGGGGTTACAATTGGATATCTTAAAAATTCAAAGTGTTTCCGATGACGTAGACTATCTAAAATCCTTGGGACGCAGGCAAATTGCTCTAATTATCCGAGATGCTGAGATTGCAGAATCCAATGCAATTGCCGAAGCCGAACAGATAGAAGCTGAATGCGAAGAACATGCCGAAGTTGCCAAAACTCAAAATCGGATTATTGTTCAAGAAAAAGAGAACGAACTCCGTAAAATTAAGGCAAAACTAGAACAAAAATCTCGCTCAGAAGAAGAAATCACCACAGCAGCCGCTAAAGAAAAGAAAGCCAAAGCAGAACAAGTACTACAAGCATTTAGAGCCGAGTTAGAACGCTTACGTTTAGAGGTGGATGAAGTTTTGCCAGCAGAAGCCCAACGACAAGCAAAAGAACTCCGCGCCAGAGGAGATGCCGCCTTCTTGGAAGAAAATGCCAAAGCCGCCGCCTTAGTCAACGAGATCCTCTCCCAAGTTTGGCAAGAAACAGGAACGGAGGCTTCCGAGTTGTTCTTGATTCAGCAAATCGAAATGGTACTCCAGGAAGCCGTACAAATTCCCAAGCGAATTCAACTTGATAAAGTGAATGTTATTGACAACGGCGATGGTAAATCTTTAGCCAGTTTAGTCAACGTTTATCCAGAAATTGTTTCTCAGTTCCTCAAGAATGTTGATAAAACTCTTGGCATTGATGTACTAGGCACCCTCAACAATCAAAGCCATCTCCAGAAATCCCTTTTACCGGGGATTAACAGAGATATTTAGACTTTTGTTTCCACTCATCTATGGGACTAATAACCTCCCTTTGCGTAAACCTCTGCGTCTCTCTGGATTAAAAAATTTAAGGATAAACTCATGGAATTCATCGCTTTACTACTAGGGATTTTTGGTGCTGGTGCTGGTGCGAGTTTCGTCGTCATTCGCAACTTTTACTACATTTGCCAGCCCAGTGAAGTGCTAATTTTTGCCGGAAATCGTACCCAAATCGCCGATGGCAAGGAAGTCGGATACCGCTTAGTCAAAGGGGGTAGCAGTATTCAAGTCCCCTTGTTAGAGCGTGCCTTCCGCATGGATTTGACCAACATGATTATCGAACTACGGGTATCCAATGCCTACTCGAAAGGCGGGATTCCCCTAACCGTAGAAGGGGTGGCAAACATCAAAATTGCTGGTGAAGAACCCACGATTCATAATGCGATCGAGCGTCTGCTAGGCAAAAGTCGTAAGGACATCGAACAGTTGGCAAAGGAAACCCTAGAGGGAAATCTACGAGGAGTCTTAGCCAGCCTGACACCTGAACAGGTGAACGAAGACAAAATAGCTTTTGCCAAAATCTTGCTAGAAGAAGCTGAAGATGACTTAGAAAAGCTGGGCTTAGTATTGGATAATCTCCAAATCAAGAATATTTCCGACGAGGTTCGCTATCTGGATTCGATTGGACGCAAGCAGCAGGCAGAATTGTTGCGGGATGCACGAATCGCGGAAGCGAAAGCTAGGGCAGAGTCAATTATCCAGGCATCGGAAAACGATCGCATTACCGCACTTAGACGCATTGAGCGGGATTTACAAGTGGCGAAAGCGGAGGCGGAACGAAGAGTTAGAGATGCGCTCACCAAGCGGACGGCGGTAGTAGCTGAGGTAGAGTCTGTCGTGGGAGCAGAAGTGGCGCGGGTTCAAGCTGAAGTGGCAGTGCAGACGGAGCGCATCAAGCAGGTAGAAAATCAGTTACAGGCGGATGTAGTGGCACCCGCAGAGGCAGAATGTAAAACAGCGATCGCAAAAGCCAGAGGGGATGCGGCGCGTATCGTGGAAGATGGTAAGGCGCAAGCCGCCGGAACCAAGCACTTGGCGGAATCTTGGAAGACAGCAGGTGCATCTGCTCGCGAAATCTTCCTCTTGCAGAAGCTCGAACCCCTACTCAAAACAATGGCGGCTGGAGTGCCGGAGGTGGAGGTACAAAACTTAACCGTAATTGATGCTCAAAATGGCAGCAATGTGACGAAGATGGCATCTTTCTTAGAGCAGCTACGTCAAACTACAGGTGTGGATATTGCTAAAGTTGCTGGTCATCTGGCAGGGGGTGAACCGACTAGCAATGGGAGCCAGCATCAAGGTTAATTACCCCGCAGTTTGATGTCAATTTGATAATTATCCTTAATCTTCTTGAGGGGAAACTGCACAAACTTAGCCTCACCCGTCAGTGTCCAGTCAAAGCGACGTAGTACATGAGAGGCGAACACCTTAGTCATCAACATCGCCATCTGTGCCCCTAGACACGCATGGACGCCGCCGCCAAACGGAATAAACTCATACATCTTGCCTTCACCGCGTTCTGGCAGGAAGCGCTCCGGAGCAAATACCTCTGGTTCGTGAAAGTGTTCGGGCCTGATGTGGGCAAGGCGCGGCTCTGCAATGAGGACACAACCCTTTTCATACAGTACGCCATCGAGTACCACAGATTTGGTGAGTCGGCGGTTAGCGGTAGAACTGGGAGGTAAGGTGCGTAGTGTCTCCTTGATTGCCACCTCCAGAAATTCCATCTGCTTCAAATGAGCAGAGGAGAATGTGCTGAAGTTGCTCTGTCCATCTACCACCCGTGTCTGCTCCTCCCGCAGCTTCTGTACTATCTGTGGGTGGCTTCCGAGTTGGTACATGAGCGAACACACCAGTCCGGAGATATTGTAATGTGATGCCCACAACTCCAAAAGGCATTGGTTTTCAATCAGGGCATCACTAAATACTCCATCCGGATTTTCCTGCTGGCTGGCTAACATCATCGCGAGGAAGTCCGCTGTGGAGTCGATCGCCTTACCCTCTGTCCGCCGCTTTTTCACAACTGCACCCATAAAATCGATCAGTGCAGCGCGTGCCTTCAATCCTCGACCGTAAGCTGTGAAGGAAGACTTCCACTTGGATAAGCCATAGAAGCCATCAAAGAAGGTTTTATACAACGCCTTCAGTTCGGCTTTGGAGGATACAGGCAATCCCTCAAACGTTTCTGGCTTTGCGTCATCCAAGCGAACTCCCAGCAGTAAGGGAACGAGTACGTCAAAGCAGATTGGTTCTACGGCTGGGTATATCGCCATCTTACTAGGGGTAGGCCAGTTGTGAATGCCCTGCGCGATCGCATCATTAATATAAGGCAGATATCCATCCAGCGCTTGACCCGTCAGTCCAGGACGCAGCGCACTTTTACGCTGGCGATGTAAATCAGGGCGCTGAAACAGACTGTACTCGCCGAACATATCCATCGTGGTGCTTGGCAAGGCAATCTCTGTATATTTCAAGTCGCCATTAAACGCCATTTGAATCGCCCTAGCGTCGCCCAAAAAGATGGTGGTGCCACCAAAAACGCCTGTGTTGAAGATGGGGCCATACTGTTCCAGATTTTGGCGGCAGAAGCGATCGGGATTCGCTATGTAACTAAACGTGTCATACCAATTGGGCTTTCGGGGTGGAGTCGTAGTCCCTGGAGGCAGCGCTTGTCCGTCCTCCAGTACAAGTACCTCACTAATCTGTTGCACCATGACAATTTAGCTGTGTCCGTTTGTTGTGGATTTCAACTCAAATCGAGACGTACCCTAAGTGTATCCCGCTAATGTGGGGCAATCCCTCCCTTATCAAGGTTATATGTCTGAATCTTCTGTTAGTGTCACTGTCAAACTATTCGCCGCCTACCAAGAAGCCTACGGTGTTCCAGAGCTAGTGCTGAAATTTCCTCCACAAACATCTGTATCTGCTGTACTAGACACCCTGATCACCGAACACCCAGAACTCTCTCAGTGGCGCAACCTCACCCGCTTTGGTGTCAATCTCCAGTTCGTTGAGTCAGACACTATTCTCCAAGATGGCGATGAAGTAGTACTAATTCCACCCGTTAGCGGTGGCTGAACAGCTTCTGGTCGTAGCGACTGATTAGGAAATTGCCATTTTATTCAATTAATTGAATATTATACTACATATTAGTAAATTAATTGAATATTAAACTATATTTCCAGGAGAAGTCTTCCATGACGTTTATTTCAGTGACACGTCTACGTGTGCGATCGCCTCTATTCCTGCCACTGTTCTTATGGAATGTTTGGCTGACGGCAAGGCAGAGTACCAACACTCCTGGATTTGTGGGAGGGCAGCTTTTGAGAGACGCGAACCAAACGTTTTGGACAATAACCGCTTGGGAGGAACAGGCGGCAATGAAGATGTATCGCAATTCAGGCGCACACCGCAGCGTGATGCCGCGTATTCAGGATTGGTGTGATGAAGCGTCTGTGGTTCACTGGCTACAAGAAAACCGTACCCTCCCGAATTGGGACGAGGTTCACCGCCGCATGGTGGCAGAAGGTTTTCCGACTAGATTAGCTCACGCCTCTCCAGCTCATCTTCAGCGAGATATCCCCAAACCCTCGTCATCTAAAGGATTAGTGTTACGTCCCAAAACAACACCAATAGAGACGAGGAACTCGCATCAGGGGAAACTCTACGAAAAATAAACCCGACAAAAAAAGTCGGGTATGTTTGACGCGGTTTGTAACCCGTGTTACTATCAGACGATTGTTGACGGCTCTAACGGACTACAGAGGATTGCAGCCATGACCCAGGCGACCCAGCACCAGACACAACAGACATCTGCCACATTTAAAGCCCTCAAATGTAAAGAATGTGGGACAGAGTACGAACCCCAAGCCATACACGTTTGTGAAGAGTGTTTTGGTCCCCTGGAAGTAAGCTATGACTACGACGCCCTCCGCCGTCATGTAACCCGCGAAACGATTCAGGCTGGCCCGAATTCAATTTGGCGCTATCGTCCTTTCCTACCCGTCATGACCGATAACCCCATTGATGTGGGTACAGGTATGACGCCCTTAGTGAAATCGAACCGCTTGGCACGACGCCTGGGTCTGAAAAACCTCTATATCAAGAATGATGCCGTTAACATGCCCACCCTCAGCTTCAAAGATAGGGTGGTGTCCGTTGCTCTGACTAGAGCGAAAGAACTTGGTTTCTCGACGGTATCCTGTGCTAGCACGGGTAACTTAGCTAATTCTACAGCTGCGATCGCAGCTCACGCCGGTCTGGATTGTTGCGTCTTCATCCCCGCCGATTTAGAAGCGGGTAAAGTTCTCGGTACCCTAATCTACAGCCCCACCGTTATGGCTGTGGAAGGCAACTATGACCAAGTCAACCGCCTCTGTTGTGAAGTTGCCAATACACATGGTTGGGGATTTGTCAATATCAACCTGCGTCCTTACTACTCCGAAGGCTCTAAAACCCTGGGCTATGAAGTGGCTGAACAATTAGGCTGGAAGCTACCGGATCACATCGTTGCCCCTCTAGCTTCGGGTTCCCTATTCACCAAAATCTACAAGGGCTTCCAAGAATTCATTCAAGTGGGTTTGGTTGACGATAAAAAAGTCCGCTTCAGTGGCGCACAGGCAGACGGCTGTTCCCCCATCGCTCAAGCGTTCCGGGAAGGACGGGACTTTGTCACCCCGGTTAAGCCCAACACCATTGCTAAGTCGATTGCCATTGGCAACCCGGCGGATGGCGTGTACGCGGTGGACATTGCCCAAAAAACCGGTGGCAATATTGAATCCGTCAGCGATGCAGAAATTGTGGAAGGGATGAAGCTGTTGGCGGAAACTGAAGGCATCTTCACCGAAACCGCAGGTGGCACGACAATCGCTGTGTTGAAGAAATTGGTAGAAGCTGGGAAAATTGATCCCGATGAAACGACAGTGGTTTACATCACGGGCAACGGTTTGAAAACTCAAGAAGCCATTCAAGGCTACATTGGGGAACCCTTGACGATTGAGCCGAAGTTGGATAGTTTTGAGCGGGCATTAGAGCGTTCGCATACCCTCGACCGCCTAGAATGGCAACAAGTTCTGATTTAAGTTTTAACTGGGGTAGGGGCGGTGCCTCTTGACTAAAACTTAGGGTGCCTCAGGCGAGAGTTGTCACCCAAAATTCTGACAGCTCTCATGATTAACCACAACTACCAACAAACAATAACGAGTCTATGGCTATAACAGTTCTGATTCCTACTGCTCTGCAAAAATTTACCAACAACCAGTCTTCTCTCGACTGCACTGGCAACAGTGTGGCTGAGTTGATTGAGTCCATGGAAAGTAATTGTCCTGGGATTAAATCCCGCCTGTGTGATGAGAACGGTAAGCCGCGTCGCTTTTTGAACTTCTATGTGAACAGCGAAGACATCCGATTCTTAGAAGGTACCGATACACCTCTCAAAGATGGCGATGAAGTGAGCATTGTGCCGGCTGTGGCAGGTGGTTGAACTCAACAAAAGGTTCACTAACGGTTCATATATCCGTTCAGCTAGACTCCAATCAATCGGTAGGATTCTTTTCGGAATTGGGAGTTATGACTCCCTTCCGTCCCAAAGATAAGCGATACCTTTCTTCGGGTAGTTTTAATTGAGAAGGGGCACGGCAATGTCGTGCCCCTTTATTGATTTTGTAAGGGGAAAGAGTTAAGAAGGAAAATTAGACAACTTACACTTACATCAAGGAAGGAATTAGTTTAATCTAATCTCAGTGAACACAGAGTTCATACTTCAGCTTTTAGTTGAACATCCTGTGTCAATATTAAAGAGAAATATATAAAGACCCAAAACGAAGCGATCGCCCAGATCTAGAGATAAGGAACACTTGAGCTATGGCAGAAGAAAAAAGTCCTCAGCCAGAGGCAGAGGTAGCAGAAGTTACATCTCCTTCTCCCAATCCGAACGCTGGAGAATCGGGAACTCCAGCCGAATCGATCGAACATGCTCCAAGTTCGGATGAACCCCAGGCAACGGATTTTCCCTCCGCTAACGCCCCCGATCCTACAGCCGCAAATCCAGATGTCAACCCCAACGCGACTGGGGATAAACCGACGGCTGTAGGTGAAAACAGCCAAACCACCAGTCAAACCTCTGTTGAAGAGTCGGCTAAGACTGCTGAAGACGAAACTGGTAAAAAGCCGGCGGCGAAAAAGCCAGCAGCGGCAGGAGACAAGCCAGCAGCAGGCGCAAAAGCCAAGAAAGAGAAGCCGCCAGCACCTGAAGATAAGCCCTTCAATGAATTTATCGAGCAAGAATATTTACCAGCCTTGAAGAGTGCCTTGGCTGAACAAGGCGTTAAAGATTTAGAGGTGACATTTGTCAAGGACAAAATCCAGATGTCTGGCTTAAGTCAAAATGGTGGCTGCTGGCAGGTAAGGGGAAACTGGCAAAGCGGACAACGTCAATTCAGTGTTTATTTCCCGGATGAGGATATCAACAAACAGAAAGCGTTCTCCTGTGCCACAAATGGCGCTAAGGCCAGTATTTTAGAGTCTTTCATGATTGATGAACGTAAAGTGACGCTAGACTTGCTGGTGTTTTACACGATCCAACGACTGAACGCTCAGAAGTGGCTAGCGTGGAATTAGGGGTTTCTACAGTAAGGCGTATGCCTAGTGGTCTGGACAGAAAAAATCCGAAAATGTCACAAAAGTTGAAAAAGTGTTGTAACTCTTAACCTAATCGGCGTTTTTCACTAACCCAGACCTTGGTAGACTCTAAAAGCAGCTCAGTATAGGCGTGCATCAAAACACGTACATATCGCCACCCCACTCAATACAGAATCATAAGCAAACAAAACAACAGCTTTTGAAATGGTAGATTCTCTTAAAAAACCAGGCTTTGAAGAAATACGACCAGGGGTGAAAGTCCCGGCGAAGGAAACCCTACTGACGCCCCGGTTCTACACAACCGACTTTGAAGAAATGGCGCGGATGGATCTCTCGCCCAATGAGGACGAGCTTTTAGCCATCCTCGAAGAGTTCCGCACGGATTACAATCGTCACCATTTTGTTCGGGATGCCGAGTTTGAGCAGTCCTGGGATCACATTGATGGGGAAACCCGCCAATTGTTCGTTGAGTTTTTAGAACGCTCCTGTACGGCAGAGTTTTCCGGTTTCTTACTCTACAAAGAACTGGGACGCCGTTTAAAAGACAAAAATCCCCTTTTGGCTGAGTGCTTTACCCTGATGTCTCGCGATGAGGCACGTCATGCAGGGTTCCTTAACAAGGCGATGTCAGATTTCAACCTGTCGCTGGATTTGGGATTCCTCACTAAGAATCACAAGTACACCTTCTTTAAGCCCAAGTTTATTTTCTACGCCACTTACCTCTCGGAGAAGATTGGTTACTGGCGCTACATCACTATTTACCGTCACCTGGAGAAGCACCCCGAAGATCGGATTTATCCCATTTTCCGATTCTTTGAAAACTGGTGTCAGGATGAGAACCGTCATGGTGATTTCTTTGATGCCATTATGAAGGCTCAGCCTCAGTTTCTCAATGATTGGAAGGCGAAGCTGTGGAGTCGGTTCTTCTTGTTGTCGGTGTTTGCGACGATGTATCTCAACGACATCCAAAGGGCTGACTTCTACGCCAGTTTAGGCTTAGATGCCCGTGAGTATGATAAGTATGTGATTGAGAAGACGAACGAAACAGCAGCACGGGTGTTTCCGGTGATTCTGGATGTGGATAAGGCGGAGTTTTACGATCGCCTGGAAATTTGCATCAAGAATAATGAGAAACTAGGTGCGATCGCATCTTCCAACACGCCTAAATTCTTACAATTCTTCCAAAAACTGCCTCTCTACGTCTCAAATGGTTGGCAGTTCCTGCGGTTATACCTAATGAAGCCCATTGAGACGGCTTCTCTACAAGGGGTTGCCCGCTAATAAAGTTTGCTCCGCTAACTTGTGATTTCGGCGGTTCTGCATGTGGTAGAACCGCTTTTTTTTATGAACATACGTTGATGCGAAAGGAGACGGGATGAGATTGAGATGGATATGGTGCTTGTTAGGTATGGGTTTGTTTTTGACAGATGCACCGGTTTGGGCAGAAACAACCTCCTCAATTGTTGTTGATTCCCCTGCGTCTCCTCTTACCCTCCCCACCCCCCTTGCTAAGGGGGAAGTGCCAGAAGGAAGTTTTGTTTTTGACTCCTCTGTTTCCCTCCTTACCCCCCCTACCCCCCTTACTAAGGGGGGAGTGCAAGAAGAAACTTTTATGTATAGGGAAAGCCAATTTCCACCTCTTATTTCCCCCTTACCCAGCCGGAGCTTTAGTGAGAATGAGGAGGCTAGGGGGGCAGTCCAAAAACTGAGTCAAACACAGACAACCCCTCAGCCAGAAACAACGCCTCAACCAAGCGCACAGGAATTGGATTTAAAACCAGAAATTAGGGAAAATAGCCCCGTTTTACAACGCTGGTTGCGTCAGGTGCCAAATGTTTTGCAAGAGATTCGCCATGAACCCAGTTTTCGCACTCGCGTGCGGTTAGGTTACTCCCAATTTCCCTCGACTGGACAGGCGGCGGGGTTTAACGTGGGTGTGGAAGATGTGTTTATTGGTCGCACTGGCTTAACAATGAGTGGAGATTATCAACGTTCATTTAATGGGAAACGTGAATCCTTCGGCACCGATTTACGTTACTATGTATTCCCGTTGGGGAGTTATGTGAATGTCGCGCCACAGGTAGGTTATCGGAATCTGACAACGGGTAACTTCTCAACCGAGGGCGTCAATGTTGGGGCGCGGTTAATGTTAGCGTTATCTCGCACAGGGGCGGCAGATGTGTCATTAACTCAGAGTTTTGTCTCACCAGGGAGTCGGGATGAAGTGGGCATGACAACACTTTCTTTTGGTTATGCTGTGACCCAAAATTTGCGCTTGTCTACCGATATTCAGAAGCAAAATTCACGGGAAGACAAAGATAGTCGGGTAGGGATTGTTTTGGAGTGGATGCCGTAACAATTCCTAATGCTACCGTCTTTGTTTATATCATTATCGTAGGGGCACGACAATGTCGTGCCCTTTCTCAATGAGACCATAGTGGCTTGAAGTGTTTGCAAAGGGGAGATGCATCTCGCACCATATTCTCACCACCCAGATAAACAAACCCATGCTTTTCGTACCACGCTCTCAACTTATCGACTCCTAAGGGACTAGAGGCATCAAGTTCTAAGTGGATGGGTTTATCATTAAATCTGTCGCAGATGGTTTGCAGCATGAGCGAACCATATCCCTTTCCTCGATCATCTGGCATCACAGTAATAAAGTGGAGAAAGTAAGATTCTGGCGTTGTCGAAATTGAGGCAATACCAATCAGAATGTCTCCTTGGGACAACTCATACCGAACTTCTCCGGGAATACCGCTAGTTCGTTCAAAAGCTTTAATCGATACTTTCATGGTGGAACTATTCATGAACCTAATCCATTCAAAGTAGAATTTCGATGGCTTCGATAGATAATCAGTAATGAGAGACAAAAGAAGACGTTAGCCGCATCGAGTGGTGTATTTCCTCTGTGCCTCTATATCAAGTTTCCACTAGGTCGCCCATGAGGTGCAAGAGTAAGGTAGGTGAAAGACGTTCCTCTAGTTACCCTTCGTACCGACACGCCTCAAATCGCAACGGTGATCGCACACCGGAAAGATAGATGGATTTGATTTACACAAACCACTCAATTATGAGGCTTCTGTGAAGCTGAGAAGCCTCAGGAACTATTCAATCCGGATCTGCGCCTGTAAGATTGTATCAGTGACTAAGGCGAAAGCCAAAACCTGATTTGGAAAAAGCTACTTCGCGCACGAAGTGGTGTGAGTTCTGCGAGAGGAATTTATGCGCTTTCCTACCGTTGCTTTCTGTACTTTAACTGTTCTCTTAGCTGGTGGACTAACAGCCCAAGCAAGTGACAGTATAACATCCGAAGAGTCTGCCCAGAAATCCGTAGTTTCTGAGGCAACCAGTGAAACTTCTAGTGTTACTTCCAAGGAAACGGAAGTCACTGCCAAACTCGATCAAGGGCAAGCCGTCCCTATTACTATACAGTCAGAGGCGATCGACTCTAAAAGAGAAGTTTCTTTGGAGCCTTCTGCACCTGCTCAGACTACCAAAGCAGCAGTTGTGGGGCAAGTAGAAACCTTAGCCCAAAAACCACAGGCTCAAGCCCTTAAAGCGGATACCAACGTCACCAAGTTATCGACTCCCAATGTCTACCCGTCTGGAGTTGATAGCACCCTAAACGACCAGTCTTCCCTCATATCCCAGAGGGAGAACGGGACAGTTATCTCCAATGCTGAGGTACTTCGTCCAGATGCAAAGGTTGCCCAGCCATCCACCACGAACACCCGCCAGTTGGTTGCCGATGCTAAACCCGAAGCGGGGGCTAATTGCATCGCGATGGCTAATTCTAGCGGCACTCAGATTGCCCAAGGAGCAGCCCGTCGCTGTCCTCGTCCCACCGCTGTTCCTAAACTGACGGTGCCAGAACTGCCGGAAGAATATGGCGCGTCGCCAGCCCTGAGTATCTATATCCCTGTGGGATATGGTGCTGATAAAAACACCGTATTTCTCGGCGGTACGTATCAACCCACCGTGCGAGACACAACAGAAGATGATGAAGGTTCTGTTGGTACTGGCGGTATTGGCGTTGGCTTAGGCGATGCGGATAAAGCCGTTGGTGTCGAGCTATCCTATACCTTTGAAACCACCAATGACTCCTTCGGTGAAGGTGGCTTTAATGCCAAACTGCACCGTCGGTTAGGGCAAGACCTATCGGCGGCGATCGGTGGAAATGGCTTGGTAAATATCGGTCGCAACGACTTTGAACAGTCGAAATATGGGGTAATTACCAAGGTTTTCCGCACCCAAGATTCCTTGAATAAACCCTTCAGCCGCGTTGCGTTCACCGTGGGTGTGGGAGATGGACAGTTCCGCTCCAACGGTGCGGTAAAAGCCGGTGACAATAACGTTAACGTGTTCGGGAATATGGCCGTCCGGGTTGCCCGACCAGTTAGTTTTATTGCTGAGTGGACAGGGACAGACCTAGGATTAGGTGTTTCCATCGCCCCCTTCAGGAACATTCCCTTTGTCATTACCCCAGCCGTGCGCGACCTTGTGGGTGCGGGTGACGCACCACGATTTGTCTTAGGCGCTGGAACCGCATTTCGGTTTTAAGGAAGAGGAGTACATCACATGAACGCCATGAAATCGCTCGCTTGGGTTGTCAGTCTATCCGTTGTCGCGGGAGGGCTAATGGCTCCTTCTGCACAAGCCCAAAAAGTTCCTAGTAGCTTTGGTAGCTTTTCCGACATATCGGGAACCAACATTTGGAACAACATACCACCCATGCTGGGTACAGATGGTCAGTTCGATCCAAATTTACTGGAGAACATTTCACGGGTGAATCGGGAATCGGAAGCCGCCTTTGAGGCTTGCAATGTCGCCCTCACACAAATCGAGCAAAGCGCCCCGACGACTCGCCGCTTTTCCCGACGCCCTTCTGGTGAAACTGCCGAAGTTCCCGTTGCTTGTCGGCAGCTAGAACAATTACGAGCCGAAGCGGAAAGCTTGAGAGCCACAGTCGAACAAGCTCAACGCACCGTCTCCCGATCAGACTTCGCCAGTTGGTAATTTCTTGATCGATTAAACAACAATTCTGTAAGTTGAGGAGAAGTAACAAGACAATGAGACAGATCAAGCGTAAGCGCACGGCTGGGCTTGGGTTATTAATTGGAGCCATGGCATCAGGAGTGTTTGGTTCCTTTGCAGCACCCGTCCAAGCTCAGGACTCCTTTGGGAATCAGGTGATCCAGTTCCCTGTCGATACCACCGTTGAATTTGAATTCAAAGAGTCCCACGGAGCCTATCAATCAAGCCTAGGTATCCTCGATCTCGAAACCGGTCAACCGGTTCAAGTCCTGTTTAGTGAGAGCAAACCCTACGATCAGTTTGGCACAGGACAGTCTCAGACGCGCTCTCCGGGTCAAAACAACATTGGCACGTCTCTAGATTTTGTGGGGACAGTTCAGGGCGGAACCGTACAAAATCAGTTGACTGAGTTCACGTTTCAAGCCAATAAACGTTATGCTTTCTACCTAGAATCTGTGAGTCCCACAGGTCAAACCAGACGTACAGTGTTGTCTTCTAGTAGCCTAGCCGCCGTATTTGATGGCAGCTTAAGCTCTGGCGATCGCGGCGGAGCTGTCGGTAGCCGTATTGCCTGGGATGATGATGGATTACCCCAAGCCCCCGGCAAAGATGATGACTTTGATGACTTTGTGATTGAAGCGGGCGGTTATCTAATCGAGGTGGGATGTCCACCCGTTAGCTAAGACTTGAACGAAGTCGCGAAAACTAACCCTTAACAGACGGTTTGTGGCTGGCACAAACCGTCTTTTTCTATGGAAAATTAATCATACTTGTTTTTCTCCCCCTCGGTTAAAGGTTCTGGGCAGATTGAGAATCTTCAGCCAGACAGTGATACAGTCGAGTCGTGTAGCCATTGACGGAACTCTGGTATTGGGTGATATCCTCTGCAAAACAGTTGGGGGGTTCTGGGACGAGTGGAGCTTTGAAATTTACGAGCCATAAATCTAAAGGACGCGGGAGTTGGGCGAGCGCTTTTCCCAACGTTGTAGAGGCACGACAGGCTATCTCTTCTCCCGGTTCTGTGTCTTGGGCGTTGGCGCTTTCCTCGACCATCACACATTGTTCTTGTGCTTGATGTGCCAAAAGAAACTGTGGCTTAAGGCGTGACTTTTGGACATCCGTAGCACGTTTGAACTCCCAAGCCAGCCCCATCATTTCACCCGTTTGGACGAGGGTATTGTGGGTTGTAGCCATAAGTATTGGTGCTGAAGATGCTTTTTGAATCACAGGCACCAAAAGGTCAGGACGGTAGTATTTTTGATAACCTAAATTGCTGATGACGGTGATGCCGCTGAAAAAACCCATCAACCAGATCAGTGCAACTGCGACTTTACCCGTGCTTCTCCAAGGGACTGGAGAGTGGGGGGATGAGGAGAATTTCTCTGACTCTGTGAGCGTGAAACTTTTCCACTCCTGTTTTGTTGCTAGTTCCTGATCTTTCCATTCCCCTTCTAGGAGGTGTGAGGTGGGATTGTCCTTTTTAAATGCAGAGGATTTCCCTCTTTTAGGCGTATTCCAAGTGATGGCGAGTGCGGCTCCCAACAGGACGATGACGCCAGGGAAGTAAACAAAGTTATATCGTGCCCCTCGTGTCAGATCCGTACCTAGGCCATAGGTAATCCCGAAAAATAGCGCGATCGCACCTAAAACAAAGCCCGCTAAAATCCCAGTTGTCCAGCGAGTCTGCGGCAGTTCTAATTGAGCTTTAAATCCCCGATAAACAATAGGCACAGCCCAGACGAAAAATATCAGCATCACCAGTCCAGAGGTAATGACCACTAGGAGTCTTGGCGACTCTACAGGCAGTAACGCTAGCATCGTAATCCAAGCCGCCAGCGACTGAAAGATGGGGTTGAGCAAGGCTAACAGGCTGCGCTCGTCGCTCATAATCCATTGAGTCATCTGAGAGTCGTAACTCATCCGCCATACGGGTACCCAAACTAAACAGCCCACCCCTGTACCAGCCGCGACAGCGTAAATTCGCAACCAAAGGCAATTGGGAATGGGAAATCCTTTTCCTACTCTTGGAGCCAAGGGACTGCCCAGAAACCAAAATCCGACGAGAGCGATCGCTTCGGCACAGAGCGTGAGGCAAAAAAAGTAGTGGGTGGCCATGCCTAAGGCATTAACCACCACCCAGCAGAAAGCTACCCCTATGGGTAGAGGCGTCCGACGTTGGAGATGTTGTACGGCAATCACCAGGCAACATAACGAGGCAATCACCCAGAGAATCCCTAAACCATAATGACGAGCTTCTTGGGTGAGAAAGACGCCATAGGGTGAAACCGCCATCATGGCGGCTGCTAGTTGAGCCACCAAGCATGAGCGAAAGGCTAACCAGCCCAAGCCATAAACCGCTGGAATGGATACCACACCCAAAAGGGCAGGAAGCGATCGCGCCGCCCACAGGGAAACATACCCGCCTGAGTTGGGGAACAACTGCATCCACCAGTGAGCCAGCACAAAATAGAGGGGAGGATGGTGGTCTTCTGTAACTAAGCGATGAATTACCTGCGACGCCCCCACCGATGGGTTGGGTTGTAGGGGCTGCAAGAGAGTCGCCAGAGGCATGGCCTGGTCGAGGGGTACCGGTTGAAAACTATTGCCCAAGCTAAACACGAGAGTGGCAAACTCATCAGTCCAAGGTGGCTTTCCCGTGAGCGCAAGAAAGCGTAAGCCTGCACCAATGACCATCCACACCAACAACAGCAGTGGGTGGAACCAGCGCGACGAAAGGAAAGTTTTCAACAAAAGTTACCTCAATTGACATCGGTGACACGCCAACTGAGCTTCAGATTGAGCCAAAAGTTCCAAAGCGTAACAGCGGCGATCGCAATTAGATTGGCTACATATCGATTGATCCCAAAAACATTAAACAGGAAATTTAACAGCAAAACATTAATAATCAATCCGGAAAGGCAAATCACATTAAACTTCAATAGCCGTTCCAATCGTTGACGAAATCCGGGCTGACGACGGGAAATATCAGCAAACGTCCAAAAATCATTCCACAAAAAATTGTTGATAATTGCAAATTCTGAGGCGATGATTTTACTACGGGTCAGTGGCAAACCTAGGGTAGTGGGGTCACTGAGCAGGTAAAGGATTGCCATATCCACAAACACTCCACTCAAACCAACGATACCGAACCGGAAAAATCGGGCGATAGGTCCTAGAGAAAGTCGCAAGCGGAGTAGGTGGCGCAGATAATCTACATATTGTTTTGCTGTTACTTTACTCTCACCCGCTTGACGTTCTTGGAAGACATAGCCCACTTCCCCAATCCAGGGCACCTTTCCTCTGGCAATCACCTCAATGAGAATTTTGTAGCCCAGTGGACTTAGGGTGCGATCGGCAATACAACTGCGGCGTACCATAAAGTAGCCACTCATGGGATCAGAGACACGACCGATCACCTCCGGGAGAATAATTAACCCCAAAGTTTGCGCCCCACGAGATAAAAACCGCCGGATCGGGCTCCAATCGCTGACACCTCCACCGTCCACATTGCGACTGGCAACCGCTAAATCGCCTCCCCGCGCAATTTCTCCCCATAGCTTCAATAACAACTCCGGAGGATGCTGGAGGTCGGCATCAATCACGCCCAAAACCTCTCCTCGTGCCGCCTGCCAACCGCGAATGACGGCGGTAGACAGCCCTCGCTCCTCAATCCGGCGCATGACTCGGAGTTGTGGATACTCTGGCATCAGCGCTGTCGCGATTTCCCAGGTGAGATCAGGGCTATTGTCATCCACGACAATGAGTTCGTAAGCTCCTGGAATGACGTTATCTAACAACTGGCTAAGGCGCTGAACGAGAAGCTGAATATTGTTACTCTCGTTGTAGGTTGGAATCACCATCGACAAAAGAATCGGGCTATTCCCTAGCCCGATAGGAATGATCGGCCTAGTGTCTATGCCATAACTCCGCTTCACCCTCAGGGGTGACTCCAGAGAATCATCGCCTTCTGATGGGGTAAATGCAGAAGCGGGAATTTGCAACGAGCCTGAGGGAACGGGTAGCAGGGAGTGAAGTTGGTTGGTACTCATTCAGCACATCTCAAGGGTTACGCACAGGGATTTGAGGTCTTCTGGAAATCACAAGTAAAGCACGATTGCCGATGGTACTGCCCCCGGCGGGGCGATCGCAGCAATCGAGAAAGTCTTTCTTTGTTCAGAGTAAAGGCTGAGCGGGGTTTATGGTGCCATGAACCTAAGATTTTTTTCTAACCCATGGAGTCCCATGTTCTGACGCTCAACAAAACCGAGTCTATTTTGGGTAAGGTTACTTTTGCCATTGATGCATCCATTCATCAGCCGGATCAGGGGATCAAAACACAACATTGAACCTGTCTAAAATCTCTTTTCTGTTTGAATTAACCCTTCAGTCAAAGGTTTTATGTTACAGGCTGCGATGGCTATTCCCTTCTCTCTTTTGTCGTAAACCCTAGTAGTAAGCCGTCAAATGAGACCGTCTCCTGTGACAGAATTTCTACTACCTCTTGAGCAAAATACCCTCTGCTGACACTCAAGACCCAAAACCCTTGACCGCGAGTTTCCTAGACACACCCAATGTTTTACTGAAGTGACTCTCTTAGTTGAGCATGGCAGAAATCACTGACCCACAAAAATCTCTCCCATCCTCACTTTCATCGCCGCTCCCATCCTCGTCTGATTTCCAGCCCCACTCCCCCTCTTGATAGTGGGGGTCAAAAACTTCTGCCACAATACACTAACTGTTTCGGCTCTTATGATTAACATTAGGAGTCATTGACATCCTCTAATACCCAATCCGTTTCGATCACCCCCTTATTTCCCAAAGGAGTGGGGGAGAGATTGTTTAGACGCTGAAAAAAGGGGTCTACAAGTCGGATTTGGTATACGAGCCAATCGGAGATTATGGACGCCGTACTATCGCCCCTCAACGTCCCCGATTAAGATAGGTTATGCTCTCTTTGAGAGTGGCTGAGCAACTGATGTAATTCCAAGCCCTAATACCCCAGCAGGCTAACCAAAGCAAAATCGTGACTAACAAAACTCTGATTTTTGAAGATGTTGAGAGTGTAGGAGTGTTGTTTTGAACGTCAAAAGCGGTATTTTCCTGCTCATCGTCTTCTGCATTGTGGTAACAGGATTAGCAGTATATTTTCTGGGGGGTATTGACCCCCAACAACTTCAGGTATGGCTTAATCAGGCAGGGATTTGGGCACCCATTATCTATATTGCTCTCTATATAGTGGCAACCCTATTGATATTGCCTTCAACGCCACTCAATCTCACAGGCGGGGCAATTTTTGGTCTTTGGCTAGGTACACTTTGGACCACTATTGCGGCAATCATTGCGGCGGTGGTGTCGTTTGCCTTTACCCGCACGGTGGGACGAGAAACAATTGTTCGATCTCGAAGGTTAGCCGGACCCTGGCAAGCGATGGATGCTGAAATGCGTCAGGGTGGTTTGTTTTATATGTTTGCGATCCGGCTACTGCCGATGATTCCCTATGGTTTGGTGAATTTTGCGGCGGGTTTGACCTCGATTCGTTTCCGAGACTACTTTCTCGGCACAGTGATGGGCACAGTTCCAGGCGTCTTACCTTTCGTGATGATAGGAAGTTCCGGCTTACAAGCAAGGAGAACTGGCGATTATTTGCCGTTAATGGGAGCATTGGCGTTAACAGGGCTTCTGGTGGGCGGAGCTAATTGGTATCGACGTCGCCGCCAGTCGCCTCAACAGGCTCTCCGAGAAATGGAGGAACAAACAGAGCAAGAAGATATTCAGTAAGATAACTCTGAAATGAAGGGAATATATCTTAAAAAATAGACCGTTATAAATAAGTCAATTTTTGGCGAATTTACCTTTCAGACTCTAATATTCTCCTAGGGTAAGGATAGCCTAATCTACCAATCAGTATTTACGTAAGTACTCTATTGAAGAGCTTCTAGCACTTTGTACTTTTCAGTAGCTAGAAGCTTGTACTATTCCTTTATTCAAGCTGGTGAAAAGCTTCCTTGCATCCATAAGGAATTCATCTTTGTATCCCCGGGAGCTACCTAATCAAGGCTGAATTGCTGGTCTTGAATGCCTAAGTGGTTGAGTAACTCACTGAGTTCACGGTTGCTGAGCTGGTATAAATGTTCGCGGGTCAATTTATAGGTAGTGCCGCGAATCAGACATTGAATCGCCATTGGTTCAACTCCTTGGCGCAGGATCATTCCTTCGCTAGCTTCATAAACTTTGAAGGTCAAAAAGCTATTCGGGCCGTACTGAAGAGAGATGGTTGTGCTGGAAAGGCTCCCTAATTGTTGGTAAAAATTTCCTGACATCTCAAAAGCATACTGAGATTTGGGCTGGTTTAAGGGGGCGACTGTTCTTTGCATCATTCTGTTTTCTGTAGCACTCATTACATCTAGTATGGTTTCTTTCGGGTTGAAACTGCCTACGCCAAGCTGCGTAAGTTTTCTGCGTAAATATGCGTATTTCCGTAAATATACGTAGTTTTTTTACCCTGACTAGGATAAATTCAACTATTTAAATCACTCTTATTCATCGATGATATCACTGCTGTTTTGTGACTTTCGTCGGAGAATATTCATAAGTGTTGAATTGTGTGGAAAAAGTCTTACCGTACAAAAAGACTCTCAAACTCTAAAAACTATATATAGTAAGATTTTTGCTATTATTATTTCTCCAAAATATAAAGATATCCGCATTTTGTAGGTAAATTCTCAACTTAGGTGAATCTACGGAATTCATACTTTCGAGTTAAGGGTTAAAAAATAAACTCTTTTGCATTTAACTTGTAGGGCTGAGGTGGGAAATATGCCCATACCCCAAGATTCTCAGCAAATTGTTCATGCCAAAAATGCCTGTATGTTAGCTTGTGAGGTTTTCTGTCGGAGTCAGAATGACTATTCTTTGTAAAAATTAAAATGAGTGATACCATTTGGGTTGAGAGCTGTCATATTTCAAGTTCTGAAACTACCTACTGACGAAGCTTTGAAAATCCCAAATCTCAAATGATATGACCTGGTTTTTTCGGATGCGCCGTGATTACTAAAACCGTTGATCCTATTCTGAACCGTGCCTTAGCGGGTGAAGACTTATCCCCAGAAGATGGGGTTTTGCTCCTCAAACAAACCGAATCGCAAGCGATCGCAGCCATTCGCCAGACAGCCGATCAGCTACGTCAACGGCAAGTGGGCGATACTGTCACTTATGTGATCAATCGCAATATCAACTTCACCAATATTTGTGAACAGCACTGTAGCTTCTGTGCCTTCCGTCGTGATGCCAATGAAGACGGTGCGTATTGGCTCAACTGGGGGCAAATCCAGGAAAAGACAAGGGACGCTGTGCAGCGAGGGGCTACGGAAATATGTATGCAGGGAGGATTGAACCCAGAGGCAAAAATCAATGGTGCCTTTTTGCCTTATTACCAGCAGTTGGTTAAAGCTATTAAGGAGGTAGCTCCTCACCTGCACTTACACGCCTTTTCACCCCAAGAAGTACAGTTTATTGCCGATCATGATGGACACAGCTACGCCGAAGTGATTGCGGCGCTACAAGAAGCGGGTGTGGGTTCCATGCCAGGAACGGCAGCGGAAATTTTAGATGATCGGGTGCGGCGGATTTTGTGCCCACAGAAGACGAACACAGCCACCTGGTTAGAGATTGTGGGAACGGCGCATCGCTTAGGAATGCCAACCACGAGTACGATGCTTTCAGGACACATTGAAACGCCTGAACAGCAGATGGAGCATTTAGAGAAATTGCGATCGCTCCAACAAATCGCTCGCGATCGGGGCTATCTCAGTAATATTACCGAATTTATCCTTCTGCCTTTCGTGGGCCAAGAAGCCCCCAAACCCCTACGCCGCCGCGTTGGACGAGATCAACCCGTTTTAGAAGATGCCCTCTTGCTCACAGCCGTTGCTCGGATTTTCTTGGGTAACTGGATTGGCAATCATCAACCCAGTTGGGTGAAATTGGGTTTGGATGGGGCGACAGAAGCCCTCAAATGGGGCTGTAATGATATTGGTGGAACCTTGATGGAAGAGCATATCACCTCAATGGCAGGGGCTAAGGGGGGCACTTGTATGGAGGTGGAAACGTTGCAGCAGGCAATTAGTTCTTTAGGGCGTCCTTACCAGCAGCGAGATACACTCTATCGATATCTGGCGATGCATCAAGTTGCAGTTGAAGGGGTAGGTTAATTTTTGACACTCTCCCGACTCCGCTTGCGCTAAAGTCAGGAGATTCTCAGTTCATTGAGTGCGCTTACCAAACATAGTTTCCGCTGCCTGCCAGAGGCGCTTCTCTCCCTGAGCGTTCGACCCATTTCAGAGTCCTGTTTCCTGGTGCCCCCAGGTACAGTTCAAACCTGAAAAAAATTGGTTCTCTGGTACTTGGTGCTTAAAGGTTTTATCCGCACAAGCTTTTCTGCACGGAACCCAATACCCTTCAGTTGTCAAGGTGCGTTGTCTCTCGACTACTGGGTTTTTAGACAGGTTATTTACCTTTCCCTGTATACTCTAATATATACTCCAAAATTAGAGTTATGGCAAGGGAAAGGAAAATTCAATTTAATGTGAACGAACAAGAATACGAATGGTTAAGAGTTTATGCTCAAAACAGAGATATTTCAATGGCAGAGGTGCTACGGGAATACATCAAAACTTTGAAAGAAAAAGCTGTAGGCGACTAAAGTCGGGTTGTTGCTTTCATCCACTGACTAAAGTACGGTGGCTTTCAGCTTCTAGATGTCATGTAAGACTGAATCTTCTGGAACGGTGAGATGGTCGGATTGAGATTGCCAGGTCTTTTTAAGCGTGGTATGTAAGGCGTTTCTATAATTTTATTGATCTGGCAGAGAACAGGCTAGATAACTGATTCGCGTCCTGCATAAGCTCTGAAATATGAGAGATATAGATGACGAAGTATCCCAGCGCCTTTATCTCCGATGCATCTCCAGAAAATTGGTCTCACCTTCCTTTTCGTACTCACCGCCACTGTCTCGATACCTATCACTCCTAGTTTTCCAGTACCATTTTCGACAAAGCGAGTCTTGGCGCAGACAACAGACGCCCGAAAAGCAGAAGCAGACCGACTGTTACAGCAAGGCACTGAGCAGGTGTTAAAAACCAATCAGTTCCAGGCAGCATTACAGTCTTGCCAACAGGTACTACCTGTCTACCGAGAAATCAAAGACCATTTAGGTGAGGCAAAGGCTTTAGCGTGCTTGGGTGGTGCTTACATTGGACTCAAAGACATCTCACGCGCTACCCCGTTTCTACAACAAAGTTTAGCGATAGCGAAGCGCTGCTGCGAAGCGCAGATCGCACAGGAAATAAAAAACCCCCAACTGGAGGCGGTAGTTCAGAAACTCTTATCCTTGGCTCCCCGGATAGTAGAAGCAGAGCGACTGGCTGAACTCGGTACACAGCAGCTAAACACGAATCAATTTGAGGCAGCATTACAGTCTTTCCAACAGGCACTGCCTATCTACCGAGAAATCAAAAGCCGTCTGGGTGAGGCAAAGGCTTTGGTGGGTTTGGGTGCGGCTTACATGGGACTAAAGGACATCTCACGTGCTACCTCATTTTTGCAACAGGCTTTAGCGATCGCACAGGAAACCAAAAACCGCCAATTAGAGGAGGCAGTTCAGAAACTTCTATCCGTGGCTCCTCAGGCAGTAGAAGCAGAGCGACTGACTGATCTGGGTACCCAGCAGCTAAACAGCAATCAGTTCGAGGCGGCATTGCAGTCTTTCCAAAAGGCACTGCTTATCTGCCGAGAAATTAAAAGCCGTCTGGGTGAAGGAAAGGCTCTGGTGGGCTTGGCTACTGCTTACCTTGGACTCAAAGACATTTCACGCGCTACCCCGCTCTTACAACAAAGTTTAGCGATCGCACAGGAAACCAAGAACCCTCAATTGGAGGAGGCAGCTCAGAAACTTTTATCCTTGGCTCAACTTCAAAATACTCCCCGGAAAGCAGAAGCTTACCGACTGCTAGGACAAGGTACACAACAGTTAAACACGAATCAATTTGAGGCAGCATTACAATCTTGGCAACAGGCGCTAACTATCTATCGAGAAACCAGCGATCGCCAAGGAGAGATGAATGTTCTGGGCAATCTGGGAAGTACTTACCATGCCAGAGGAGATTATCTCAAAGCGATTGATTACTATCAGCAGACTTTGGCAATCTCACAAGGTATCAAAGACCCAAGCGGGGAGGCAACATCCCTGAACAATCTGGGGCTGTCTTACCTTCGGCTGGGAGACTACGGCAAAGCAATTGATTACCTCCAGCAGAGTTTAGTAATCGCACGCGAACTCAAGAACCGCCAACAAGAGAGAAATGCCCTAAGCAATTTAGGACTGGCTTACATTAACCTGGAAGACTACGGTAAAGGAATTGATTACTACCAGCAGAGTTTAATCATCACACGCTCCCTCAAAGACCGCCAACCAGAGAGGAATGCCCTCAACGATCTGGGAGTCGCTTACAGATCCATGGGAGACTACACCAAAGCAATTGATTACCTCCAGCAGAGTTTGGCGCTCATGCGGGAAATCAAAGACCGAAAAGGGGAGGGGAGTGCCCTAAGCAATCTGGGAAATACTTACCTTAACCTAGGAGACTACGCCAAAGCGATTGACTACTACCAGCAGAGTTTAGCGATCGCACGCTCCCTGAAAGACCGCCAAGGAGAGATGAGTGTCCTGAACAATCAGGGACTGGCTTACCGTAACCTGGGAGACAATATCAAAGCAATTTTTCACTACCAGGCGACTTTGGAGATAGCGCGGGAAATCAAAGACCGAAAAGGGGAGGGGGCTGCCCTGCTCAATCTGGGAGACACTTCCCTTCAACTGGGAAACCATGCCAACGCGATTAATTACTTCCAGCAGAGCTTGGCGATCGCAAAGGGTCTCAAAGACAGAGGAGGGGAGGGAAATACCCTGATCAACCTGGGAAGGGCTTACCTTGTCCTGGGAGACTACGCCAAAGCGATTGATTACTACCAGCAGAGTTTAGTAATCGCACGCGAAATCAAAGCCCGCCTAGAGGAGGGGAGTGCCCTGGGCGAATTGGGACTGGCTTACAGTAGCCTGGGAAACTATGCTAAAGCGATTGATTACCACCAGCAGAGTTTGGCAATTTTGCGTGAAATTGGCAGCAAGGGTGGGGAATGGAGGACTCTAAACTATCTAGGATATAGTCTCCTTAAATCTGGCAATCTCAGGGAAGCCGAAAACATCCTCCTTACTGGAATCAAGGTAGGGGAAACTCTACGGGAGAGATTGGGCAAGAATGATGCCTTCAAGGTGTCAATCTTTGAGGGACAAGCTTACACCTACAGCTTGCTGCAACAAGCCCTCATCGCTCAGAACAAAACCAACGAAGCTTTGGAAATAGCCGAGCGGGGTAGAGCGAGAGCCTTTGTGGAGTTATTGGCAAATCGCTATACCCCATCAACTACTGAATCTACTATCGCTGCACCATCTCTCCCACAAATTCAACAAATTGCTAAGGAGCAAAACGCTACCCTTGTTGAATATTCGATTATTAGTGATGAATTCAAAGTTGGAGGTAAAGTACAAACCAAGGAATCAGAACTCTATATTTGGGTAATCAAACCCACAGGTGAAGTTACATTCCGTAAAACTGACCTCAAACCTCTATGGCAGCAACAAAATACAACTATTAGAGGTCTTGTTTTCGACAGTCGTGAATCTATCGGTGTTAGAGGACGGGGTTTGGGAGCTGTTGCCAGAGTTGATGAAGAAAGCCAAACCAATCGCTTACAGCAACTTCATCAACTCCTGATTGACCCCATTGCCGACCTCCTGCCCACTGATCCAAATGCTCGTGTCGTCTTCATTCCACAAAATACGCTGTTTCTCGTTCCCTTCCCAGCTTTGCTAGATGCCTCTAGTAAATACCTAATTGAAAAACACACCATTCTTACCGCTCCTGCCATTCAAGTGCTAGAGTTTACCCGTCAGCGACGGCAATACGTTCCAGGCGAAGCTAAGGATGTGTTAGTGGTAGGTAATCCGACTATGCCTCGTGTTTCACCTGCGATTGGCAAACCGCCTGAACAACTGCCTAGCTTACCAGGGTCTCAACAGGAAGCGACTGAAATTGCAACTCTATTCAATACCCAAGCGATTATAGGAAACGGAGCAACGAAAGCCGCAGTTGTACAAAAGATGTCCCAGGCACGGGTGATTCATCTGGCAACTCACGGATTATTGGATTACTTAAAAATATTTCTGGGCTTACCCGGTGCGGGTGCTGTCGCCCTCGCGCCTTCGGGACAAGATAACGGTCTACTGACAACTGAAGAAATCCTCAATCTGAAACTGAATGCGGAATTAGTCGTTTTGAGTGCTTGCGATACTGGTAACGGCAAAATTACTGGCGATGGCATCATCGGATTGTCTCGCTCATTGATTACAGCCGGTGTACCTAGTGTGATTGTTTCCCTCTGGTCAGTACCGGATGCGCCCACTGCCTTCTTGATGACCGAGTTTTATAAGAATCTTCAGCAGAACCCCGATAAAGCCCAAGCACTGCGAAGCGCTATGCTGACAACCCTGAAAAAACACCCCAACCCCAAAGACTGGGCTGCATTCACACTCATTGGTGAAGCTGAGTGAGCATCTTTCACCAGAAACTGAACTAGAGGTTCAAGAATTCAGCAATCATTGAGAGCGATCCACTGGTAAATTGGCAATGGCACTGCCTACTAAAGCTCTCATTCATGCTGAAGAAACATAAACCGTTGCTGCTGCTAGGATTGGGTGCGGCAGTCTTACTCATCGGCGGTGGTGTAACCGCTTACTTGCTGCTCGTGCAGCGAAAACCTGTTCTGGGAGATGCCCCACTCGGTTCCCAGTTGGTTCCACAAGATGCCCTGCTCACGGCGTCAATTTCTACGGATGCAGCGCCATGGCAGCAGTTGCAGCTATATGGCACACCTGAAACGAAAGCGGCTCTGAATCAAAAGCTCACCCAACTGCACGATAATCTTGTCACAGCCAATGGCTATAACTATGAGCGAGATATCCAACCTGGGTTGAGTAAAACGGTAATGATTGCTTATCTGGAGTCTAGGGCACCGATGCCGGGAGCCTCTCCAGGGCAAGCGCCTCTGTTCGGCAGGTCATTGCTTCCTGACCTGATTGTATTGCCGATGCAAAGCCCCACTCAGGCACAGCAACTATTTGAAAAAACCAAGTCTCAGAAAGCCACGCAGTTTTTTGAACGAACCTACAAAGGCATTCCCATTCGAGAAACTCACAAAAGCAATACCCAGAATTATTCAATTGCTTTGGTGGGGCGTTTCTTGGTTGTTACAAATAATCCTAAAATCACGGAGCGGGCGATTGATACCTATAAAGGAGGTTCCTCGCTAGCCGCGACGCCAGGGTATTTGGAGGCATTGCCAAAAGTTAATAGCACTACACCCTTCGCCCAGTTGTATTTGAATATGCCTGTGTTCTCAGCGGTACTCGCAGCGAATTCAGGGCGTAACCTCTCTCCGGAAAAAATGGCGGATGCTCAACAAATGCAGGGAGTGGCGACGACGGTAACTCTAGAATCCCAAGGGATGCGTTTTCAGGGGATTTCTTGGCTAAAACCCAATAGCACTCAAAAGTACAACGTTGAGAATACAACCCCACGTTTACCCAGACGCCTGCCAGCCGATACGCTGTTCATGCTGGCTGGAAGTAATTTAAAACAATTATGGGAAGGTTTCGCCCAAGGGACGGAGTCGAATCCACTCTTGCCGATTACACCCGAAAATCTCAATACAGCTTTAAAGGCATTTTTAGGTTTAGATTTTGAGAACGAGCTACTCCCTTGGATGGGAGATGAGTTTTCCCTGGCTCTAATTCCGGCCTCTCCACAAAGTTTGACGCTTCCCGAAAATCAAGCCTCTCCGCCACTGGGAGCCGGTGTGGTATTGATGTTGGAGGCACGCGATCGCGCCCGTGCTGAAGCCACCCTCAATCGACTCGACCAAGTGATGGCAACTCGCTATGGATTTCAGGTGGAACCCACGAAGCTGGGGAATCAACCTGTGGTTAGTTGGCTCTCACCCTACGGGGGAGTGAGTGCCACTCACGGCTGGTTAGAGGGCAGCATAGTCTTCTTAACCCTAGGGGCACCAATTGCCAGTTCTATCCTTCCTGAACCCCAAGTACCCCTGATTCAGACTCCGCTATTTCAGCAAGCTGTACCAACTCAGCCCAATCCCAATAATGGTCAGTTTTTTCTGGATGTGGATCGCACCATCAACAGCAGTAATCTGAACCTGCAAAAAGTCCTACCTCCGGAGCGAAAACTGCTGGCGAAGGCCATTCGTGCGATCGGGTTCACGGGGGCGATTCATGACAAACGGAGTACCCGCTTTGACCTATTTGTGCAGCTAAAAACGGCTGTAATCCCCAGCCCCACTCCTATTCCTGAGAATCCTTCTCAAATTCCAGGCACTCCAGCCGCCCCTCAGACCCGTCCCAGCCGCCCGTCTGTGCCACAGATATCCCCGTCCCCTTCAATCAGTCCTTCTGTGTCGCCAACAGCTCAGACGCCTGCAATCAGCCCTTCTGTGTCGCCAACTCCTGAAACATCTCCCAGCCAATCGCCTTGAAACCTTGCCCTAACCATCCTCACCCTTAGCTTCGGGGAGTATCCCAATTTACAGCAGAAGGCAGAAGGCAGAAGGCAGGAGGTAGAAGGTAGAAGGCTTTTATGTTTATTACTGGTAGGTGATCGAAAGAGCCGTTAAAGAAAGTCCTAACCTTTATGGCAACAGCTCCCCCATCCTCACTAAAGCTCCGGCCCCACTCCCCCACTCCCCCACTCCCCCACTCCCCCACTCCCCCACTCCCCCACTCTTATTTCTTGAGGGTCAAAGGAACCGATAGGATAGTATTGACGCGGCAATCATTGAATTTTCATAAACTGAGTAGAGAGAACACTTTATGGATCTGGTTGAACTCCAGAACAAATTGGATAATACGTCCTTCCTCGTCCTGTTCGTGACGATGTTGATGTATTGGATAGGCGCGGCTTTTGGGGCAATTCCCTATCTATCAGTGTTATCAACAACCGGTATGGCGATCGCTAACCTCTGTATCGCCGCTTTACTTGGTGCCAGATGGCTAGAGGCCGGTTACTTTCCTTTGAGCAATCTCTATGAATCTCTGTTTTTCCTGACTTGGGGGATTACCGCGATTCATCTGATTGCCGAAAACATGAGTCGCAGCCGATTGGTAGGCGTTGTTACAGCACCGGTGGCTATGGGTATCACGGCATTTGCCGCCCTGACACTGCCATCAGAAATGCAGCACTCAGAGCCACTCGTCCCGGCTCTAAAATCCAATTGGTTGATGATGCACGTCAGTGTGATGATGCTAAGTTATGCCGCACTGATGGTGGGTTCCCTGTTGGCGATCGCCTTTTTGGTCGTGACTCGCGGTCAAAACGTCGAGCTTCGAGGCAGTTCTGTCGGAACGGGTGGCTATCGTACCAAGACTGATCAAGCGGCTCGTCCCTCTTACCGACTGCAACGTAACAGTGAACAACCGCAGCCCCAAACCCCAGTCATCACCAGTAATTCTCCGACCTTAGACAGTTGGCAAGCCGACAAGAGTGCCGTGAATACAGCGGTTCTCGATGTAGCCACCCCATCAGCCTCAGCGGTTGCAGAAATATCGACGGTTGCAACTCTCTCTCCTGTACGCCTCAGCCTTGCTGATACTCTCGACAATATCAGCTATCGCGTCATTGGATTGGGATTTCCCTTACTCACGATCGGGATTATTGCTGGGGCGGTTTGGGCGAATGAGGCTTGGGGGTCTTATTGGAGTTGGGACCCCAAGGAAACGTGGGCATTAATTACCTGGTTAGTGTTTGCGGCCTATCTCCATGCTCGGATTACGCGTGGATGGCAAGGACGGCGACCAGCCATTTTAGCGGCAACAGGATTTATAGTAGTCTGGATTTGCTATCTTGGTGTGAATCTGCTGGGCAAAGGATTACATTCCTATGGCTGGTTTTTCTAAGCGTTCAGCGTTCTTTTGGGCCGCTCCTAAGCAGATTGCGCCTAAAGATGCCAGCGGTTAACCCTTGCCTGACTACTATTTGAGAAAAAACTACAAAGTTAATCGGGGAAAAACGGCGTGGATAAGCGGTTTGAGCCACTGGCTACGGGTGAAGTTTTGTCAGTCGATGAATCTGTTCAAATTCTGATCGGACATCGCACCTTCCGAGTGGGTGAATTGTCCGAAGCTATCAAGACACAGCTAGAATACGGAATCCAAGGATGGACTCAGGAAAAAGATGGTTGGTTTAGTGAAGATGGGATCTCCTGCGAAGTCTTGCGATTTACCGCGAATGGCTGGCAAAAAGGTAAGGTAAGAATAAACCTGGAATTTTGCCCTCTCGACTCACACGAGGAGGATAAGCAGGCAATCGCCAGCTTGGCTCAGGATTTGCCTGTAAAAGAGTCACCCGCTAGCGTTTCAGATGCCCTAGACTTCGACGAATCACCCATCGGCGTGGCGGATGAGTTCGATTTAGAAACCTCAGCAGCTAGCGCGGCAGCGCTGGATCTGCAAGACTCTTTCGCTGAAGAGCTGGATGAGTTGGCTCTGGAAACACCAGTAGCCAGTGATGAAGAACTGGAGCAAGAAGAGCCGACCACCATCTATGTCCAGATAGAGCAAGAAGTCTCAACAACCGTCTCTTATGGCGAATTCGATATGGCTGACCAAATGCAGTCAAGCCTAGATGATGAATTCGACATAACGGATCAGATATCTCCCAGCCTAGACGATGAATTCGACATAACGGATCAGATATCTCCCAGTCTGGACGATGAATTCGACATAACGGATCAGATATCTCCCAGTCTGGATGATGAATTCGGCATGACGGAGCAGATGTCTCCCAGCCTGGACGATGAATTCGACATGACGGCTCAGATGTCTTCCAGCCTGGATGATGAATTCGGCATGACGGAGCAGATATCTTCCAGTCTGGATGATGAATTCGACATGACGGCTCAGATGTCTTCCAGCCTGGATGATGAATTCGGCATGACGGAGCCGATGTCTTCCAGTCTGGACGATGAATTCGGTATGGCTGATCCGATGCAATCCAGCCTAGATGACGAATTTGATCAAATTTCCGAAAGTATTGAACAAGAGTTAGAACTTGTAGAATCACCGCAAGCGAGTTCTGATGAGTTCCTAGATTTCGGCGAAATTTCTACAGACAGCGATGATGATTTAGATTTCGGCGAAATGTCTCTAGACAGCGACGAGAGCTTGGATTTCGGTGAAGCCTCTGCCAGTGGTGGAGGTGAGTTCCAGTTTGAAGAGATTTCCTTCAACACTGATTTAGAAGACGAGGGGACTGACTCGCTACTTGATGATGTTTGGCAAGACATAAACCAGCCGAGTTGGCAAAACAATCAGTAAAAGCATGACGTATGACAAGAAGTGTGAAGTGTAAAGGATAAAGTATGAAAAATTTCTTCACTTCATCCTTCAAACTTCATCCTTGAGCCTGTTAAAAATGTCTAACCGTCCAAATTGGACGCGGCTTCATGCAAGCGTCCATCAAACCCTGCGGCAAAGACACTTATTGGCGCAGCAGCGGCGGATATTGATTGCGGTATCCGGGGGACAAGATTCTCTGTGCTTAGCTAAATTGTTGTTGGATTTACAACCCAAGTGGGGATGGCAGATTGCGATCGCTCACTGCGATCATCGTTGGCCTCAGGATGAGGGACTGGCGACTCATGTTCAACAATTGGCTCACAACTGGTCGCTCCCTTTTTATCTCAAAACCGCTGCTGATCTCGGTACCAGCGAGGCGGCTGCACGACGATGGCGATATCAAGTCTTGAGCGAAATGGCTCAAGCACAGGGCTATCAGGATGTTGTTACAGGTCACACAAAGAGCGATCGCGCGGAAACCGTCCTCTACAATCTGATTCGAGGTGCTGGTGCCGATGGTTTACAAGCCCTCACCTGGCAACGTCCATTGGCCCAAAGACTACAGCTTGTGCGTCCCCTGCTTGAAGTCACCCGTGCCGAGACGTTTCAATTCTGCCAACAGCAGCAGCTACCCATTTGGGAAGATGCCTACAATCAAGACCTCAAATATGCTCGTAACCGCATCCGACAGGAGCTAATACCCTACTTAAAAAGCCATTTCAATCCCCAGGTGGAGACGGCTTTATCCCAAACCGCTGAACTGCTTCGGGCAGATGTGGCGTATCTCGAAGACGCGGCTCAAGAACTACGACAGCAGGCAATGGTACCTGTTAATGGTGAGGAACAAGACGCTCTGTTAGAGTCTTGCCACAGGGCTACCCCACGGCTCAATCGCCTGGTCTTACAGCCAGCTTCTCTCGCCCTGCAACGTCGCGTGATCAGGCAATTTCTGGCCACGGTTCAACAGACCGCTCCCAGCTTTGAGCAAATCGCAGAAATGACGGCCTTAATTACGGCTCCTAACCGCTCTCAAACCTCGTCCTTTCCCGCAGGAGTGACCGCGGTTGTCGAGGGCAACTGGATTGTGCTTCGGGACAATGACCGGGTTGAGGGGCGTGAAGATTGAACGTTATGATCTCGAATCGCGTCACCTTCAATCCCCTCAAGAAGCGGCAAATTCGGGCGATTGCATTAAGCTACCGATTGTCTGCTGCAACTGTGCAATTCTCTGTAGCTGATAGTCACCGGTTTCCTGAATTTGATTCAGAGCCTCTGCAATAGCCTCTAATTTTTGCCGGATTTGACCGATCGCCTCTTGCTTTGGCTGTAGTAGGGCTTGATAACTCTCCACCTGACCTCGGAGTTGAGCGACGGCTGCGATCGCCGACTGCCAATTTTGCTCCAAGCTTTGCAGTTCCGAGAGCTTTGCCTCCTGTTCCCCAGCCTGATGACGAATCATTTCCTCAGCTTGATTGATGCTGCGGCGCATCTGCTCAATCTGATTTTCTAATTTTTGCAGGTCTTCTTCCTGTTGTTGCCGTTGTGCTTCAAGCTGGATCAAAATCGGCCCCAGGTCAATTTTCTGGTTGTCTGAGGCATTACTCTCAGAAATGCCTTGCCGACGCCGCAATACCCGCTGATGCTGATTGAGAATTTCTTCCCGCTCTCGCAAATTTCGCCGTTGACCCACAAGAGTTTCATCTAACATCTGATAACGGTCTTGCTCTTCGGCGAGTTCCGTTTCCATACTAATGCGGTCATACTCACTCGCCGACTTAATCTTTTCGTGTAATTCTTCAACCGCTTCCCGTTGGAATGTCAGCTCTTCTTCCTGGTCATTGACAAAGCGCACCAGCTTTTCCAAGTCTTGCTGCAAACCCTGTACAGTTCCCTGTAGCTCTCCCAGGGGCATCTTTTCCAGCGCTTCGAGGTCAACCCGCTGACTAATCTTGACACCTGCTGATGTTGCTGCCAGACGAGCCACTTGCTGGTGTAACTCCCCTTGGGTTCGTAACTGGAGACTCAGCATGTGGGCTGACTCCTGTTTGATGTCTAGAGCATTCTGCTGTACTTTTAACTCTGCTTTTGCCTCCTCCAAGGACTTCTGCGCTTGCTGCAAGTCCTGCTTGCGTTTTTGGAATTCCTCTGCTTGGCGGTCAACGTCTGCTTGGCGAGCAGACGCTTCCGTTTGTCGTTGCTCTAACTGCTGCCAGTCCTTCTCTAGTTCTGCCTGCTGAGCGTTAAGCACTTCAAACGAGAGATTTAGCTGTTCCCGCACAGTGTCTGTGGGTGCAACGGCTTGTGATAGTTGATCTAGCAATTCTTGGATCACACGGGCTTGGCTCGGATCTAAGCCTGGTGAGTGCTGAGCGATTTGCTCCTCCAAGCGTCGCTGTTCACCCCGTAGGTGTTCCCACGCTCCTTCCAACTCTTGGCGGCTGCGCTCAAACTCCTCTCCCAGCCTTGCCGCTTCTTCCTTAGCACTTTCAACCTCTTGGCGTTGCTGCTCGACGCGCTCAAAGTCTTCCTCCATGGATTGCATCTGCTCAATCCGCGCTTCCATCTCCATCTCGCGGCGATTGAGCTCTTGACTTTGATAAGTCAAAGACTGCTTCCACTGTTCAATTTCTTCTTCTTGGCTTTTCGCCTTCTCCAGCAGGCGAGAGAAGTTTTGCAAATCTCTCGCTAGGCGTGAGCCTGCTAGCTCAATTTCTCCTTGGATTTGTCGATTTCCGCCCAGGTTAATGAGTACCAAGGCTCCTTCATTCAGATTTTTGGCTTCTTCGGCAGGAATAACTTCGTCACCAGGCACAGCACTCCAACTCTGGTCAGTTCGCTGACAAGCCAGCAGTTTGAGTGCGGTCTTCCCGCCGCCGCCCAGTATCCCGCCACCTTTCTGCTTTTGTACTTCTGCTAGATACAGCACACTGATGGTCCTCTTTACGTCTCTTGTGCCCAATTTGTGACTAAACTAAATCTTAAGCTTGACGCCATTCAGCCTCATTAAACTCAGTTATGAGAAGACCACATTGCTAAAACAAGAAAGAATCTTCACGGTTAACTGAGCAACTCTCTCTTCACAATTTTGCATTTATTCCAATTAATTATAAGATGGTATGAATAACTATTATTTAGCTAAAAACAGCTTTTCCTTCTGCCACCCCCTAAGTATAAATGCTATTGCTAGGGCATCTTAACACAGATCTCCCTAATCCTTTGGCGGAACCCATTCTAAGCTAATGCCCGTAAGGGGAGCCATAACGTTCATCGTAACCTGTTGTCAATCAGTTTAGAAAAACACTTTAAACCCTATACGGCACAGAAGTCATCCTCCTTTCTGCCAGTTAAAAAAAAACCAGTCGTCGGTAAGATGAACACGAACGGTAGTCAAAAGTGGGCATTCTCCGCAACGTCAAATCTGCAATTATACTAAATACATAGAAAGTTCGGAGTTTTAAGTCTAAAACAAGAGTGCTGGGTAATCTAACTTGGCTAGGTAGTCAAGTTAGATTTAAAGTTTAGCATTGCTGTGGAAAGAAGTAGCGGTAGAAAATGAGATTTACTGCTCCCCCGTTGCTCCTCGTTCATTCGAGAAAGCAGCTAACGAGTTCTTTTATTTGATACAGTCTCCTTCTGGGTGTTTGAGCGAGGCAGCATGAAAATCCAATCAGAAATAGTCATTACGAAGCAGCGCTGTGGCCAACAGATACTATCTACACAGAGAGTTCTCTCTTAGAGACAGGGGTTGAGAAATAGCCGTACCCTTGAACTGAAGCGTGGCGGCTCACCCTACCCAATTTCTCAAAGTTTCATGGAGCAGCACCACTATATAGGCATCCTGGACAAAAGGACGGGTAGTAAAATTCTCATTCATCCAAAGGTTTTTAGGAGTACGCTTTCGTTAAATGCAGGGAACGTTGAATGAAATTGATATCCGCAGCATCCTGCAACTGATCGAGCTCGGTCAGCGAACAGGCGAACTGTTGGTTGAAGCGTACAGCTTCCCCATTAATAACACGGGTGGCGATCTCAGTAGCAAACCCTTCGCCTTTGGGCGTCCTTACCAGGAAACCAAGCCCAAAAGAAGGGCAGGGCCGTTTTGGTTCGTCTTCTTCCTGAACGGTAAGATTGCCTATGCTTCCGATAGCGAGAGAAGTTTAGCGCGTCTGCGCGACTATTTGCGTCGATATAAAGCCAACACAGCTTTAGATCATCTAGAACTCCCGTCCATCGACTCGATCAACGCACCCGAATATGGCTATCTGTGGGCCTTGCTGGAAAAGCATATCCTGACACCAGCGCAAGGGCGGAGCATTATCCAAAGCATGATCCGCGAAACCCTATTTGACCTTTTGAGCCTACACAATGGCTATTTTGTCTTTGAAGTGAGTCCAGCGTTAGCTCCCCAACTCACCACCCTGGAGATTGCCCCTCTAGTCACCAAGATTATGAAGCAGGTGCAGGAGTGGAAGCAATTTCATCCCCATATTCAGTCTCCGAATCAGTGTCCGGTGATTACAGACCCCATGCAGTTACGTGCAACGTTACCAGAAAGCGCATTTAGAACACTGAGGCAGTGGGCGGATGGCAAAACATCCCTGCGCCAACTTTCCCGCTATCTCAATCGCGACATTCTCACCGTTGCCAAGGCGATTTATCCTTATGTACGAAAGGGTTGGGTGCAACTGGTGAGTGCCACCGCTCACGAGGCAACCACTCCTAGCTGGGGAGGGGAAGCTAAAGGTTTCCCCCAAGTTCCTCGAATTGTGTGTATTGATGATGACATGGCGATTGGCAAGACGGTTGAGTATATCCTACAAGCGAAGGGGTATGAAGTCACAGCGATTCGAGACCCTGTACAGGCGCTGACCCTTGTGTTTCAAAGTAAACCGGATCTCATCCTGTGTGATTTGGCCATGCCAGAACTGGATGGATACGAAATTTGCGGAATGCTGCGACAATCCACAGCTTTTCGGCAAACCCCCATCATTATGCTAACGGGCAAAGATGGGTTTATTGACCGCGTTAGAGCGCGAATGGTAGGGTCAACAGATTACTTGACTAAGCCGTTTGGCGCAAGTGAACTGTTAATGCTATTGGAGAAATATATTGGTTGGGTTGATATAAAAAAAAATCAGGATGAAAATTCAAGTCGCGTTGGATTAGACCAAGACATAGAACAGACAGATATCACCAAGCCAGCATCGGCATGAAGACGAGGCAAGTGATGCTTTTAGGGCTGGGCTAACCTGTAGGAAGCCAATCCGAACAGAGCCCCATTGCCACCCATCTTCATCCATAGCTGCCACAATCAAAAGAACAAGCCTAAATTTTAAAGATCTTACTCAGTGATTAAAGGATGATGAGGGATACTTTAATCATTATCAGGTTTCAGCCTGAAGTCCAGGGGTTCATGCCCATTCACTCCGGTTACCGCCTTTCGTCAAGTAGGGAGCTATGAGTACAGTTCTGGTTGTAGAAGACAGCCTTGCCCAACGACAGATGATCTCAGACCTCCTCAAAGGAAGTGGTTTGACGGTCACTGTCGCCAGTGATGGTGTAGAAGCATTGGAACAAATTCAGCGCTCTAACCCTGATGTGGTGGTATTGGATATTGTCATGCCTCGGATGAACGGTTACGAAGTTTGCCGCCGGCTCAAAGCCGACCCCAAAACTCAGAATGTGCCCGTTGTCATGTGTTCTTCAAAAGGCGAAGAATTTGACCGCTATTGGGGCATGAAACAGGGTGCAGACGCTTACATTGCCAAGCCCTTTCAACCCACTGAGTTGATTGGAACGGTTAAACAGCTGCTTAGAGGATAAGTTTATAGGTATTAGAGAGAATGGTTGGTAATCCAGACTTTTTAACGGGCAGTGGTCAAGATCAAGCCCCAGAATTTCAGGAACTCGAAAGCCCCGAAGGTGAATTACACCTGCGGTTTTTCGTGCCTTCGGGTAATGAATTTGCCCTACCTGCCACTGGCATCAAAGAAGTGATTTCTCAGTCGCCAGATCGGATTACAGCTATTCCTAATGCTTCCCCCTTACTATTGGGCACAATCAACATTCGGGGGCGAGTGATTTGGGTTTCCGATCTCGGTCAATTTCTGGGGGATGGGATGGTTTTGAATACAGATCGACCGGAAATTCCCGTCATTGCTGTCGAAGACCAGGACACCATGCTAGGGTTGGCAATTGACAGGATTGGAGAAATGGACTGGCGAGATCTTGAACAGTTGCAAATGCCGACAAATGTTCCAGACAGTATGGCACCTTTCTTACGGGGCGAGTGGGTGTTACATAAAGAATCGAATCAATATTTGCGACTTCTAGATCAGGTTGCAATTCTACGATCAGCACGGTGGGCAGCATGAAATTGAGTTAAGTAAAAGGAAAAAGTTCCATCAAGGAAAAAGGCTTGGCCTTTGACTTTTTCCTTTTTCCTATTGAGCAGCGGGAGGAGGCAAATGGCATCAGGTACGGATTTCGCGCAGGAATATGGACAAGCCGAAAAGGCTTATATGCAGGGCAATTACCAAGAGGCCGCCACCATATGTGACCGATTGGTAGAGGATTTCCCAGAGAATCCCAGTGTGCGTCTTCTGCTCGGTCATATTTACTGCTATGGGCTACAGCAGTACGATGTGGCACGGCAACAGTATGAGACGGTGCTGACCCTGACTTCTGAACCCGATTTTCTTGAATATGCTAATAACGGTCTGGAATATGCCAATCAATTGATGAATGGGGCAGACGCCGGAGGGGATACAGCATCATCAGACGATTTCGAGGTAAGTTATGGCGATCTCGGCGAAACAGACGAGTTGGGTAACCCATCCAACTTTGAAAACTGGTCTCATTTGGCCGCCGAAGACGATGAGTCTAGCGGTTTCGACCTGGGAAGCCTAGATTTTGATGAGGTCGGCAGTGAGACGTTTACCTCAAGGTCAGAGTCACCCTTTGGCAATCCGTTTGGAGGGTCAGGGATTGATGAGCAACAGACTCCTGAAAGCGGTCATGGCAGTGACACTCCCTTTGCTTTTTCATCTGATTTTGGGGAAGAAAGTGACGACCTGGAAACCTTCGGAACAAGCACCAGTGGCTTTGAATTGGATGACAGCGTTTTTGGCAGCGCGGCTTTAGATGATACACCCGAAGAGTTTTTCCCAGATCCGGGTGCTGATGAAACCGGTATGACGTTTGTCATTCCTGGGAGTGGAGAATTTGAGGACACAGGGACGGAGGAAGATTTCTCTCCTGAGTTCGCTCCATCCTCTCAATTTGATCTGGACTTTCCTGAGGAGGAGAGGGGAACCTACAGG